>NZ_CAXAQM010000032.1:0-56125 GCF_963970525.1 Pseudomonas sp. EA_65y_Pfl1_P113
GGAAGAAAAGTATTAATATCACGCATAAGAACGCCGGTTTTTTAGATGTGTTTGCTCGCACGAACATCATCCATCAAATCGGCGTTCTTGTTTCTGTCTTTCCCGTGATTCCGTGAAGAACCAAAAATTTACCGGGAGTGTTAAGGACCTCGTGAGGTCGTTCAAACCCAAGGCTGGTGCAGAATTCATGGAGCACCGGCAGGCGCTCGGACTTGAATGCTGCAAAGCCTGCTATGCGGCGGGTCAGGCCTTTCTCCGATGATCCTTGAAAAATATCCATACTACTTTTCATCATAGTTGAAGCTTGTTTTAACCTGGCCTCCACGCCGATAAGACATAACAAAAGAACGCCAGCACTCACCGCGGTCCTTGGCATTTTTATTGAGCTGCTTGGCAAGCATATACAGCGCCGTATCATCGAAATCAGTTCTGGCATCAGTGACCTCAACGCCTTCTCTCTCGACTGCCAACCCTGTATCGATGAAGCCGTCTCCCACTTCTACGTCATAACAAAAATAATCATAACCATCGACAATACCGGCATCGATGATTGAAAAAATCTTTTTAACGACTTCAATATCTTCAGTAATCATTCTTCAACCCTCTGGAATTCTATTGGGCTCATTTGCAAAAATTCTGGTTCTGACTTTACCATCAACCGTATAGGTCACGGACAACGTATCCGGCCTCGGAGAGCCAGGCATAGACCTATTGAATTTGATGGTGGTCAACCCCACTTCCTTTGTAGAGTCATTCAGCGCGCGTTTGATCTCGTTTTCATAGAAGACCTTGTAGGCCGAGTTGTTGAAGTTTCTATCCTGAGGAAACAGGTTATATCCATCACAGGTTCCACCCTGGCTACAAGCTTGTGCGTGACCACCCACATCGGTCTCTCGACCTTGCTTGCCGGCCTCTGTTTGCCTTACGTCTCGAGGCACCTTCGTATCGACTGGAGTGAACGTTAACTCGGCCACCTGACCTGCGCCGTTGGTTGTGAAGGTGTTCCCGTTATCAAGCTCGTATCGAGTATTCGCGGCCCTGGCAGCGGGGTCATTAAGCAATGCGTACTCCGGAGAACCTTTAATAGAGTTACTTGTATTCACTCGGACGATTGGCGTATCCGCGCCCAAGGTAATCTTCGTTTCATCGGCTAGCTTAACGGGTGGCTCAGGCTCAAACTCAATGTTTTCCAAACGCTGCCCGCCGCCGGCAACCTTGACATTCGGCTCGTCCACCACCAGTCGGCTTGGGCTGCCACCGTCAACTTTATCAAGCACCCGCTCGGTCGTACCCAGCTCTTCGCTCGCCTTGACCAGACCGCCCAATTTCGCCGCTTTTTCCGCGCGGTTGATGGGCAAGAAGGCCAGCGCCCACTCTGTCTTGTACTTTTCGATCACCGCGGCACTGTTGACCGGGTCACCCTGCAACTCGTACAGCTTGCCCAACCCGTAAGCTGTTTGGCCTTCAGCCCAGAGCCCACCGACCAGGTCGACAGGGTGGGAAGCCGTGTTGATCAGCCCAAAAGCGATCTGTTCCGAGGTGTCCACCGGATGGGTCAGCAAGTTCTTGCCGAGGGTAAAGATACCTTCTGCAGTACCCAAGAGCGCCTCGCGCTGACCTTTAAACGTACCCTCGGGGCTGGTGTAGCTCACAGGGCCGTAAGGCTGCCCTATGTTTGCCCCTTCTGCAAAGTTCAGGTTTCGGTTGTAGAAGTCCAGCGCCTCGGTTTGATCCGAGTCGAACCTGGCAATCGGCATCAGGTAGTTGAGGTTGATTTTTTCGTCGGCAAACGCCGCCGCGTGGGTGAACTGGTAATTTTGCACCAAGCGCAGGGTTTCTTCAGGCGTGTAGTTTTTAATGGTTGGTGTAAGCGTCGGCACGTCGCTCGTCGGACCTGGATCGTACATATTGCCCAGCGGTGCCAAAGCCTGGCCAAGGTGGGTCAGGGTGAGATCGTCCGGTGGCAGGCCTTTACTGCCCAACAGACTCTGCCACCCGGCGTCGGTGTAGTACGCCAACGCCCTTCCCAAACGGGCCTGCGCTTCTTCCACACTGATACCTGCCGCCAGCGCCAACGCAGGCGCTTCGCTTATAAGCAGAGGGATTTCTTTCGGGTGCAACTGGCGGTTGTAAGCATCGACGGCGTTGCCGGTGTTCGCCGCCGTCACTTGCCCGCCCACATTGCCTCCCGAGGCGGCGACCGCACCAACCCCCGCCGAGATCAAGGTAGCCAGTGAGTTGCGCTCGCTTTCCTTGACGCCGCTGTCTTTGAGCGCCTTGTCCACCATCGGCATAAACGTCGCCGACGCTGCCGCACCCTGTGCGCCGGCAAGCGCATTGCCACTGGACAGCCCCTGCGTAGCGCCTGCCAGGGTATGCAGCAGGATTCGCGCCGCGCCGCCTTCGCCCCAGGCCTTTTTGACCAAGCTGTCAGTGGCTTCGAATTCGCGCTGATCGGCGTAGTCGCCAATGGCTTTGTAGGTATGGGCTGCCGTGGTGTTGGCGAGAATGCCGACGCCGGTGGTGCCGCCTGCCCCACCCAACCCTGCCGCGACCAGGCCGGTGGCGATGTCGGCCATGAGCCGCTTGTTGCCGCCTATGGCCCAGCTGTTGGCGTCTTCGACGGCACGCGCCGCGCGAGCCTGTTGTTCCGGGGTACTGTCAGGGTTGTTACGGACACTTTCGCTTTGCGCCTCGGCCTCGGCCTGCTTCGCTGTGACGACCGTCTGGACGATGCTTTGCCCCAGTTTCGCCGAGCTCTGGATCAGGTCCATGCGCTCCTGCAGGGCTTTTTCGTCGGGGCGATCCAATTGCTCGTTGGCATTGGCCGTATCGCGATTGAGGCCGACCAGGTCGCTGGCACCGAGCGGGTTACGCACAATAATCGTGCCTTCACTGACCGCGCTGCGTGTGCGGCTCTGTTCCGACTCGCGCAACATCAATGAAAACGTGGTCTGACCCCGATTTCCGGTGGCACAGTAAGTGGTGAACCTTGGACATGGTGCATAGGAATTCTCTCGCCCTTTAGCCCTGCATCTTCAGGAAAAACCTTAATCCATGCATCGTCAACTTTCGGAGTCTTCCCTTTAGCAATCGCGGCCCGATTTTCAGTACTTAATATTTGACCATATCCAAGGTCATCCCAGTTATCACGCAGTGCTCTCCAGTCTGCGGCATTTGTACGAACAACACCTGTCCGAGTAGTACCAGAAGTAACAGCAGGCGCAGTAGGCGTGACTTCGCCTGTCGCTTTTGCCCCTTAGCCAGCTAACCCTCTAATGGTTCCCAAAGCACTCTTTTGACATAAGCCCTGGCTTCTTCTTCAGTTTCAAACTCCAGCACTTCGTACTCATCATTCACCAGCATATTTCGCCAGGATATATTTTTATCCTCAAAAGCCTTAGCCAACTCGCTTTTCATTTCTTCTTTCTTGCCACTTGATCTTAGGCCTTCAACATATATATTAATCGACACGTCTTCTGGCAAACTAAATTCAACAACGAAAATAGTTTTAAGCATGTGGCGAATGTTTTCATAACTCATAATCTACAACCTTATCTATGGTAACGGAGCCGGGAAGATGGTAATTGTCTCCCAAGCCTTTTTACTAGAGTTAAACTGATACAACCCCTCTACACTGCGCAGGTTATCAACTCTAATCGGCGCACCATGAGTTCCCACATTCGCAGCTTTGTTACCACCAGGCAACACTCTCTTAAACCCTCTACCAAGATCAGCCCCAATATCACCCACATCATCAACCGTAACTCTAATTACATCCTGTCCCGGCTGGCGAGTCATAGCTTTCTGTAAGGCCCCGCTATTCCTAACGGTTTGATCAGCAAAAACCAATAGCTCATCACTATGAAATGCCGAAGATAACGGTGGAACTGAAGGACCAACATCACCATTAGGTTTAATAGCAGATTTGGCTCGAAGCATTAAAGCACCATCCGATACTCCACCACCATGAACACTCAAAGAATGTGCATTCGGATGGCTGGTTACAAGGTCAAGTTGCTGCGGGCTAATTTTATCTGGAACAACTTTCGCCCCACTTGTTGTAGCTGTACCAACTGTTTCTTTTGTACCATCTAAAAATCACACAAACATCTAATCCATTGCTACGCTTAAAGCGATCAATTTGATATTAGCGTCGCTTTCCACAAGCGTCCATCTTCCGAAAATTCCATGCGTAGAGCGTACGTCTTAAACTCATACTTCAGCCACTGCTGTACATAGCCGATTAACATATCGACTCTACCTGGCGCCTCTTTGCTAGGCGAGCCTAGCTCTGCAACAACATCTTCAACACGCCATGCTTGAGCTATACGACCAAGCACATCTTCCTTATATGCCGAATAACCTTCGTGAGGCTGCACCAAAAAATGAATGTGATTTAATTTTCCCGAACGAAATCCAATCTCTATGCCAGATTTAATAAACTTATAGAATCTTGTCTTACCTTCCGGGTCATTATAGTTATCCGGGGTTTCCGAAACGGCTGGCAACTCTCCGACTCTTCGACATAAGTCGGTGACTATTCCCCCGCTTTCATCTTGACCAAGAGCCCGAACAAAATCCGACCAAGTGTTCATTATTTAATAACCCCCGTATTGCGATTTCTTTCCACTATTTTTTGAACAGTTTCATCTACTAACTTAGAATCATAACCTCTACTGTTCAGATTTGCCCGCAAAGCTTCTGTGTCACGACAAACTGCACCGCACAGATCCGCAGCATCTTGCTGAATCTGAGCAGGAGTATTTTTCCCGCCATACGTCGGACCTGCAATATGTACATCTCGTGGAACCTCTACAGCAGTAGAGTTTTGGTCTCCAACTCAGTAAGGGGGCGGCCCAACTCTGCTTCCTTTGCTGTGCGCAACGCAGCAAATGAAGGGATATGGTCGTGTTCTAGACCATCTCCAACAACCTCTCTTGCCTTAAGGTTTTTATAGGCGTCGACCTCAAGTTCTTGAACCGCCGTTTTCGAAGGCGCGGATTCTTTTGTACCGCCCCCCTGAACTCCCGCTCCTCCCTTACCCTTCCCAACAATCGAAGCAATAGACGTTTTATCACGCCCTATCGAAGCGCCAGAAGCTGTCAGCACTTCCTTCCCAATTAAAGCCGCTTTCTCCCAGGCCGGCAGCGAGTTGTACAACAACCCCATATCGTTCTGGTTTTCTTCGGTGACAAACTCCTTCAACCGTGATGCGTCTTCCTCAGAAAGGCCGAAGTACCAGCGCAAGCTACTGACACTATCTGCGGTCTGTATCCCCCCCTCATACTCAGACTGATAACCGACGCTGCAAAGCCCTACCTTACCCGCGAGAAATAGGGGTCAGACCACCAATATACATTGGTGCACTAATCGTGGTCTGACCCCTATTTCCATACATCTTTACCTGCAACGCTCATAGCCATATCAGCACCTTGAGTCTTGCCAGCATTATATGCCTGCTGTATGACGCCAATTTCTGCATGAGCGTCAGCCATATTTCCATTCGGCAAAGATTTTCCTGTTGCTTCAGTTTTGGCCGTTACTCGATCAGCTATCAGAGTTGGCTCATCTGGATTTGCCTGAGCTACTGGACGAGCTGTTTGGTTTACATCAGTAAATGCCGCATCTCCAATTTTTCCCTCTGCGGTGACAACCGGAGAAATACCTTTTGGACCAATTAATCCCCGCCATAGTAACTGTAAAGATCCGCATCAGGCCAACGTTCGTCGTATGCGGTTAATGTGCTTCTTAGGGCCTCACTACGAGGGTCCTCAGAAGGATTCATGTTTGAAATTACAAATTCTTTAATTTCGGGCCACTGAAGCTCACGCATACAAAATGCCACAACTTCAAATGGCGAGTTACCAGACATTAAAATCAATTTAAATCTATTTATAAAACCCTCTCTACAGCCAGGATGTTTTTTTACAAACTCCAAAATATTTAACAAGGACATCTCGTAGGTAATGTCTAGCTCTTCACCAAAAGCGGCCATAGCCATATCGCAAAGTTCGTCAAACTCTTTAATGACGTCATTCATCTCGGCACCCAGGCACCTTTTCTGGAATTGCCAGAATCTGGCACCCAGACTTTTTCTATATATTTCCCTCCCACATCAAACCCTTTTTTAGAAAAAGCTTCTTCTGCTGCGGCTTGAGCAGCCCGACCAGAGGGTTCATAGTGCCCTGATGTATTATCAATATACTTAACTTTGCCGCTCACAATTTTCACCTCTCCCGCAGCAACAACGGGTTTGCCATTCGCTAGATCAATGTGACCACCACCTACCTCATTAAACTTCCGCCCGATCACTAACTGACCATCCTGAAGAACGACATAGTTATATCTTCCTGTGCCTTGGGTCAATTTTGTATCTGAGATTAGCTTTGGAACACCGGTTGGATGATCTGGGAATTGATTGGAAAAACTAGGCGGCGCTTGCTTGTCTACAGAACCGGCTGTTGCTTTTGCCCCGGCCTCCTTTACCGGATGGGTGTACGGCATGCCAGCCTCAGCATCCGGCGAGGCAGTCGAGGAGTATGGTGCCTTTCCTGCACCTGTCTTTTTTGCACCGTTTGCCCCAAGGACGAAAACCTCGCCTGACGCCTCCGTCGCCAATTTCCTTTTCGCAAAGGCAGCGGCAACGATCTCTGAAATTCTCGCTGCCAGACCTACACCTGTGAGCGAAATGGCCGTCTCATCGATCGCCGTGACAGGTTCAGCCGATTTCCTGGCTAGTACCAACAGCCTCGACATCGCGTCTTTAGGAGCCAAGTCGTTGGTCGAGACGTTAATGATTTCCGTCGCATGCGCTTCTGCCTGTTCCCGACCGTATTGATTCCATTTGTCAGCCATGGGCAATTCGCCATAAAGGCCTGTGCCCAGACCATTAAACAGGCTTGTGTCTACAAACTGCTCTTTGGTCGAATTGAACGCATACACCGCTGAGCCATTGGCGATAATTGCGGTGCCGTCCTTCCACGTCAGTGGAATCTTCTGGTCAGCCAGCTCCTGAACCGCCCCCCTGGCGATCGCCAAATCACGATCAAGCCAGTACCGCGTCGGGTCGCTGCCCCATTTCTTTTCCAGCGCATCCAAACGGTTTTGTTCGACGGCATCGACCTTCGATCCTGCTGCCATACGCAGCAAGTCTTCCCATAAGGCATCCGATTTCGGCTTGCCCTTGGTCTTCTCCAACTCTTCAGCTTTCTTCTTGAGAAGTGGCACCTCTTGGGTGAGGTGAAGCTGTCGATTGAAGACTTCGACGCCGTAGCCTGCGCCGCTCCCAACAGCGGCGC
Organism: Pseudomonas sp. EA_65y_Pfl1_P113; assembly: GCF_963970525.1. Taxonomy (NCBI): domain Bacteria; kingdom Pseudomonadati; phylum Pseudomonadota; class Gammaproteobacteria; order Pseudomonadales; family Pseudomonadaceae; genus Pseudomonas; species Pseudomonas sp. EA_65y_Pfl1_P113. Next base: position 7,302 of record NZ_CAXAQM010000032.1, read on the forward strand.
CGCCGATACCATTCCCGGCGCCTGCTCCAGCGCCTATCCCGGTCGCGACCAAAGCTGCGAGGTTGTCCTGGCTGGCCTCAGATAATGTGCTGTTTTCCAGCGCCTTTGCGATCGAGGGCATCAGAGCCGCGGAAGCTCCAGCTCCCAACGCACCACTTTGCACATTACCGCTGGACAACCCAATGGCGGCGCCTGCCAACGCGTGCAACATGACACGTGCCGCGCCACCTTCAGCCCATGCCGCCCGGGTGGCCGCGTCCGATTTCGGGTTCAGGGATTGCGCCTCGGCGTAATCACCTACTCGCTTGAAGATCTCGCTGGACGCTGTATTGGCAACGATACCCACCGTCGTACCCGCAGGCGCGCCACCCAGGCCGGCGGCGATCAGGCCCGTCGCGATATCGGCCATCATTTTCTTGTCGCCACCAAACTGCCAACGCTTGGCTTCCGTATAAGCCATATCGGCGGCACGGGCGGTCTCAGCGGCACCGGGCGCACCAGCGTCAGCCTGCTCTCTCGCTGCCAATCCAAGCTTCTTAGCCTCATCCGCCTTCGCCTTGCCCACCGCACTGATCACCCCACTGGCCAACTGCGCCGAGCTCTGAATCAGGTCGATACGTTCCTGCATGGCCTTTTCATCAGGCCGGTCGAGCTTCTGATTGGCATTGGCAGTGTCGCGGTTCAACCCCACCAGATCATTGGCGCCTTCGGCATTGCGAACCACAATCGTGCCTTCGCTGACCGCGCTGCGGGTGTAACTGTGGTCTTTATCCTTGAGTGCTATCGGGATGGCGCCGCCCGGCGAGGTGCCGCCACCGCTGCTGGTGGAGACCGAGATGCTCGCCGACTGGCTCTTGATCTCACTGACATTCTTGATATCGCTGACGATCAGCCGATCCGTGCTGAGGCGGTTCTTGTCAGCGCTGGCTTCGCTGGCAATCACCGCGCCTCGCAGGGTGGTGGTCTTGCCGACATTGATGTCGTAGCCGCCCGTGCCCGCATACAAGCCGCTCTGGTCGGTCACGCCCTTGTAGTCGCTGTTCATCTTGGCGGCGGCAAGGTTCGCCGAGGCCGCGACGGTGGAGCCGTAGCAGAACGGTGGCACGCAGATGCTCGCGCCAAAGCCTGCGCTGTTCTGTTTGCTGCGCGACGACTCGGTGTCCTGGAGGGAGATGATAGTGAGGTTGCCGCCAATATCCGCCTTGATCCTGTCCGCGCGAACCTGGGCGCCTTTGAGGGTGGTATCGCCACCGCTTTGCAACAACAGGCTGCCGGTATCGAGGGTGCTGTTGACTTGAGTAACGGAGTTACCGTTGCCATTGTTCCTGGCGCCCTGCGCACCGAGGTCCAGGGTGAAGCCGTTTTGCTCGCCAATATTGAAGCTGGCGCCGATGGCGGTTTTGGTTTTCGACCCTTCGTTTTTGCGGTCGGTGGTGTTTTGTGCGCTTTGCATCAGCACATCGTTTTTGGCCAGCAACAGGGTGTTGGCGGCTTTCAAGCGGCTGCCGGTGATCTGGATATCACCCTGAGTCCCCGCCGCCGCGCCTGTGGCAACAATCGACAAGTCCTGCCCGGCGTTGAGCGTGCTCTGCTTGGCGGTGGCACTGTTGTATTCGCTGCTGTTCTTGCTGCGGTTATTGGCCAGTTCAGTGCCGATCTTGATCAGCGAACCGTTGCCGGGCGTGCCGCCAGTTTTGTTTTTGAAGCCGGAGCTTTGTGCATTGGCGTCCGATGCCTGGCCGTTCAGGTTGTAGGCGGCGAGGGCTGCCTGGGCGATTTTGACGGCCTTGAGTCGTGGGTCATCAGCACTACGGGCCGCTTTGACGGCGTCGCGCATGCTGGTGGCGGTGTCCACCACCGAGCCCGCAATTACCCGCCCTACCGCCAAGCTCCTGGAACTGTCCTTACTGGTCTGACTGGCCTTCTCCATCCCCGAAGTAACGGTGACATCAGCCCCGCTCAACTCCATGTTCTTGGTGCTCACCAAATCACTGGCCACCACCGTCAACTCACGCCCCGCCGTCAACGACACATTGCCCGCGCTGGAGCCAATCGTGCTGCCGGTCAAGGTCATTTCGTTGGCCGTGCCGTTGTGTTTGGAGCTGTTGATGTAGAGCTTCTGGTTGCCGGTCATGTCGTCCAGACCGAGCTTGTTGCCGGTCAGCACGCCGGTGAGGTCGCGGTTTTTCTCCTTGTGCATGTCGGTGCGGGCGAAGGTGTTTTGCGCCGCGTCGATGGTCAGGTCGCGGCCGGCTTGTACGGCGAGGTCGCCGGTACTGACCAGGTTGGAACCGGTGACGGTGGCATCTCGCTTGGCGGCGACGGTGACGGTTTCGCCGGAGACCATGCTGCCCAGGGCGGTGGTGCGTTTTTCGTCGACTTTGTCCTGGACCTTGCTCGACTTGAGGCCGCCCCAACTGCTTTTGCTTTCCTTGCGTTCGTGGCGGGCACTGTCTGAGTTGCTGACGGCGAGAATGCTCACATCCTGGCCCGCGACCAATTGCGTCGCACCTTTTTCGGCTGTGACTGAGCTGCCCGCCAGCAGCAGGTTTTCACCGGCCACGACGGTGCTGTTTGTGCCCGCGCTGACGAGGCTGCCGACGTTGTTCACGGCGTCGGTTTCATCGAGGCGGAATTTCTTACCCTGCGAGGTTTTCTTGGTCTTGCTGTAGAAGCTGTAGTCCTGGTTTGCAGCGGCTTTGAGCTCGAGGTTTTTGCCGGAGACCAGGTACGCCTCGTTGCCGGCGTTGACCTGGCTGGCCACTAGTTGCAGGTTCTGCCCGGCGCTCAGGGTGGCGTCGCCGCCGGCCTTGATCACGCTGGAGACTTGCTGCACGTGGTCTTCGATGCTCTTGGAGAAAATAGGGGTCAGACCACAATTGACGTTTGAAAATCATCTCTTTGGGCGGCCAGCGAATCCTCTAACGGTTCGCTTACCCAAAGCTTGTGCTATCTGCGACGCAAACTTTCCCGTTCCGAATACGTAATTTCCATTTGTAGCATCTCTGATTTGGTCGATTACTTCTTGCTGAAGCTCATCCTTGAAAATACGACGATACGCCTCAGCCCTCTGATCGACATTACTACCCAATTCTTTATAACAATCATGAGGCGTTATAAGTGCTGAAGGTTCCAGCTGTGCATTTGCTCGGTAGCTCGTCCAACGATACTCAGCGGGATGATCCACCATTCGCGCTCTGACGGGATTCATTTCTATGTAACGATAACAGGCCAGCAAATAGCTTTCGTGCTGCACCAAACAAGAACGATAACGACCTTCCCACAGAGTTCCTGTTCGTTGATAAGTACGATTTATATTTTGGACATAACGCTGACCAAGCCCTTTCATTAATGAACAAGCACTTAGAGCGGTAGTTGGAGTCAGCAATAAATGCACGTGATTCGTCATGAGACACCACGCGTGAATTTTGCAGCCATGCGTTTCCGACAAGAGCTTTAAGAGGTGGATATAGAAAACATAATCATCTTCTGAATAGAAACAAACCGAACGATTATTTCCGCGCTGAATGATGTGCAGCGGAAGACCTGGTACCAACAACCGAGGACGACGAGCCATAACAACCCCCTGATTTCTGAAAGAGATCAGCTTAGTCGTCCGCAACAAAAACAAAGGAAATAATGATTTCAAAAAATAAATCAAATTTTTAAAGAGCACGAATCGTTATAAATAGCGGAAACCGTTATATACGTTAATGAAACATCACAAAAAAGTTAAACACTTGTATGGATTTCGCTGAAAACGTGGTCTGACCCCGATTTCGTCCGCAGCATAAAGGCTTGGGCGCGGCGGTGTTGCTCTTCGTACTCAATCACTAATTGATGCCCACGATTGAGAGCCGCATGGGTGAGATAGCCCTGATCGATGACGGCATCCTTCCAGCCTAGGATCGCCATGGCGGCCATCATATTGGTGGCGGTTTGGATGCTGTAGTTTTGGCGGCGTCGATCATTGCCTGCCGCTTTGGCAATAATGTCGAACTGACCCGCCCAGAAGAACAACTGCCAAATTCCTACTTGGTAATAGCGCAGCCAATGGGCCAATTCCAGAAGCCATTGCGGGTTATCTGGTGCGGTTGCCAATACCTTGTGGGCTCGTGTGACGGCCATCCATTCGGAGCTACTACGCGTAACGTTGTCACTATTCGGTACAGGCATTGATGGCTTCGCAAATGCATCGCCGCGCTCAACATATTCACGGATGCCATTCAACTCGTATTCATCTGAGACGTGTGGCCCCTTGGCTATGCGCCCCAGCACACTTTTGAAGGAGGTCCATTTCGGGTTTACGCCCGAGCGCTCGCACTGAATTACTTCTTGGTCCATGGTTCCACCTTAAATTCTGCTACACCTGTTTTACTGGGGGCGGGAACACCGACTTTGACTGTTACACCTTGAACCTTGGCTTTTCCTGAATCCAACGCCGCTTGCAAAGCATCGCGTAAAGCAGGATCAGAGTCGACAATTCGAGAAATAGGGGTCAGACCACCAATATACATTGGTGCACTAATCGTGGTCTGACCCCTATTTCCTTATTAAACTCATTACCCGCATCAAGCCGCTGCAACCATTCAGGTTTAGACGATGGAGCTACAACATCATCTACCTTTTCTGCAGCAGCGCCTGTAGCTTTTGCACCTAACCCTGTATTCTACTTGCACCTTTTTTTTGCTCTACACATTTAATACTGATAAACTTACATCACCAGAGCTTAAAAACTCTTGAAAACAAGAAATAACGACCCCTATATCTCTCGTAATTGAATTCGCTTGATAGCAATCACCCAGAATATCAATCAGTTTTGTTCCGGCCGACGTATTATTAAGGGTGCGTACAACGTGCCCCCCATCATCCAGATATTGATTTAACATCAGAAGATAATTTCCAGAATCAGCATAAAGATTGATTTCGTAAGGCCCAGCTTCAGGTGCAGGGGTAATAGACAATGAAGTGACGCCATCGAATTTACTATATTCATATATAATCGATTTAACATCTTCCATAGTCGGCTGATGAACAAGAGGGATTTGCAATCTACCGTGTTCAGGACTAAGCGTATACCCTCCAATTATCATCTATTTTTTCTCCTTTATGGACTTCATACCTGACTCCCAGTAATAATTTTTCGGAAGTCCTGTTTTATCATCTATAGCTCTTACGGTTAAAGATTTCAACTCAGCCTTTTCTGCGGCAGCGGCTATGTCACCTTTGCAGAATCCGCATACATCCTTTCCTGCAACTGTCATGGACATGTCCGCTCCGGCGGTTTTACCAGAGCTATATGCTTGCTGAATCACACCAATTTCAGCGTGGGCATCTTTCATATTTCCGTTTGGATAAAGCTTGCCAGGATTCGTCGCGGCTTTATCTGCAATTCTATCCGTGATCAACGACGGTATTTTTGGGTCCGCTTCATTGAGCGGACGAGAGGTTTGATTGACATCTTGGAAGGTCTGCCCTCCTACCTTTCCCTCTGCCGCCACTTTTGGTGCAGCTCCCTTAGCCGTTCCTTCTATTACATTTCTCTCGACCAGCGCAGCGGCTTCCGAATCCGTAAGCATGCTTGTTGCATTCGCATTCCTGGACGCAGCGTCTTTTGCGCCGACAACTTTGGTCTCTCCAGTAATCAAAGTCGATGCAGGCACTTTTACACCGGAGGTTAACCCTTTTAATCCGTACCCACCAGCCATCGCCACCGTGATTGCATGCATCGTCATGACAAAGTCATACTGCTGCTCAACTTCCGCCCGCGTCTTTTCAGAGCGGCTCGCGAGGTCCGTTATTACGATGTCGCGGAGAATGCTATCGGCGTCCAAACCCCGGAGGACGGCTTCCGCATTCGCCGCATCAACACGGTAAACATCTTTATAAAGTAAGTTGTACGCGACATTTTCCCCATATCCGTCGAGGGCTTTCTGAGCAGGGGCAATCAAGTTGCCGCACGCGGTACTGGATAAATTCCCGGCAGTGCACGCCCCACGAATCGCTTCGTCTCGACTTTTATCGATAACGTCTATGTAGGCGAGTTCGTCCTGTTCATCTTCAGTGATGGTGCCCAGCATTTGCTTGCGTGAAAGCACAAACTTACGGGTCGCTTCCGGCACGCTGAGATAGTTATTCTCAACCGCATTCTTCCCAACCTGAGCTGCTGCCACCGCATCCAGTGCGCCCTTGCCGGACAACGATCCTGAAAGGCCACCCGCCAAGGTCGCGAGGCTGGAGATCGTCTGCTTTTGCGCCTGGGTCAGGTTCTCGTTACTGACATCGCCATACAGGTTCTCTTTGATCAGACGTGCGGTTTCCTCCGCCGCAACAGCACCGGCTGCGCCAGCAAGTGCTGAGTTACCGCCAGCCTTGGCGAGCACAGCACCCAGTACCGCATGGGCCATCAGATTGGCTGTGGGGTCGCCCTTGGTCCTGTCCCTGATTGTTTCTGCCAGATACGGCGCTGCCGCTCCCGCCAACGCGCCCCAGACGCTACCGCCCATGGCCGCTTGCACCACAGCCGTCAACGCCTGGCTGGCCCTCTGGAAGCTGCTCCCAACGCCGTAATCCTGCTGGGCACGTTGGTTGATCTGATCCCGCGTCGGGTTAGTAACCCCTTCCTGTACGAGCTTCTCTCGGGTCGCTTTGTTGACGTCACTGTTAGGGTCGTCAGCGGCCCTGATCCTCGCCGCAGCAATCGCGTCGCCAATCCCCTTGGTCAGTTCCATCGAGCTTTTGATCAGTTCCATGCGCTCTTGCATGGCCTTTTCATCAGGCTTGTCGAGGCGCTGGTTAGCATTCGCCGTGTCGCGGTTCAAACCGACGAGGTCGTTAGCGCCCTCGGGGTTGCGCACTAGGATCGTGCCTTCACTGACAGCACTGCGCGTATAGCTGTGGTCCGAATCATTAAGCGCCATGCCATACAGAGCGCCCGGTGTCAGCGTGCTCGCTCCGCTGCTGTAGGATCCGGAGACGCTGACTCCGGCCGATTGGCTCTTGATCTCGCTCTTATTCTTGATGTCGCTGACCAACAGGCGATCCGTCAGCAGCAGGTTCTTGTCAGCCGTAGCGTCACTGGCAATCACCGCGCCTTTCAGTGTGGTGGTCTTGGCCACGTCGATGGTGTAGCCGCCCTTACCGGCGAAGAAACCGCTCTGGTCGGTCACCGCCTGGTAGTCGCTGTTCATTTTCGACGCCGCCAGGTTCGCGGACGCGGTGACCGGGGAGCCATAACAGATCGGCGGGATGCAAATGCTCGCACCGAAGCCTGCGCTGTTCTGCTTGCTCTTGGACGTTTCGGTGTCCTGGCGCGACAGGATGTTGAGGTTGCCGCCGATGTCGGCATCAATGCGATCAGCACGCACCTGCGCACCGATCAGGCTGGTGTCCTGGCCACTGCGCAGTACCAGTGCGCCAGTGTCCAACGTGGTGTTGACCTGGGTAACCGAGCCACCCGAGCCAAGGTTCTTGGCGGTTTGTGCACCGAGGTCGATGGTGAAACCGTTTTGCTCGCCTATGTTAAAGCTGGCACCGATAGCGGTCCTGTTGCGCGAGCCATCGTTTTTACGGTCAGTGGTGTTCTGTGCGCTTTGCATCAGGATGTTGTTTTTCGCATACAACAACGTGCTGTCGGCTTTCAACGTACTGCCGGTAATCGTCAAGTCACCCACAGTGCCCGGCGCATCGCCCGCAGCGATGATCGACAGTTTGCCCCCGGCGTTGAGGTTGCTCTGGTGAGCGGTCTGCGCCGTGTATTCGCTGCTGTTTTTGGTACGGGTATTGGCCAGTTCGGTGCCGATCTTGATCAGTGAGCCGTTACCTGCAGAGCCACCGGTCTTGTCTTTGAAGCCGGTGCTTTGCTTGGCGAGATCGCCCGCCTGGTTATTGAGGTTGTACATCGACAGCGCCGCCTGGGCGATCTTCACTGCCTTGAGACGTGGGTCGTCGGAGCTGCGCGCCGCCTCGGCTGCGTCGCGAATGCTCTTGGCGGTATCGACGACAGAGCCCGCAACCACTCGGCCTACTGCCAAGCTTTTTGAACTGTCCTTACTGGTCTGACTCGCAGTCTCCATCCCCGAAGTAACGGTGACATTCGCCCCGCTCAACTCCATGTTCTTGGTGCTCACCAGATCGCTGGCCACCACCTTCAACTCACGCCCCGCCGTCAGCGACACATTGCCCGCACTCGAGCCAATCGTGCTGCCGGTCAAGGTCATTTCATTGGCGGTGCCGTTGTGCTTGGAGCTGTTGATGTAGAGCTTCTGGTTGCCGGTCATGTCGTCCAGACCGAGCTTGTTGCCGGTCAGCACGCCGGTGAGGTCGCGGTTTTTCTCCTTGTGCATGTCGGTGCGGGCGAAGGTGTTTTGCGCCGCGTCTATGGTCAGGTCGCGGCCGGCTTGTACGGCGAGGTCGCCGGTACTGACCAGGTTGGAACCGGTGACGGTGGCATCTCGCTTGGCGGCGACGGTGACGGTTTCGCCGGAGACCATGCTGCCCAGGGCGGTGGTGCGTTTTTCGTCGACTTTGTCTTGGACTTTGCTCGACTTGAGGCCGCCCCAGCTGCTTTTGCTTTCCTTGCGTTCGTGGCGGGCGCTGTCGGCGTTGCTAACGGCGAGGATGTTTACGTCCTGGCCGGCCGCCAGTTGCGTGGCGCCTTTTTCGGCGGTGACGGCGCTGCCAGCCAGCAGCAGGTTTTCACCGGCCACGACGGTGCTGTTTGTGCCCGCGCTGACGAGGCTGCCGACGTTGTTCACGGCGTCGGTTTCATCGAGGCGGAATTTCTTACCCTGCGAGGTTTTCTTGGTCTTGCTGTAGAAGCTGTAGGCCTGGTTTGCAGCGGCTTTGAGCTCGAGGTTTTTGCCGGAGACCAGGTACGCCTCGTTGCCGGCGTTGACCTGGCTGGCCACTAGTTGCAGGTTCTGCCCGGCGCTCAGGGTGGCGTCGCCGCCGGCCTTGATCACGCTGGACACTTGCTGCACGTGGTCTTCGATGCTCTTGACCTTTTTCGTGTTGCCCGTGGAGTGTTGCTCGTTGGCTGCCGCAATGGCGTTGAGGTCGCGGGTGGCAATCAGGTTGACGTCGCGTTTGGCATTGACCTGGCTGGCCACGGCGCTGATGTCGCGCCCGCCAATCACGTGCAGGTCGCGGCCGGCTTCCACCACGGAGCCTTGCTGGGCGATGGTGGTGAAGTTCGAACGGGTGCCGATGGCGCCGCTGTCGAGGCTCTTCGAGGCGGTGATGTTGACGTCGCCTTTGGCCTGGACGGCCATGTCGGCGCCGCTCTTGAGCACGCCGCCGATGTTGTTGATGTTGCCCCCGGCTTTCAGCGCCAGATCGTTGGCCGATTCGATGCGCGCGGCGCTGTCGACGAAGTCGCTGCGTTCGGTGCGGTAGCTGCTGGCGCTTTCGTGGGTGGTGACGCTGCGTTCATTGAGCAGGTCGGCGCCCGCCGCGAGGTTGACGTTGCCCGCGCTGATCACACCGCCCGCGCGGTTGCTCAGGGTGTTGCCGGCCAGCACGTCGAGGCGACCGCCGGCTTGCATCAAACCGCTGTTGGCGAGGTTGCCGCCGACGTTGGCCAGCAGGCTGCCGGTGGCGCGCAGGGTGCCGGCGTTATTGAGGTTGCGGCCGGTGATCAGGCTCACGTCACTGCCGGAAATCAGCGCGCCATTGGGCGCTAGGCGGTTATTTGCCTGGGCCAGGTACAGCACCGGCACCAGCACTTGTTGACCGGCGACGGTGGTGTTTTCCAGCCACACGATGTCGTGGGTCAGGGCCGCGACCTGTTCGGCGGTGAGGCTGACGCCCACCGACAGGTTGAGCGCAGTTTTGCTGCTGATGGCGTTGTCCATCAGGTGCTTGAACAGGTCGGCGTCGCTGGTCTGGCCATCGATGAAGCGCTGGCCGGTGCGGGCGAGCACGGCTTGCTGGATCAGGCGCTGTTCGTAGAAGCCATCACCGAGACGACGTTGTGCCGTCTCGGGGTCGTAGCCGAGCCGGGTCAGCATGTAGTCCGAGCCCAGGAACTGACGCATGTCGGTAAACAGCGGGTTGGTTTCGATCAGGTATTTGTGCGGGCTGGCCGCGAACTGGCTGGTGGGCAGGCCGCTGGCACCTTTGCCGTCGTTGAGGTGGAACAGGCCGTTTGGCCCGGTGGGCAGGTCGAAGCCCGGCAGGCCCAGTGGGTTGACCTGTTGCTGGGCGAGGTCCGGCGGCAGCTGCGCGTTGAGTTTCACCTCGGTCGAGAAGCCCGGCTTGGTCGTGTTGGCACCACTGCCGACGTAGGTGTAGCCGCGGTTTACGACACTGTTATCGATGCCGTCCTGGGCCTTCAGGTCAACGGCGCCGCCGGCCTGGATCACGGCGGCGTAGCTTTGGTCCGGCACCATCAATTGGGTGGTTTTGCGCAGGGCTGTCTTTTCGCTTTCCATCTTGCCGATGAACGAGGCCAGGCCGGCTTCGACACCGTCCATGTTCTGGCCCGCCGCATAGCGCTGGGTGAACGCGGCCGCCTCGCGGTACCAGCCGCCCGGCTTGCGCTCACGCGCCGAGGTAAAGATACGGTCGTACTGGGTGTCGTGGGTCACCAGGCCGACGTTGCTCAGTTGGTTGACGCGCACGGTCATGGCGCCACCCGCGGCAATGCTACTGCTGCTGTTGAGCAGGTTGCCGCCGCTCAACAGCATGTCGCCGCTCGAGGTGATGCTGGAAGCGGGCGTGGCGTCGCTGACAATAAAGTGGTCACGCACGCTGATCTGGAACGGACGGTTCTGTTTGCCGCCGTCGCAGTCGCCACCGGTCACGCCCTCGATACAGGCCGTGGGGGTAATAGAGGCGGTGTAGATGCCGGAGTGGGTGTTGAGCACGGTGCGGATGTTGTCGATCGTGCTGGCGGCCAGGATAAGGTTGCGCTCGCTTTCGATCGTGCCCGAACTGTTGATGATGCTGGTGGCGGCCGCGCCCTGCCCATCGCGGTCGACGCGCAGGTTGCCCATGGCGTAAATCGTGGCACTGAGGTTTTTCAGGCGGTCCACGCGCAGATTCATGTCGCCGCCGCTGAAAATCAGGCCGTGGTCGTTGAGCAGGTTGTCCACGGTCAGGTCGAGGCTGCCCTGGCTGGCGACGGCGCCGCCGACGCTCCAGTCCAGGCCTTTGCCGACCAGGCTACGCGTGCCGAGCAATTGGCCGGTGGCGGTCTGTTTCAGGTTGTCGACGTTGACGGTCAGGCGCCCGGCCTGGATCGCGGTGCTGTTGGTCCAGTCGGTTTTGTCGAGGGTCAGGTCGCCGTTGGTGACCAGGCTGCCGCCGACGTCATCCAGGCTGATGCCGCTCAGGTCGAGCGTACCGGTGCCCACGTGCAACACCTTGCCGCCGGTGTTCTGGAACGTTTTTGCCGCGAGGCTCAATTGGTCATTGGCGGTTTCCAGGCTGCCGCTGTTGTTCAGCAGGCCACCGATGGCGTAGCGGGTTTTGCCTGCGGTGCCCAGGGCACGCATCTGGCCGCTGTTGTTCAGGCCGACGGTGTCGACATCAAGGGCCGTGGCGCTTTCGATCAGGCCACGGTTGGTCAGGGCGCCGTCCAGGTTGACGTCGATGCGGTTGCCGGCGATCTCGCCGCCGTTGTCGACATTCAAGCCGGTAAGACTCACAGCGCTGCCGGCGAACAGTGTGCCGTTGCCGTTGTTGAAGTTGATCGCGTCAACCACTGCATTACCGGCTTTGGCGGCGATGCGCCCACCGTTGTTATCGAGCGTACCGGCGGTGATGTTCAGGCCGCCCTGCTCGCTGTGGATCAAGCCGTCGGCGCCATTCTGCAGCAGGCCCGTCGTGGTGATTGCCACCCCGCCGTTGGCGGCCAGGGTGCCTTTGTTCTGGTTATCGATGCTGTTGGCGAACAGCGTCAGCAGGCCCTGGCTGGCGAGCTTGCCGCCCTGGTTGTCGATGTGGGCGGCGCGTTGCACCAGCAGCGGCCCGACACTCGCCAGCTTGCCGTTGCGGTTGACCAGGTCGCCGAGCAGGTCCAGGGTGATCGAGCCGCCACCGGTGAGGCTGCCGGCGCTGTTGTCGAGGCGGTTGCCGTGCAGGGTAAACGCGCCGGTGCTGTCGATGATGCCGCCCTGGCGGTTGTCCAGCAGGCCGCTGACAGTGAGGGTTTGCGCACCGTCGCTGAGCAGTTGGCCTTTGTTGCGGTTATCGACGCTGTCGGCGGTGATGTTCAGCGCCTGCCTGGCGCTCAGTGTGCCGCCCTGGTTATCTACGTGGGTGGCGGTGGCGGTGAGGGTGCGATTGGCGATCACCGTGCCGGTGTTGCTGATGTTCTGGCTGTCGAGCGTGACGTCGCCAACGGCGTTGCGGGTGTTGTCGGCGTTGACCCCAGCTTCGATGATGCCGGTGTTGGTCAGTTGGCCGTTGCTGGCCAGGGTGATGCTGTCGCGCGCGGCGAGGGTCTTGCTGTTTTTCAGCGTGCCCTTGGTCGTCTGCGCCTTGAGGCGGGTGCCGGCGTAGACCGCGCCCTTGGTCTCCAGGCTCGCGGCCTTGATATCAATCGCGCCGCTGGCGGCCGCCTGGGCCATGCTCAAGTGGCCGTTGGCGTCGAGTTGAATATCGCCGCCACTGGCGGCCAAGGTGCCGTCGAGCTTCACGCCCACGCCGGCTTCAGTGCCCACCAGCTTGATGGCGCCGGCGTACATGCCGCCCAGGGCCGAGGAGTCGATGGCCAGTTCCGGCTTGGCGCTGCCGTCGTCGGCGCGCGTGGTGGTGTTCAAGCTTTGGGCATCGACGTCGTTGCGCCCGGCAATCACGGTGAGCTGACGCGCGTTGATCTTTGCATTGATCTTGGCGGTGCGGGTGATGATCTCGAAACGGTCGACGTTGCTGGCATTCAAGCCCTGGCCGTCGATGGTCACGGCGCCCCCATCGACCTGGTAATGGTCCAGGCGACCGACTTTGTCGATGACCGGTTTACCCGTGGTCAGGGTGACATTGGGCGTGTTGATGAACCCACAGCCGTTGCAACTGATGCCGTAAGGGTTGGCCACGATGACTTTGGCCGACTGCCCCGCCACTTCGGTGTAGCCGCGCAACTGGCTGGGGCTGCCGCCGTTGACTTCGTTGAGGATGACGTTCGCCGCGCCACCCTTGAGGTTCGGGTTGCCGACAATGATCCCGCCCAGTTGGGTGCTCTGCACCGCGCCCGTGGCGTTGTTGAGAATCACGCCATTGGGGCCGACGTTGTAGTCCTTGAACTGGTTATGGGACAGGCCGCTGCCATTGGGCGTGGCGATGTTCACCACCGGCACGCCGTTGCCTGCCTGGCCGAGCGTAGTGCCCGGGCCGCTGACCGCGATGCCGTCGGCCTGGGCCAGCAGCGGCTGCCAGAACAGCGCGTTGGCCAGGATCAGTGCCAGGCCGCGTTGGGTCAGGCTTTTCAGGGCGGTAGCAGGGCGAGCATCCATATTCAAAATCTCAAGGCAGCGGTGTTGATTACAGGAAGAAATCCAGGCGGAAATAGATCGGCGCTTCGCGCTCGGTCACCACGCCAGGTCGCTCCAGGGAATGGGCAAAGGTCACGCTGGCGCTGACGTTTTTACCGCGCGCGAACAACTCCAAAGAGTTACTCGAGACGCGACCATGCTCGTCATCGTTGTAGCGATCGTTGCTGATTACGCCCTGGTCATAACCGACGCTGGCGCCGTATTCGGCGAAGGCCGGGCGCATCCAGTCGAGGGTGACCGGGCGCGCCCAGCGCACTTCGTTGCGCCAGTAACCACCGCTGTCGCCGTTCAGTTGCTGGTCCTTGAAGCCGCGCACCGAGTAAGAACCACCCAGGCTCATGCGTTGCGCCGGGTACAGCACGTCTTCACTGCGCTGCCCGGTGGCGAGGCTGGAAAAACTCAGCGACTCGCCCCACAAAGTAAAGGGCTGCAGGTAGCTCATCGTGGCGGTGTATTTGCGATAGCGCGGGGTCGCCGTGAGGTTGCCGTTGGCATCGCGCGCCTGCTGGTCGCTTTGCGCGTCAAAGGCGCCAATGCCGTTTTGCATGCCCACGTCCAGGTTGACGAAGGCATTGCCGATGCGTCGACCGTGGGTGATGCCGACCTGAAATTCGCTGAGGCGGTTGCTGCTGGTCGCCAGGCGCGAGTCGAGCAGGTAGTTGTTGGTGCGCAGGTGAGTCAGGCCGACGTTGACCGACGTCTTGCTCACCTCGTCGCGATGGATCACCCGCTCGGCACGCAGTTGATGGTTCTGGCTGTCGCCGTTCTGCTTGACCTTCAAATCGTCCAGCATGAGGAAGGTGCGGTATTCGCTCTCGCTGTAGGTGTAACTGAAATTCCACCAGCCCCACGGCACGTTGTAATAGAACATGCTGCTGTTGGAGGTTTTCTGATGGTCGCTGATGGCGTCGTGGCCACCGCGCAAAATCAGCTGATCGGCCAGGCCCAGTGGGCTGTCCCATTCCAGGCCGGCGCCCCATTGTTGTTCGCCGGTGCTCTTCTGGCCGTCGTTGTTGCGCGACAGGCTGGCGCGCCAGGGCTTTTGCGGGACGTTCTTGACCCGCACTTCACTGCCGCCGATCTGGCTGCCAGGGGTCAGCTCCATTTGCGCCTGCTTGGAGGGCAAACGGCTGAGCTGGTCGACCAGTTGCTCGATTTCCCGCAGGTTGAGGGCTCCGCCGATGTTGCCGGGAAACGCCATGGCCAGCTCGCGGTCGGTCAGGTTGCTGCCTTGCGCGCCCTTCAAGCCTTCGAGCTTGCCTTCCACCACCAGCACCTGCAGGTGACCGCTGGAAAGGTCCTGCTGCGGCAAATAGGCACGACTGGTGACATGGCCTTTGGCGATGTAATAGTCGGTGATGACCTTGAGCAGCTCATTGAGCTGTGGAACGCCCAGGCACTGGCCGATATAAGGTTTGAGCAGGAGGGTGCGGTCGCCGACGGAGAGGCTGTCGGCGCCCTTGAGTTCGATGTCTTTGATCGGGAAGCAACGGGTGTCGGCGGGTGTGGCCGGGGCCTGGGACTGATCGCCTTTGCCGGGCAAGTCCTGGAGTTCATCCAGGCGCCGACGCTGCTCTTCCAAGAGACGGTTCTGGCGGTCGCGAATCAGGTCCTGATCCCCTGGCGTAGGGGCGGCTGTGGCGCTGTTCAGGCTCAGATAAGCGAGCATGAAAGTGCATAGCAGATACCGAGTCCGTGGTAATAACAAAGACATGTTCAATCCGTCGAAAATTAAAGGGCGGCAAACTAACATCGAACTTCCGCTCACTCAAAGAACCGAGCACGTTGAATAAGCGTGCAAGGTGCTCGCGCAACCCGTTGATTATTAACAATTAAAAATTATCAAACAGGCATACGGCTTATTGCTGGAAGTTATATTCCGACAAGCGGCAGCTGTATTGATGACGATTTCGTCGGAGAACTTAATAATTGCCACTAGTTGGCCATCAAGTTCTTACCGAGATAAGTTAGTACCGAAAAGGGCAGTAAAGTTCTCGGAGGTTTTGTGAATTGGATCCCACTTATCGGTATTTACCAACATCGCTCCCACGTTGCATGGGAACGATTTTCCAGCGTTCTTCTTAGCTGGCGCCTTTGTTCTGATCCTTGCCTGGCACCAGGATCAACCCCGGTTTTTCTACCTCACGGGAGACATGGGATTTCACCTGCGCGACACCGCCTTCCTCGTCGTTATGGATCACCAACACCCCAGGCCGACGCAGCTGCTCAAGGTCACCTTCGCCGAGACTGAAGCTCTCGCTCAGGTTTTTGTCAGTAAGCGCCTTGGCCTCGGCCCGGCGCTGGGCAAACTTGCGACCTCGGCGTTGTTGGTGGCGCGCCCAACTGATCAGGATGACGGCGTTGAGCAGGGCGATCCACAGGTAGATTTGCAGGGTATTGAGCGCGGCAAATATCGGCGCCTCGAATCGAGGACCGCCATGGGTATCGAGCATCGAGGTAATCCCACGTGCCAACAACCAGATCAAGCCGGCCCAGGCCATCAGGGTCAACAGCGCATCGATGACCCACATCACGGAACGTTGGCGGGTTCTGACCAGTTTCATGATGACGCCTCCTTATTTTCGAGCGGTTTGATACCACGGTCCGGGCTGACCCAGCGCGCACGCTTCTGATGCTGGTTGAACAGCACTTTTGGAAAACTGACCAGGGTGGTAAACAGGCTGACCAGCCAGAACACCATCGGGTACCACACCGTCCAGAACAGGGTTTTCCACAGGTCTTTCTCGTAGCGGCGGTCAATCAGGATGCTCACCGCAAACTGCAACAGGCACACCATCGCCAACACCAACCCGGTAAACGCCGGCGGCATCAACGACTCGACAGTAATCGCTTGTGGCAGCGGGATGAATTTGCCCACGCCCCAGAAGATGACCGACAGCAAAAAGGTGAAGGCCCAGCCGGTGGACAAGCAGTATTCGAACAGCAGTGGCCACAGGTAGCGGTGACGCCATTGCCAAATGCCGCGGATGTTCTTGAACAGCACTTCGGCGCCGCCCTGGGACCAGCGCAGGCGCTGTTTCCACAGGCCGCCGACGGTTTCGGGCATGAGGATCCAGCACAGGGCACGGGGCTCGTAGAAGATGCTCCAGTGATCGAGTTGCAGCTTCCAACTGACATCGATGTCTTCGGTGATCATGTCGGTGCTCCAGTAGTCGATGCGGTCCAGCGCCTTTTTACGGAACGCCACCACTACACCGGACACCGTGAAGATTCGACCGATTACCCGTTGCGTGCGCTTGATCAAGCCGATGATCGAAGAGAACTCGCCGACCTGCACCCGGCCGATCAGGGTTGAACGTGTGCGGATGCGTGGGTTGCCGGTCACGGCGCCCAGGCGCGGGTTGTCGAGCATCGGCGCGACCAAATAGGCAGCCGCGTTTTTATCCAACAGCGCATCGCCGTCAATGCACACCAGGTATTCGCTGCGCGCGGCAACGGCGCCCATGCGCAAGGCCACCGCCTTGCCCTGGTTCTGCGCCAGGTGCAGCACGCGCAAGCGTGGATGCTGCAAGGCCAGGGCATCCAGTACGGCTGCGGTGTTATCCGAGGAACCGTCGTTGACGGCGATCACTTCAATGTTCGGGTACACCTGGGCCAGCGCGGCCTCCATGGTGTCGGCGACGTTCTCCCCTTCGTTGTAGCAAGGGATGATGATCGAGATCAGCGGGTTGCCAGCCAGTGTCGGCGCCGGCGTGTCCTCTTTCCAGGGCCAGTGGCGCTCCCAGTGCAGCCAGAAATACAAACCGCCTGCAATCCACAATGCCGACATGAACAGCGGGTAGAAAAACACAAAGTCCATCAGGAACTGCCCGGTGACCAGGAAGATCAGGCCCAGGGGCACACCCAATACCAAAGCCAGCACGAATAAAGCCAGGATTCTGTCGAACATGGTCAAGGGTTCCATTGGTTGGAAAGGGCCGGACGCACAGTCTTCAGGTCCGGGGAGTTTTCCAGGAAGTTGTCCGGGTAGTAACCGAAACTCGTGACACCCTGGCGCTTGAGCACGCTCATCCAGTGCGCCAGTTGCTCACCGCTGATATCCGGCGCGGCCTCGGTGCGCCAGTCTTTGGCTTGCAGCTCGAACACGGTGCGCTCCAGCGCGCCGGGGCGCCGCTTGACCGTGGCCACCAGTTTTTCCAGCCAGGCGTCGGCGTTATTCAATGCCTGGCCTTCCATCAGCGGCATGGCCATTGGCGCGGTCCAGTCGTAGGTCTGGAGGAAATCGTCAAGGTTCTGCGCGAACCAGGCTTCGCTGCCGGGGTTGAGCATCGGCTCGGCGAAGATATTGCGCGCCGTCAGTATCTGCGGGCCACGGATGGCGCGGAACTTGGCGGTCAACTCGTTGGTGAAGTCGATCAGGTAGCGGCTCTTGAAGCGGGTCCAGCGCTGCATGACGGCAGGGTCGGCACGCAGGGCGGCGATGTTGTCCGGCAGGCCCTGGGCGGCGTAGGCCTTGAGTGCGGCGGGGCTGGTGTCTTCAAAATCGCTCAGCTTCGCATCGTCGTGGTACAGCACGCCGTCGACACCACTGTTACCGGAGCTCGCCAGGTCCTGGTAGATCTCGCCGATCATCTGCCGCACTTTTGGATCGAACGGCGACAGGCGCTTGTAATCATCCGGATCGGTGCCCACCTTGCCGGTTTGCGGGTCCCAACGTGTCACGCGAGGCAACTTGGAATCGAGGTCGAAACTCAGTACCGGCATCCACGCAAAAACGCTGGCACGAGCCCGGGTATGCAACTGCCAGGCGACCCGGTTGAACAGGTCGGCGCGCATCGGCAGATGGCGGTTGGGGAAGTACAGCGAACGCACCAGGCCGTCACCCGTGGGGTCGGCGTAGGCTTGCAGGAATACTGTCGGCGAGCCCATGTCCACTACACGCTGTACCAGTACATCGAGGTTACGCGCCTGTTGCGCCGGGTCGGGGTCGTAGACGTGGTCCAGGTCCACATGCACGACGCGCATCGGCGCCTTGGCCTGCACCGAAACGATGCTGCTGGCGAAGTGCTCGCCGTCCGGATCGGAGGCAACCAGAAAGCGCGGGCTCCTCATCAATTTGTTCGAGTCGTCGAGGCCGTCGTCCAGCGTAAGCGCCATCTTGTAACCCTGCTCGTCCACAACCGCGAGCGTGGTGCCGTCGGCGGCGCCATAGGGCCATACCCACACCCGAGGCGCCTTGCCGGTAACGGCGCGAATCTTGTTCGAGATCGCGACCACGTCAGCCCGCATCCGCGCCTGGAACTGTGCCTCGGTTTCATAGCGATTGGTCGCCGGATCGAAGCGCCGCGTGGTGGCGGCCGGTTCCAGGTTGCCCTGGGGGTTGGCCAGGATGCCCTTGTGATTGGCGTCGGTGTGGGCGGCGATTTCCACCAGGCCGGAGCGCGACACTTCACGGATCTGCTGCCAGGTCAGGAACTCGCCGCGTGGCCGTGGCAGACCGGCGAAGTCCACCGGCTGGTTCAGCGGCGTATCGATCCAGGAGCCGACCGGCGCGAGCACTGCTGGCCAGTTATAGGCGCGCAGAATCGGCATCACGCGGGTGTAGAAGCTGGAATAACCGTCGTCGAAGCTGAGCATGACGGCCTTGGGCGGCAAGGCCGGCCCACCCCGGCGAGCGGCGAGGATCTGGTCCACGCTGACCGCCTGGTAGCCGTTCTCGCGCAGCCAGGCCAACTGATCGATCAAACGCTCGGTGCGCACCGCCACCACCGCCTGATCGGGATCGGTGTCATTGACGTCGTGGTAGGCAATGCCCAGGAAATGGTTTTTCGGCCACGGCGCTTCGCTGGCCTGTGTCGGGCGCTCGGCGGGTGGCGTGAATGGCGCGGGTTGCTGGGCGCAGGCGCTGGCCAGCAATACGCCCAGGACCAGCAGATAACGGCTGAGGAGGGTCATGATCAGGCTCTTTTAAAAACGGTAAGTGAGGTCGACGAGCAGGCGCAGATCGCGTTCGCGATCACCGTCATACGTTCGGCTGACCAGGCTCAGGTTGGCGCCGGCTTCCAGGACGTCGTTCCAGCGAATGCGCTGGCCGTAACCGATCAAGCCGACACCGCCGCTGGAGTAATCCTGCTGGCGATAAGTGCCCGCGCCGACCTGGAACTGCTGACTCCACTGGGTCTCGTAACGGTGATAAAGCACATGGTTGACGTTGACGGTGGGCATCACGCCGAAGTCCGACTTCGGGTTGAAGTACAGCGTGTCTTCCTTGCTGTTGCGGCTGGCACTGACTTCCAGGCCTAACTCCACTTGCACCTTGGGCGAGCTGTAGATGCCTTCGCGGCCGGCGAGCAAGGCTTCGAGGCGATCGTTGCCATCGCTGAAGTGCGACGGGCTGACGGTCAGTTTCCATTCGCGGCTTTCATTCGCGCGCCAGCGGATGAAACCGCTGCCGCCATTGGCCGTAATGTCGGTATTGAGCGCCCGCAACGGCGTGGTCGCCGTGAGGTAGTCGAGGCTGCCGCCGTATTGCCAATGGTCATTGATGTCGCGGGCAACCGCTACGCGTGCGCCTTGCTTGGAGCCAAAGCCGTAGGAGTGGTTGGAGACTTCGGCTTCGAGGGTCATGTCACGGGTACGCCGCTCCACGCCCACGCGCTGCCAACGGTGATGGCCGCTGCCTTCGGTAAAGTCGGCGGTGCCGTAGCCGGCACCGGTGAACAGGCGCCAGTCTTCGTCGATGGGCGGCGTGTAGATCACGGTCTCAATGCCCCAGTCGCGGCTGCCCCTGATCGCGCCGGCGTCTGCGTTATTGCTGCCACCGTAGCTTTTACCCGTGTAGGCCTCGACGCGGACTTCGGCCATGTCGTGCACTTTGCGCAGGCGATCGAGGCGCTGGACCTGGCGGTTTTCCGGGGCGCGGGCGACCACGTCATCGGCAAGCAGGTCGAGCTGGCGCCACTCCTGCAGGTCCAGCGCGGTGAAGCCCTGGGACATTTCCACGCCGATGTCGCGCGGGCTCTGGTTTTCGGTTTCCTTGAGTGACGCTTCGGCGCGTCTTGGCCATTCGCGGGCACGGTACATCTCGGCCTGCGCCAAACGCACGCCGATGTTGCCCGGGGCTTTATTGCCCAAGGCTTCCAGGCGCTCTTCGCTGGTCTGCAGGTCATCGCCATAGGTACCGGCCTGGGCCGCCAATTGTTGCGCGTCCGCCCACTCGTCGTTAGGGTCGCCCAAGGGCAGACCCTTGAGTTCAAGCCGCGGTTTCTCGCTGCGGGCCAGGTTGTCGGCGACCACGCGCGCCTCTGCCACCTGGTCGTTTTCCAGCAAGGCGTAGAACAGGGCGGAACTGTCTTTGACATGATCGCCTGGGTCGGCATCCGCAGCGGTCACCGCCTGGCGATACAGCGGGGCGGCCTTTTCCGGCAGGCGCTGGTCGAGGTAGGCGGCAGCGACCCAGCGCAAGGCGTAGGTCGGCAATTGCACGCCTTCAGCCTTGAGGGCTTCGTACTCGCGAATGACCTCGGCGGTGCGCGCCCGGGCCTTGAGCGCGCCGAGGCGGTCGATGCGCCAAATCATCACGTCGCCCTGGGCGCTGGCGTCGGGGGCCCAGCGGGCGAGCAGTCTGTCGTAGTCCGCGAGCGCGCGGTCGGCGATCACAAAGCGTTCTTTCTCGGTACGCGTGGCGAACTCGGCCATGCGTACGCGCTCGGCGGCCAGGTCGCCTTCGAGGCGACGCTGGGTCACAGGGTCGACCAGCCCCGGGCGCTGGGCCGACAAGCGCAAGGCGGCTTCCGGCAGACGGGCCTTTTGCAGGGCAACGAGGTATTCGCGGGCGACTTCGGGCTTGTCGCCGGCGCGGATAAAGGCCTGGTCGAATTCAAACAGGGCGTCGTAGTTCGAACCCGCACGAGTCAGTGCGTAGCCCAGGGCCATGCGCCGATTGGGATCATCCGGCTTGGCCGCCACCAGAGCGCGTGTGCGTTGCACCGCTTCGCTGACTTTGCCGCCGTCGGCCTGGGTAAGGGCCAGGCCCAGTTGCAGGTCGACATTGTTCGGTTCACGCAACAGCGCTTTGCGATAGACCGCCTCGGCCTGCGCCCACTGCTTCTGGTTGCGATAGGTTCGCGCAACCGTGGCCAGCGCCTGGGCGGTCAAGTTGCGATGCTGGCCCTGTGCCTCGTACACCTTCAGCACTTCGGCACCCTGTCCGGCCCAGCCAGCGATCACCAAGTGGTCGCTGATCTGGCCTGGCGTCTGGCGCTCGGCAGGCAATTGGCGCAGTTGAGTCAGGGCGGGTGTGAAGTTGCCGTTGCGCGCCTGGATGATCAGGGCGTCGTAGGCCGGGTCGGCCATGGCAAAGGTGGGCATCAGCAACTGGCTGCACAAGGTTACCCCGATGAGCAGCCGTAACCGGCCTGAGGCACTGAGTGGGAGGTTTCGCAGCATATCGTGAGCTTCCTTACACACGGAAAGCTGTAGCGATAGGTGGTCCTGAGCGATTTGCATCAGGGTGTCGGCGTCTCGTGACCCGACCTAGCTTTCCTGTATGAACTATCCCTTAGCGGAGAAAGGGGGAGGGAGATTCAGAACAATTGTTCAGAATTGCCTGACCAGTGCCACAAACCAAATGTGGGAACGGGCTTGCTCGCGAAGGCGATGTGTCAGTCAACATCTAGAGTGACTGGTACACCGCGTTCGCGAGCAAGCCCGCTCCCACAGTTTGATTGCATTTCAGTCGGGCCGCTTTGCGCGGCCCCGAGGCTTATCGGGCGCCGCTCACTGAGCCAACCTTGGACATCACAAAGCCAATGAACTGCTCGACGGTCATCTTCTGGCCGTTGAAGGTCACTTCATTGTTGGCGTAATGCAGCTTGGACACCACGTCGCTGCCCACCAGGGTCGCCAGTTGTGTGCCAACGGCCATGCCGCTGACCATTTCGCTGGCCATCTGGGATTGCTGCTCGATGGCTTTAGGATCGGTCACACCGCCAAGCTGCGCTTGCAGGGCGGCAACGTCGGCGATCATTGGCTTGGACAGGGTCAGGTTGGCGTCCAGCAGCGCGACCATTTGCTTGCCCAACTCAACCGGCGGCAATTCCATGGAGGTCGGCTTGGCCAGGTCCAGCACCAGGTTGAACTTGCTTTCACCGTGGGTGGTTTTCAGCGACAGGTTTTCCAGCGCCACGTGTGGCTTGGCGGCCAGCAACTGGTCGACGTTGGCTTCAGCCAGGGCCTGCTCAGCCTCAGTCAGTTGCAACTCCGGCACCGGTTGGCCGGCGGCAGCAGCGGCTTGCACCGGCTGCATCTTGTCCTGATACAGCTTGGTCAGCAGCAGGCCAGAGGGCACATCGATGTTTTTCACGCTCAGGGCCATGGCGGCGGAACCCACGGGTTTGCCCTGATAGCCGATCTCGTCGATCTTGTAGTCGACGCGGCCGGCCATGTTGTTGTCTTTGACTTCGCTGGTATCTTTCTGCTCGAAACCCTTGAGGGTCATTACGGCTTTCTGTGGGCCGAAGGTGAGCTTGGTGTCGGTCAGCTCTATCGTGTTCTGCCCGGTGTAGAAGCCGAAGGTGGATTTCTCCAAGTTGCTGGCCACGGTCAGGCCGGCGAATTCAGCGTCCAAGGGTGCGCCATTGGCATCGACCACAGCCAGTTTGAGGCTGTTCATGTAGCCGTCGACCTTGACCTTCTTGCCCTCGGCGGTGCTGTCGAAATCCAGGTTGAGGCCAGAGAAGTTCACCGAAGCCGTCTCGTCCTTGAACGTCAGCGGCAGCAGTTCGAGATTACCGCTCACCGAACGGCTGTAGCCGATATTGGCCACGCCTTTGAGCGGTGACACGTCTTTGGCGGCGGCGAACCATTTCTCAGTGGTGGCGTTCTTTTCCAGCTCGTAGTGACTGGTAGCCATGACCGGTAGCCATTTCAGCGATACCAGGCGCGAGAACGGCAACGGGCCGTGTTCGATATGGTCGACAATCAGCAGCTCGGGGTTCGGGTTCTGCTCGCCGAAGAACGAGCCCTGACCCTTGAGGCGATAGTGCGCGGTGCTGCTGAACAGGCCACGGTCCAAGGACACCAGCTCCAGGGCAACAGTGCCGTCGACGCCGGCCATGGAACGTTGCAGTTCCTTGTTGGCGTCCTGCACCGCCGTCTGCAGCACGGGCTCCAGCTGCTTACCGGTGTACCAGGCACCGCCTGCACTGACGACGCCAACGGCGACAACGAAACCCAAAAGAACAACGGCTGGCTTATTCATGAAGTGACCTGATCAAATCCTGTGAGAAGTGGGCTGTCTTCCTTGAACCCTGAGGGGTTGGCTCAAGCCCGACGAAAACGGGGGAAGATTAGCATAGGCACCGTAGCAGCGGTCGAGCGCAGCGAGGCCGCATTCGGCTGCGAAGCAGTCGTAAAACCCGGCAACCTGGTTTATCAGAAACCATAAGTGCTGGCTTTACGAGGACTTCGTCCTCGAACGCGGCCTCGTTCTACTCGACCGCTGCTACGTCAGGAGTACTCCAGCTCAATTTCATCGAGTTGGTGGTCGAAGCTCTTCAAGCGCGCCGTCCAGGTGTACACCAGCACCTCAAACTCGCGGTGTATGACCGCATTGCCGGGGGTGTCCGACTTGGGGTCGCAGACGTCCAGCCGATAGCGCTCGCGGGCCATTTGTGTGGCAACGTCGGACAGTTCCCGCGCGTTGTTCAGCCAGTGCCTACCGTCAGCGACCTGCTGATCAAGTGCCACGCACTGTTTTTTCAGGACTTCGAGGCTTTTCTCCAGAGGCGTGCCAGTGAGGTCACCCATGACTTCCTGGAAGGTCCGCCCCGGCTGCCAATAGCTGCCCCAGAAATAGCGGTCGAACACGGTCTCGACCCGGCGCAGGGCGACCTTGGTGTCCCAGATCACCACGCGGGTCTTGCCTTGTTCGAGGAGTTTTTTCTTCACCCGTTGATTCTGGTAAGAGGCCCACGCCACTACGCCAATGGACAGGGTGCCGATCACCAGGCAGGCACTGTCGAGAAACACCATCGCCTTGTCGAGCTGATGGGCGAGCATCACGCCGTAGAAATAGGTCGCCGATAACAACACCAGTGCGAAACACACGCACCAGAAAGCGGGAGCATAAGGGTTTTTCATTATTGGAATCCCCATGAGCAAACGCGAGCAGTGACAGGCGGATCGTCGCGGCGGTCCGCCTGTCAAAGCATAGCTATTCGCTCAGGGTTTGCCGGGTTGTGACGCTTGCGTTCGTCCGCTTTCCCAACCGCCGCCCAGGGCCAGGAACAAATCGATCTGGCTCATGGCAACCTGGGTGTTGGCCGCCGCCAGTTGCGCGCGCACATCGGTGTAGGTGCGGGTGGCTTGCAGGTCGGCCAGGAACGACGCGCGGCCGGCCTGGAAGAAGCGGTGGGTCTGCCCTGCTGCTTCCTTGGCCGATTCGCCGGCTTCGGCCAATGCATCGCGGCGTTGCAGTTGCGCAGTGTACTGCGCCAGGCCGGTCTGGGTTTCGCGGATGGCATTGAGCACCACGCCGTCAAAGTGCGCCAGGGCGCCCTGGGTGGCGGCTTCGGCTTCGTGAACGCGCGCGCGGGCGCCGTTGGTCGGCACTGTCCAACTGATCATGGGGCCAAAGCCCCAACGGTTGGTCGCAGGCTGGCCAAGGTTTTCGAGCAGGCCAACGGTCCCCACCGTGGCGCCAATACTGATATCCGGGTAAAGCGCGCCCGTCGCCACGCCGATCCTCGCGGTGGCGGCGGCCAGTTGACGTTCGGCCTGACGCACATCGGGACGGCGCTTGAGCAACGCCGCGCCATCGCCAACCGGCAGCAATTGGGCGATGTGCGGCAGCTCGGCGCAAGTGCCCGTGCCCGCCGGCAGTTGGTCCACCGGCTTGGCCAACAGCATCGACAGGCGGAACAGCCCGGCCTGGCGCAATGCTTGGTAGCGCGGCATGTCGGCGCGCAAGGATTTGTATTGGGTTTGCGAGCGCGTCACCTGGGTTTCATCGCCACGTCCGGCGTCACGCAGACGCTGGGTGAGCTTAGTGCTTTGGGCCTGCAGGTCGAGGGACTCATTGGCAATCGCCAGCTCTTCGTTCGCGGCGCAGACCTGGGTATAGGAGCGCACGACATCGGCTACCAGGGTGATGCGCGCAATATCAGCAGCCGCCTGGGCCGCATCGGCACTGGCCTGGGCACTTTCGATGCCGCGTTGCAGCGTACCGAACAGATCGAACTGGTAGGACGTGGTGATACCAACGCTGCCAATATTGCCCACCGGGACTTTTTCCGTCAGCAAAAACGCTTCGCCAGACTCTTGCAGACGCTGGGCTTCAGCCTTCGCGCCGAGGCTCCAGCCGCCTGCGGATTCCGCTTGCTGGGTCTGAAAGCGCGCACGCTGCAAGTTCGCAGCCGCCACGCGCAAGTCGGTGTTCGACGCCATCGCCTGGCGCACCAGCTCATCCAGGCGTGGGTCTTTGTACAGTTTCCACCAGTCGGCCGGCACCGGCGCCGACACCACATTGTTGCCCTCCCCAGCGATTTGCCCTTGCAGATCGCCACGGTTGACGGCGGCTTTATCCGGCAGTGCGTAATCCGGGCCCACCACTTGGCAGGCCGACAGCAGCAAACCCAGCGCGGCGCTCGCCAACAGCTGCTTCATGGTTTGTCTCCGTCTTTAACCTTATCGCCGATGATCGAGACAGTCGCCGTACGCCCGGCGATCATGCGGAAGTCCGCTGGCACATCGTCAAACGCAATGCGCACTGGAATCCGCTGGGCCAGGCGCACCCAGCTGAACGCCGGGTTGACGTTGGGCAACAGGTTGGAGCCGCTGCTGCGGTCGCGGTCTTCGATACCGGCGACGATGCTTTGCACATGGCCACGCAGGCGAGCGTTGTCGCCAACCACGCGGATATCCACGCTCATGCCGACATGAATGCCGTCGAGCTTGGTTTCTTCGAAATAGCCATCGATATGGAAGGAATTGCTGTCCACCACCGACAGTACCGGGCGCCCGGCGGTGACGAACTCCTGGGCACGCGGCGCACGGTCGTTGACGTAACCGTCCACGGGGCTGCGGATCACCGAGCGGTCAAGGTTGAGCTGGGCAGAGTCTACCGTCACCTGGGCTTCAGCCAGGGCAGACTGGGCCCGGGCCACGCGCGACTGGCTTTCTTCCAGTTGCTCGCGGGGCACCAGGTTGCCGAGGCCGCGGTTACGCTTGTACTCGCGCTGGGCCTGGGCCAAGGTTTCCTGGCGGTCGGCCACGGCGGCCTGGGCTTGGCGCAGGGCCAGCTTAAAACGGTCCTGATCGACGGCGAACAGCACCTGGCCCTTGGTTACCAACTGGTTGTCGCGCACGTCGACGCGCTGGATCAGCCCGGACACGTCCGGGGCGATCTGCACAATGTCGGCACGGATGTGGCCGTCACGGGTCCAGGGGGCAAACATGTAGTACATGACCATGCGCCACACAACGACGACCGCAAACGTCACGATCAACAGCGTCAGGACGACACGGCCGATGGTCAAAAAAGGTTTTTTCATGTCATCAGGTATCGACTGAGTGAGTCCACCGCGCCCAGCAACAGCGCGTAGAGTCCCACGTTGAACAATGCCCGGTGCCAGACCAGGCGATAGAAGTGGACGCGGGTCAACAACCCGTGCACCACCAGAAACAACACATAAGTAATGCCCATCAGCACCAGCAACGTGGGCAGGAACACCCCGCTGATATCCAGATCACCGATCATAAAGGCGCTCCATCGGGTAGCGGCGCTTGCACCTCGGTGCCGCCAATGAATTCCACGCCCGGCAGCAGGGACAGGCGCAAACCGGCCAGCGCGTGCAGCAGGTGCAGGCGGGTGTCATCTTCGTCTTGCAAACCCTGGCCGTTGAGGGCGCGACGCGTGCGGTCCAGCGTCATCAGCAGACCGCTGGGCGCCGGCAAGCGTTCACCGGCCTTGAGGCACGCCTTGAAGTAACCGCCCACACCTTCCACCACTTGACTGAGCAGCACCCGTGGCACACCGAGGATGCGCGGTGAGTAAGCCAGCAGGTCGAGCAGGTTCAGCGCCACGCGCAAATCGCGCAAGGCGGTGCCGGTGTCCTGGTTAATCAGGGCCAGGCGCGGCAAGTGTTGCATAAGGCGGTCGAGCATTTGCACAGCCATGTGCCGGTGCTCGGCCAGGGTCGCGGGCTCGGTGAGCGTGACGATGTCGCGCCAGCTGAAACGCGTCAGGCGCTTGGCCGCCAGTTCAGCACCGAACGGCCGCGCAATCAGTGTCCACACGAAGGCAAACAGCAAGCCCACCGGCCCAGCCAGGTTGACGTTGGCGAAGTTGAGGAAGTCCGCGTCATAGGCGCCCTGGATGCTGATAAACGACGAGGTATTCACCAGCGTCAGCAGCATGCCCAGGTAAAATCGCGGCTGTACGGTGAGCGTGCCGATGCAGATAAACGGCACGGCAAACGCCAGCACCAGCATCGGGAAGTCATGCAGGTTGGGCAGCACCAAAAACAGATAGAGGCTGGCGAACAACACCGACATGGCGGTCCAGAAAAAGAACCGGTAGATCTGCGGTGCGGGGTCATCCATCGTTGCAAAGAAGCTGCAGGCGACAGCCGCCAGGATCACTGCGCTGCCGCCGTCGGTCCAACCCAGCAAAATCCACAGCACCGAAGCAACGATGATCGCGGTGACGGTGGAGAACGCCGAGTAGAACATCAGGCCACGGTCGAGGAACGGCGTGAGCCGGCCCAGGCGCCAGTGGCGGTAGACCGCGCGCCAACTGTCCTGGCTTTCACATTGGATGGCGGCTTGCAGGCTACGGCAGTCTTGCCACAGGTCGATCCATTCACCCAAACGGTACAGCGCATTGGAGAACAGCAGCGTGTGGCGATCGTCCAGCGCTTTGCCGTGGGGTTGCAGGGCATCGACCTGATCACGCAGGGCGCGCCAGCTGTCCATCGGCGCGCTGTCCTGGGTGTTTTCCAGCCACTGGCGGGTCGCTTCCAGCAACGGCGTGATTTTATCCAGGAACTCCGGCGCGCGATGCTCGATGGCATACAGCGCATCGTCGAGTGCATCCACCACTGGCAGCAGGTGAATCATGCGCCCGCGCAGCTCTTTGGTATTACGCACCGTCTGCGGCCTTGCGCCTTCGTGGGGCAACTGGCCGATCATCAGTTCGAGGGTGTTGAAAGTGGCGACCATACCGCCGCGCAACGTGCTGATTTCTTCAGGCTCAACGTTGCGGGTCAGAAAGCGCTGGCTATAAACCTGGGCGTCGGCAAACCATTTGGTCACCGAGCCATCGAACACCGGCATGAGACGGCGCGGCCAGAACATCGCGCCCACCACCGCCGCGACTACGATGCCGAGGAAGATTTCTTCGGTACGCGCTTCGGCCACATCCCACACAGCCAGGGGGTTATCCACAACCGGCAAGGCGATCAGCGGCAAGGTGTAGCCGGCGAGCATCAAGGCGTAGTTGTTGGCGGTGCGCAGGTGCATGGACAGAAACAGCAAAGTGCCCGTCCACAAGGCAATCACCACCACCAGCATGTAAGGCGACTGCACGAACATCGGCACGAAAATCACCGCCGCCGCTGCGCCCATGAAGGTGCCGATGGCGCGGTACAGTGCTTTGGAACTGGTAGGGCCGACAAACGGGCTTGAGACGATATACACCGTGGCCATCGCCCAATACGGACGCGGCATCTGCATCAGCATGGCGATATATAACGCGACCATCGACGCCGCGAAGGTACGTACCCCATAGAACCAGTCACGGGCGGGCGGGAAACCGGTAAAAAATCCGTTCAAAGCGTCGCCGCCTCGAAGGCGCGCAACACACGCAGCGCGGCTTCCAGATCGTTGGGGGCGATATCCGCCAGTACGTCCTTACGCAGACGCACCAGTTGCGCCTCCACCGCTTGCACCAGCTCACGGCCGCGCTCGGTGAGGCTCAAGGACTTGGCGCGACGGTCGTGGACGTCTTCTGTGCGGCACACGTAGCCGTCGGTGCACAGCCGGTCGAGCAGGCGCACCAGCGACGGGCTTTCCATGCCCGAGGCCTGGGCCACTTTGACCTGGTGCACGCCATCGCCCAAGCGGCCGATCATCAAGAGCGGCACGGCGCAGGCTTCGGAGATGCCGTAGCTCACCAGCGTGGTCTGGCAGATTTTGCGCCAGTGACGGGCGCCCACCACCATGCTGCTGCTGAGGTTCATCTGGAGTTGTTCGAGGGATTGAGGCACTGGATAGTTCGCATACAGTTAGTTTGCTAACTATCAATATGGTGGATGAGACCATATGCGTCAAGTTTTGAAACAATTTAGTGATGGGTGGTGGGCGGTGTGGGTGGAGAAAGCGTGCCTGAGCGCGGACGAGCCATTTGAATCGCTGCAAACCCCATGTGGGAGCTGGCTTGCCTGCGATGGCGGTGGTCAAGTCGAGGTAGATGTCGACTGACACTCCGCTATCGCAGCATAAGTATCTACACATTTTCACTGTGATAGTGCGTAGCAGCTGTCGAGCCCCAGCGAGGCTGCGTTTGCGGCCTGTCTGACACACCGCTGACGCAGCCTCGCCGGGGCTCGACAGCTGCTACGCCGGGGGATGGCTAAAGATGTGTAGATACCTATGGCTATCGCAGGCAAGCCAGCTCCCACATTTAGATCAGCGTTGGTTTCAGGCTTGCTGTTCGGCTTGCCCGTCCAGTCGGCGCTGGATTTCACTCATCATGTCCAGGCCATCGCGCAGCGAGACCAATGCGGCCGTGACCAAATGATGCAGGTTCTGGCTGTCCGCTTTGGCGGTGAGGGTTTCCAACAGCTCTGTGCCAATACGGATGCGACTGCGCGCCGTTTCGTGGAGCAGGTGCGAGGGGGCGAAGATGTTGAAGGCCAGGACCGGAACGCTGGTGAGATTGGTTTGAAACGGTTTGTATTGGTCCATCGATAAAACCTCACAGATAAGGGTTTGAACCACTCGCTCTCGTCGCCAAACAAGAAAAGGTGGCAGCTGTACGCAGGTTGGCGAACCGGTTATCTGTGAAACCCGGCAGATCCGAAGATCTCCCGCGTACAGCCGCCATAGAACCCTGCGCCTTCATCCAAAGATGAGAAAGCACGGGGGTATGAACGCTGAAACGCGTCACAGAAACTCGGATCGCCAAATCCGGTCGCCGATGTGCGGCGACGGGGCGAACTATAGGTTGGATGGTTGAGGCAGTGCAACCGACTTAATGACCGTTTTGTCTCCTGACGAGCCTGCTGGAAACGTCAGCATTTTTTGCTCCACCGCCAGACGCTCCAAACTTTAACCATCTCGGAAACAACGACTAACACAACCATTAATACCAAGTTGTAGTCTGGAACTAAGCGAGCGCCGATAAGCAAGAGCGAAACCGATGGAATCAAAAATGCCAGGCGCAAAGGCGCTTGAAGATAAACTAACCATTTGATGCTTTCTTGTTGAATAAAAAAAAGCAAACAAGACACGATTATAGAGGCCTGCAAAAGCATAACGAATACAAACATGTAAATCTGCGCGACGCTGTGTTCGCGCAGAATCCATACCGCGTTCTCAACATCACTGAAATAGGGGATTCTGCCACCCATCACACTGGTAATGACGTACCGAGCAAGATAAATGGCATCCATAGATCCCCAAAACCAAAAAATGTGTTTGCGCGTCATTTTTCAACATCCTTGTATTCGTAGGCCATATCCGGTGTTACGGGCTGCCAGTGCCAGGATTTACCACCTACCTGCCAGTTGTCATCCCCCTCCAGATAGCGTTGTTTGATATGCCGTAGCTCACCATACCGACGCTCAACCGATCGGTGAGTGGGCTGATCATCGCGACTATCAAGCCGCACCCACTTTTGAGTCATGACCCTGGTGGTGTTCGCGAGATCCTTTCCGTCCGACAGAAACATTCGCCCCTCATCGCCCATGGAAGCCAACCGATTGGCAGCCAGGACTGCGGTATTTTTAACGCCGTCGTAATCGATACTGACTTTTTCCCACTTACCCGGCCCGACGTAAAGCCGGCGCCCCATCAGATGTCCGTATGTAACGCGACTCTCTCTACTTAAAGGAAGGAAGGGATGCTCCATCACAAATAACCAATCACCGACTGCCAATTTATCCAACACCCGCCGTTGATCTTTTCCCCCCGAGCAAACAACAGGTGAAATATTGCACTCACTAAGAAGCTCGCCCAGCCCTTGCAACGCATAAGGCGCGCGAAAGAACTCCCTTACTTTTATTCCTGCAAAATAGGGGCTTTCGATATGTGTGAGGTCATAATTTTCAATTTCAGCGCGAGGGATCAGGCGTTTCATGCTGTGTCCAGAGGGAGGAATCAGCGCGTGTTAATAGCGGATTCCTCACTCTGCTCACTATCATCCACCTCCGCTTAGTCGGTAGGAAATTTCCCAGCTTCGTACATAGCGCGCTGGGCCTCTTCCTCAATAAACTCAAACACCTCCTCGGGCACGCTGTACTGAAACTGCTTGCGCCGATGCTTGGAAACCTTGCCCTCGTTGTCCAGACACATCATCACCAGCTTCGACAGATCACTACCCCGCACGTCGAAGCGCTGATTCACGGCCTTGATCACCCGGTCATAACGGTCGAGAAATTCTGTCTCTTCGCGCAGTTCCACCTCCAGCGCGCGCCGGGCCATTTGCAGGGTGAATTCGACGCAGCGCGTTGCATCCCAATAGCGGTAAATCGACGGGTGGCCGATAAAATCGAAGGCCATTTGTTCGCCGTCCAGCCAGATGACGTTCCAGAATTCTCGCGTCGCCAGGGAGAACGCCTTGAGTGCCTCCAGATAGGCGTGTTCTTCGTGCTTCATCGCGACGGAGACAGGCAGCAGTAAGCCGTGTTCCAGTGCGCCGTAGTGGCATAGCGTCTGGTGGATCAAGAAGCGGGACAGCCGACCGTTGCCATCCATGAACGGGTGCAGGAATACGAAGCCAAACGCGGTGACGGCCGCAGCTACGAGAGGATCAACCTCGCGCACAGGTTGATTGGCGAACGCCATCAGCTCTTCCATCAGCTCCTGGCACAGCTCAGGAGAGGGCGGTACGTAGCTGACACCCGCCGCGCCGCGCAGGCCATTGTGCAGGTGGTTCTGTTCGTGGCGAAACGCGACGGCTTTGTCGAAGGGGTTGGAAACAGTGCTGTTTTGCAGCTCGACCAGATAATCCTCGGTCAGCAGCCTGCCTTCGTGGGCCTGACGTAACAGCTGGACGAAGCGCCGGGACTTTTCCTCGCTGGGTTGTTCTTTTTCGATGGCGAACGAGTCGCGGGTTTCATGCAGGTAAGCCCACTGGATCGCGCGGTCCATCATTTCGGGAGGTAGGGTGGCCATGAAGGATTTGGCGCGCCCCAAGATATCGACGCTCAGCAGAGTGTCGATTTCTGGCGTACGCTCGACCGTCGCGCAATAAGCCAAAGAGCCCAAACCATTGAAGTCGATGCGCCAACGGGAATTTCGCGTCGACGGGCCCGTCACGTAGCGCTGCGGATCAAACAGTGGAGACACACGACTGTTGATCGGTTTGCTGTAATCCAGCCGTTGAAGGGTCAGCCCCTCCCAGAGGTAGCACACCTTGCGGATGAACACGCCGTTAGGGGCTTTTTCCAGTTCTTGCAGCAGTTGCTCGGCAGTGACGGCTTCCAGCGCCTGAGCCAGGATGCCGAGGTTGATACCTTCATGCTTGAGGGCAAAAAGAATATGGTCGAGCACTGAGTCAGCCGACGGTGCAACAGCGTGAGGTACCGCCAGGCAATCACCGATCGTCGAAATCCGAGTGACAGGCTTAATCATCGCTGCGCGGGCAGGCGCGATGGCTTTTAACCCGAGAGATCGATGGAGATGGGCATAGCCAACCAGAGACATCGCGCAACCTCAGAAAAAGTTCACTTACGCGATTAAAGCCCAGTTTTTTTCAACCCTCATCAGTTTTTTTCAACTTTCAGCGTTTTTTCTAAATTTTTTGCACCTCTCGCCCACCCCGCAACATCAGATTCAACTCATCCACCACCACCGCCCAATCCGCATCCTCTAGAATCTCCTCACGTAAAAACGCTCTCTGGCTATCGGTCCAAAAAAACGCATCCGCCAATTTCAACTCCGGTTTGAGCGGCGAATGAACCGCCACGAACCTCTCAATACTCACCGGGTCATTCTCCAGACCCAGCTGTTTGAACAGTGACGGCAAACTATGCACGGGCGATTCCATGACGGGCTCCTGCGATGAAAGAATTAACCCAGTCTAGCGACAGCCCTCAGGTTGCGCCGACGGTACGTTGCACAACACAAACAACCTAGCCCTGGCGCCGCCGCCATCCTGGCGACTGAGTTCGCGCCAGCCCTCTGGCAGCGGGGCGAAATCATCCGGTGCTTCGTTGCTGCTGATCAGCCACACGCGGCGGGTGTCAGCGGGCAGTGCCGACAGATGGTCGAGATAGATGCGCCCGCCGTCCTGGTCGACCAAGGTACCGAAGCCATACGCGTTCGGCCGAGTGGGCGTGCCGTCGGGTTTGGGCGGTGTGTAGAGCTGCAATTGGGCGTCGGTCTGGTCGTAATACACGTAGCTGAGGTACCACATCATGTCGCTGAGGACGATGCGGTCGTCTTGCTGGTAGTTGCGGTTGACGAATGCCACCGGCACGTTGAACTGGTCGTGCTCATCCACGGCAAAGTTGTTCTTCAACCCCACCAGTTCGACGCCGACAAATAGCACAAACAGCGCCACCCCCAGCAGTGAAAACCGCGACGGCAGGCGGTCGATAGCCATCGCCACAAGAATCGGCAAGCCCAAGGCGTATACCGTCAGGTAGCGCTCGATAAACACTGGGGATACAAATGACACGCCGTAGACCAGCAGCAGTGGCAACAGGAAAAACAGCGCCAGCAGGCTGGCCGGTCGATAGCGTTCGCGATCTTGCCAAGCGGTGATCACAACAGTCACCAGCAGCAGCGGAAACAGCCAGAACAACGGCGACCAGAAGCCAACGCCTTCATCCTGGAGCACGAATTGCCAGATCATCGAAGGCAGGGAGAACAGGCTGACCGGTTCTTCCCAGCCTATGTCGCCGCCCACCTTGAGCTGTTCGACGTGTTGCACCAAGTCCAGCAGGTTCGGCAGCCAAGGCAGGTACAACAGCACAATCGCGGCGTTAGCCACCCACCATGCCGGGCGTGTGATCAGGCGCTGGTCTCGCGGCGCCGTACCCCAAAGCACACCCAGATAGGCCCAATGCACCAGCACGCACAGCGCCGTGAAGTAATGGGTGTAGAAACCAGCACTCATCAACACGGCATAGGCCGCCAGATAACGCGTGCGCTCGGGTTGACGCACCCAATAGACCAGCGCCAGCGTGGCGCCCAGCAACCACACGCCCAGTAGCGAATACATGCGTACTTCCTGGCTGTAGCGCACCGCCGTGGGTAATAGCGCCAGCAGAATGCCCGCCAGCACTGCCGCACGCCGGGTGGACAATTGCTGCGTCAGCCAGACGCCCAGGCCCACGGCGACTACACCGGGGACGGCGCTCATGCTGCGAATCGACCAGATGCTGTCGCCGAACAGCTCAATCCAGCCGCGCAGCAGAAAAAAATACAGCGGCGGGTGCACATCGTGCGCCGCGTGGAACCACAGGTCGGCCGCGGCGTATTCGCTGAGCAACAGGCTGGAGCCTTCGTCGCCCCAGATCGCCGCCGCCGTCAGGTTGTAAAAACGCAGGGCCATGGCCAGCGCCAGAATCGGCACCCACCAGAGTCGGCTGAACCAACCGGCACCGTCCCAAGAGAGGCGGTTGAGTGCGGGTAACGTCCCGACCTTTTCGTTTTGCTCTACCACAGACCGACGCACCTAGATTTCCCTGCCCTTGATTGCCTAACTGCAAACATCGCCACTCTAGGACAAAAGCCCCTGATTCGCTTCTATGACCCGACAAATCGGCAATTTGTGCAGGGCTTCTCCGAAGCGACCGTAGGAACACGCTATTATCGCCCTCCTCCAAGGACTCAGGATCAAGGACACGTCATGCGCATCGGTTTTCTGTCACCCCTGGCACTGGCACTGCTCGCGGGTATGACCCTACAGGCCCAGGCCAGCTCCGACGACTCGTGCTACCCCGATTGGCGGGTCTCGCGTGACAGTCTCGACGCGTGCAGCAACCAACCCTTCCTCAACCCGGGCAACGACAGCCGCGTCAACCTGCGCCTGCTGCTGGCGGACAAAAAGGCTGCGCCCCTGGCGCCCAATGCCTTGAGCGAAGACGACCTGGCCCAGGGCTTTGGCCCGGTGCCTTTCCCGGTCTATCGACTGGCGCCTTTGCGCAGCACAAACGAAGAACCCGACAACAAGCCGGACGACTCGCGCACCGCCGAACTCGATACGCTGCTTCAGCCTCTGGGCATCAAGCGCGACGAGTATAAAACCGCCGGTGAAGCGTTCCTCAATGGCGAGGGCAGCCGCTGCCGCAGCAACGACGATGACAGTGCCACCGCATTTATCAGCCAGGTGATCAAGGCTGACATGCCGGCGGCCGAGCGCGAGGTGCTGGTGAAGGCGCGTTTGCAGGTGCTCACCGCCTGCTCCTGGGACGGCCAAGTGGTGGACGCTCAGCAGATCCAGTCCGCCGACGGCCAACTGTTTCGCACTTACCTGCAGGCCGCCGCCGACTTCTACAGCGGTCGTTTCAGTGACGCTGAACGCGGTTTTGCCGCTGCCAGCAGCAGCAATGTGCCTTGGCTGCAGGAAACCGCGCTGTACATGACCGCCCGCACTGCTTTGAACCAGGCCCAGGCTGAAGCCTTCGACGAATACGGCATGCCGCGTCTTAAGCTTGTGGATAAGTCCGCCCTGAGCGATGCCGAAGAAGGATTCCTCACCTACCTGAAAACTTATCCACAGGGCGATTACGTGGCCTCCGCCCGTGGCCTTTTGCGCCGCGTGTATTGGCTGGCGGGTGACAACACCAAGCTCGCCGAGGCCTACGCCTGGGCGATGACTCAGGCGACTGATGCGCAGCGCAATGTGTCGGTGGACGAACTGGTGGAGGAGGTCGACCTCAAGCTATTGATGGTTAATAGCCAGACCGTCACCACGCCGATGATCCAGCTTGTCAGCGACCTGATGCTGATGCGCGGCGGCCACCAGCGCGCCCTTTCCCGCGCCGATTTGGAGAAGCAAAAAGCCGCATTCGCCAGCGCGCCGCAGCTGTACGACTACTTGCTGGCCGTGTGTGCGTTGTACATCGAGCATCAGCCGGACGCCGCCTTGAAACAGTTGCCCCAGAGCGTGCCGTCGAGCCTGAATTACTTCGCCTTCAGCCAACAGACCCTGCGCGCCCTGGCCCTGGAAGCCAAGCAAGACTGGAAAGGCGCCGAAGCACTATGGTTGCAACTGCTGCCCCTGGCGAAAATGCCGCTGCAACGCGACCAGCTTGAGCTGGCGTTGGCGATGAACTACGAGCGCAGCGGCCAGTTGGCCAAAGTGTTCGCCGCCGATTCGCCGATCAGCGCCAAGCAGGTGCGCTACATTCTGCTGCGCAACGTTGCAGGCCCTGAGCTGTTGCGCCAGCAGATCGCCCAGGCCAGCGACCCGCTGGAACGCCAGACCGCGCAATTCGTGCTGCTCTACAAAGACCTGCTGCGCGGCCAGTACGCGACATTCGCCGAGGACCTCAAGCAACTGCCGGTCGCGGCCCCTGAAGATAAGCTGGGTACCAGCTTGGGCTACGTCTACAGCGCCAGCCAGACCTTGAAGCTGTTCCAGTGGAATGGCGATAAAGCCGAATCCGGCTACGCCTGCCCAACCATCACGCAAACCGCCGCTATCCTGCAAAACGACGCGAAACATCCACAGGGCCTGAACTGCCTGGGTGAATTCATCCTGCGTAACGGCCTGGACGGTATGCCATTGGAGCAGGCGCGCGCCGCCGGCAGCCTGGGCAGCACCGCATCGGACTTCAAGGGTGAAACCTTCTCGCGCCTGGACGGCTACAAACAGGTGATCGGCAATGCCAAGGCGCCGAAGAATGACAGGGCCTACGCGCTGTTTCGCGCCATCAACTGCTACGGGCCGTCCGGCTACAACAGTTGCGGCGGGCAGGACGTTGAACCTGCCGTGCGCAAAGCCTGGTTCCGCCAGCTCAAAAGCAGCTTCGGTGACACCCAGTGGGGCAAGTCGCTGCAGTACTACTGGTGAAACACCTGTGGCTAGGCTTGCTGTTACTGGCAAGCCCGGCCTTCGGCGCCGTCGACGCCCGCGACTATGACGCCTTTTGGCTGTGGAGCGGCGTCACCCCTCAACCGGTGCTCAAGCAGGCCAAAACCCTGTACATCCTTCAGGGCCAGATCAACTCCACCCGCCGCACGCCAGGGCGCGGCGTGCAGATGATCGCCCAGGGCATCAGCGTGCCGCGCATCACCCAGGGTGAAATCTGGATCGTCTACCGCGCCCACACCCTGCATTGGCCCGAACCGGTCTACCGCCAACTGCTCGGCCAAGTGCAACGCTGGCGCGACGCCGGCAACCCGGTCGTCGGCATCCAGATCGACTTCGACGCCCGCACCCAATACCTGCACGAATACGCCGACTTCCTGCGCGAGCTGCGCCAACGCCTGCCGGCCGACCTGCGCTTGAGCATC
The DNA here is from genome assembly GCF_963970525.1 of Pseudomonas sp. EA_65y_Pfl1_P113. Taxonomy (NCBI): domain Bacteria; kingdom Pseudomonadati; phylum Pseudomonadota; class Gammaproteobacteria; order Pseudomonadales; family Pseudomonadaceae; genus Pseudomonas; species Pseudomonas sp. EA_65y_Pfl1_P113. Next base: position 45,452 of record NZ_CAXAQM010000032.1, read on the forward strand.
ACTGGCCTGATGGATTGGAGCAGCAACGCCGACCCGGCCGCCATCGCGCAACTCAAAGGCGTGGTGGATGAAGTGGTCGTGCAGACCTATCAAGGGCGCCACAGCATTCCGGACTACGCGGCGTATCTGCCACGGATAAATCGACTGGGACTGCCGTTCAAGATCGGGCTGATTCAAGGCGGGACGTGGGAGGAACCTGGGTATTTGCAAGGGAGTGAGTGGTTTCGGGGGTATGTGGTTTTTTTGCAGAACCCTTGAAACGCTCCCCCTCAACCGGCGCCCCACACCACGCCTGTCACAACCCACCCCCCTCCCAGCAGCCCAACCACTATTCCAATCCAATTGGCGCTCGTGAGATGCGTATTTCCCGCCCCGTCGGGGTCCTGCTCCAAATGATTAATCGCATCTTGCAACTGCAACGCCAGCGCGACCTGCAACATTGCGATGCAGGCAACTACAGCGAGTGCGGCGAACGGTGAGAGCAGCCACAACACCGTGAAGGGCAAACACCCGCACAGAAAAATCGTCACCGCCAGGCAACGTGGCCACCAGTGGTAGGCAGATTCGCCCTGCTCCAGTTCACGCATCACGCTGAGGATCAGCGAACAGAAATAGCACGCCGGAAATAGCACCCGAACCCAGGTCCATAGCCTCTTGCCGGTGGCCCGCTGATAAAACGTCCATTGTCGGTAGAGCCAGTAGACGAAGTAGCCGCCCAGCGTCAGCAGCATCATGACGAGGAATTTGCGCGGGGCCACGACCAGAAACATCGGTTCACGAACCGGCATCCAGCTCAGGCTTGAGCGCGGTGTGGCATAGGGATTTTCGGCGATGGTCATGGGCAGTATCTCGCGAGGGTTGCCAGCCGAAAGCTAACGCTCGCAAGACGTTCAAGGTTCACACCCCACTCAATCAGGAGGCCTCCTACAACCGATTACCTACCAGTCGTAGGTCAGGCTCGACACCACTGCGCGCCTTTCCCCGTAGTAGCAATCCAGATTAGTGGTGCACTTAGATACGTAGGTTTTGTTAGTGAGGTTCTGCACGTTCATCGCCAGTTTCACGCCTTTGAGTTTAAGCGGCGAACGGCTCAGGTCGTAGCTCAGGCTGGCGTCGTAGACGCTGTAGGACGGCACGTTGAAGGCGCCTTCGTAGTAGTCGCCCAGCTTTGGCGCGCGTAGCGTACGCCCAGGCCTGCGCCGAGACCGGCCAACGGGGTGTCGCGAATGACCAGCGCTTAGCTGCCTGTACTGCAATTTCCCGCTCGATAGCAGGCGAGTTGAACCTGGGTGCGTAAGACCCGATAGAGGCTGGCTGTGGGTGCTCAGAGCGTTATGTTGAAGCGCTTACAAGCCGAAACTGTGCGCGTTTGACAAGCCTATGGTCAGGCTCTAGTGTGCATTGGATCCAATTAGCCATGCCCATTCTAATAAGGAGCATAACGTAACCGTGACGCAGAAGCCGACCCCTTTGAACAGCATCAAGATCAGCGGAACGATCCCCGCCCATCTCGCTCGCTCCGTGATTGAAGAAACCTTGCGCAATGCCATCTTGGACGGTCGGTTGCCCTGCGGTACCGCCATGCGCCAACAGGAATTGGCCAGCCTGTTCGGGGTCAGCCGCATGCCGGTGCGCGAAGCTTTGCGCCAGCTGGAAGCCCAGTCACTGCTGCATGTGGTGACCCACAAGGGCGCTGTCGTCGCGCCGTTGATCGAGGATAACTCGGCCGAAACCTATGAACTGCGGATGTTGCTGGAGTCTGAAGCGCTGCGCTCGTCCATCCCTTTGCTCACTGAAACCGATATCGCCGAGGCGGACGCCATCATCGTCGCTTTGGAGCAGGAAAAAGACTACACCGAGATTGGTCGCCTCAACCGGCTGTTTCACATGGCCCTGTATGGCAAGGCCCCGAACAAGCGGCTGCTCAAGTTGGTCGAGCACGGTTTGAACGAGGAGGAACGTTTCCTGCGTTACAACCTTGAGGCCATGGGGCTGGGGCAGACGTCTCAGGAAGATCACCGCGAACTACTGAGCCTGGTGGCACAGAAAAAAACCGAAGAAAGCATCCTGACGCTGCGCAATCACTTGATGCGAGGCATGGAGGTAATCACGGCATACCTCAATGGCCTGGATGCCGGCGACAAAAAAGACACGCAATAAGGCTTTCAGCTTTCCTGTCTCGATCTTGCAGTGTTGCGGGGCTCCCTAACTAACGATGAGTACCCCGCCCCGACGAAACTTCCCACTTTCAACAAAGATACAAACTTACAGCCAATATTATTTAGAAAAACTTCTAACACATTTGTATGCTCGCCAAGTTGTTCAACCCGCTTATCATCTTTTATTACTAAACCAGACACTTCATTCGACGCGGCAGTCGCCTCATCAGAAGCGCCCTGCACGCGTAAGGCTGGCCCATACCTATTCACTTCTTGCCAACCACAAGAACTCATCGCTGTTTTTCACAGCAGACGCAACAACTTATAGGCACCAACCATGCATCAACCGTTACTTGAAACAGCAAAATTGCAGTTATGCAGCCATTCGTTATTTTCAGAAATAACTTCCCTGCGAAAGTTACAACTTTTTATGGAAAGCCACATATTTGCGGTCTGGGATTTCATGACCCTCGCCAAACGTCTGCAACGGGACCTGACCTGCACGCGCCTGCCTTGGCTGCCACCTGCCGACCCGCAAGCAGCTCGCCTGATCAATGAGGTCGTGCTGAGTGAGGAGTCAGACGAGCATCCCGAGCAAGGCTATTGCAGCCACTTCGAACTCTATCTGGAGGCCATGGCCGAAGTGGGCGCCAGCACCTCGCCGATCAAACGCTTTGTTGCGCTGCAACGCCAAGGCATGGAAGCGACTGCCGCCTTGCGTGAGGTCGAAATTCTTCCCGGCGTGGCCCGCTTCGTCAGTGGCACATTGCATCTCGCGCTGAACGCGCCTACCCATTGTGTGGCGGCAACATTCCTGCACGGTCGCGAGCATGTCATCCCGATGATATTCGAACGCATCCTGCAATCTGATGAGCTTATCCGTCGCCACGCGCCGACACTGTGCGCTTACCTCAAGCGTCACATCGAATTGGACGCCCAGCATCATGGCCCAGCAGCAGAGCAGTTGCTCCAACGCCTTGTCAGTGCAGACCCGGCGTACCCGCAACAGGCCACCAATGCCGCCCTCTCGGCCGTGCAAAGCCGTATCGCATTCTGGGATGAGGTTCAGGCCTCTCTGAGGGAGGTGCACCCATGAGCGTAGCCGACTACCACGCCATTGCCGACGACTGGGAGCGCCGCGCAACCATCCGCACACGCCCTCGCCGTTTGCTGGAAGACGATGACAAGCTGATCTACCCGGTGTGCCGCCAGCCCTTGGTGCTCTGTGCAACCTTTCTCGAACACTGCCCGCAATGGCGCGATTTCGTGTTGGTGCAAAGCTTCTACAAATTCATCAACGACGTGGTGATCTTCGAGACTGAGATCGTCGACAAGACTGCGCGCAGCATTGCCAAGAATCGCTTCTCGGTGCCCTTCCCGCTTGCCTGCCGCGTAGATGCGATGACCGTTGTCGTGGACGAGGACTACCACGCGCTGGTTGCGTTGGATTTCCTCCAGCAAACCGTTGCCATGACCGGCATACAACCGTTGGAGCCACCGGAGGAAATTGAATTGAACCGTGCGTTGCCTGCGGCCCAGGCCAAGGCGCCAGCCCACCTGCGCGATGCAATAGCACTGATTGGCGTGGCCATTGCCGAAAACACCGTGACCCACGATGTGGCGGCGTTCGCCAAGGACACCAGTGTTAAAGCGTCGATCCGTGGCTTGATGGCCGATCACCTGTTTGATGAGGGCCGCCACGCGCAATTCTGGACACGGCTCGTACGCCTGTATTGGCACACGGCGAGCGCGGAAGACCGCGACAGCATCGCTCAGGTGCTGCCGATATTCTTGGCTCAGTACCTGACGAACGACCTGCAAAAAAACTTCGACCTGCACTTGATCGAACACGTCGACACCAGCGAAAGCCTGCGCAACGCATTGCGCGATGAAGTGACGGCACTGGCCTTCCCGATCACCCGTCGGCACCCGCTGATGGACAACATTCTGGGTTTCCTGCAACACAGCGGTTTGCTGCAAACGCCGAGTGTGGCGCAAGCGCTGGACAATTACTTGCCAGTGCCCGGGAGGCTGACATGAGGCGCCTGACCATCGGGTTTGCTGGCACCAGCAGCGTCTTGGCCTCCCTCAGGCAAGCGCTGGAGCAGTATGGGCATGCCATGAGTGATGAAGGCATCGACTTGTTGATCGATGACGGCAGTCAGTCGCTGCGGGCCTCAGCAGATCGACTCCCAGTGTTCAGCCTGCGCCTGGGTGTTGGCCCGGTAACCGAATACGGGCTACCCGCGCTGCAACTGCGCGCCTATGGGCCCAACCGGCGATTGTCGGCTGTGCTTGGCATCACCGAAGAACCCAGTGGCAACGGCCAACGGCTGCGCCAGCGGGTGACCCATGCATTGGTGGAGTGGGTCGCGCTGCACGTGAGTGGATTCTCGCGGGACACTGGATATTTCTCTGTGCACGCGGCCGCCAATGAATGGCCCGAGCAAGGCTTGGACGCGCTTGACGCGCTGGCATTTGTCCATCGGCTCAACCGCACAGAAGACCCTGTTGTCATGCGGGAAGCCCAGGTACCCGTGATCGAACAGTTGCAGGCCAGCCTTCGCACCTTCGCCGATCGGCCGGCGCTGAACATCGCCGGCAACACAGTGATCTATCGTCAATTGCAGCTTCACGCCTTGGCGATACAGCAGCAACTACAGCCGTTGCTGGAGATTGGGCAGGCGCCAACGGTGGTCGGCGTGTGCCTGGAAAAATCCATCGAGTTGTACGCCAGCATTCTTGCGGTGATGGGCTGCGCAGCCGTGTATCTACCGCTGGGTCCGGACCACCCGGTTCAGCGCCATCAGGTCATGCTTGAGAGCACGCAAGCTCGGGTATTGCTTGACGCCGGTCAGCACCCCTTGCGAGGACGCTTCACTGCACTGGATGTCAGCAAGGTCGACCCGCGGAGCGCCGACGTCATGCGTCCGTTGATGCAGACTCGCCCGCCCGCCGACGGTCCTTGCATGACGCTCTTTACATCAGGCACCACGGGTCAACCCAAGGGTGTGCTGCTCAGCCAGACTAACCTGGCGCATTTCACGGCCTGGTTCAGGTCCTGTATGAGCCTGGATGAGCTGAGCCGCGTCCTGCCATTTTCGCCTTTGAGCGTTGACGCTTCGCTGATCGATATTTTCCCCACCTTGATAGCAGGGGCCGAGTTGATTGTCCCCAGCGCAGAGCAACGACAAGACCCTCAGCAACTGCTGGATCTGCTCCACCGGCAGCGCGTCACCCACGCCTTCCTGCCGCCTGCGCTGCTGAGCATTCTGCCACTCGATCAACCGCTGGGCCTGACGCACCTGCTCACCGGCGGCGATGTGTGCGAGCCCCATGTAATCGAACGCCTCGCGGGGCAGTGCCAATTTCACAACCTCTATGGGCCCACGGAGGCCACGGTGCTGGTCACCCATCGCACGCTGCTCCCCGGTGATAGCAACCGCAACGTCGGAAGCCCCATCGCCAACAGCCAGGTGCTGATCCTTGACGAGAACCTGCAGCCGGTAGATGAACAGGTCATGGGCGAGGTATATATCATCAGCCCCGGAGTGAGCCTGGGGTATGTGAACGCGCGGCAACAGCTTGCCAGCCCTTTCGTGGAGCTGGCGGTGCCTGGGGGCCAATCGCTGAGGGCTTACCGCAGCGGCGATCTGGCACAGTGGACCGCCGACGGGATTGTGCTGGGGGGGCGCCGTGATGATCAGGTGAAAATCCGCGGCTTTCGGGTCGAGCCCCAAGAGATAGAGCAGTGCTTGCGTAACAGCCGGCTGTATCGCCAGGTCGCAGTGGTGATTGACCATGACCGCAGGATCCGTAGCTTTGTCGCTCAACCCGAACCGGGGGCCACCGTGGCGGCCCTGCAGCAACACGCGCGACAGTGGCTGCCGGATTACATGCACCCCGGTTTCTGGAGCCTGTTGCCGCACATGCCATGTTCCAGCAACGGCAAAGTCGACCGGGCAGCCTTGCTCGCATTACCGGCTCAATCCGTTTCGCAGACTGCCAGCAATGCGGCGCACACCCCACTTCAGATTCGATTGACCCGCTTATGGATCGAACTGCTGGCGTTGCCCATGGATGAATTGTCTATTGATGAGAGTTTCTTTGAACTCGGCGGCCATTCGATTTTGCTGTCGACCCTCTTACTGCGTTTTCGCGAACAATTCGGCCGCAGCTTCTCGTTGAGCCGCTTCATTGAGGCGCCGACTATTCGTACCCTCGCAACGTGGGTGGAGGACGGGGAACGACCCGATGCGCCCTCTAGCCAGGCGGTTCACGACGCACAACAGGAGTGGTCACTCGACATATTGTCCGAGGACCGCGCAGGCGACCCGCACAAAGTGATCGTAACAGGGGCCAACAGCTTTGTTGGTGCCCATATCGTCGAGGCGTTGCTGGCCGATCATGCAACCCAGGTGGCATGCCTGGTGCGTGAAGAGCCGGGGCATTCGGCGATGATGCGGTTTACCCAAGCGTTGCGCGAGTACCGCCTGGAGCATCTGGACCTGAGCCGGGTGCAGGTATTCGCCGCCGATATCAGCCTGCCTCGATTGGGGTTGGCCAACGACGCTTACGACACGCTCACCCGGGACTTCGGTGTGCTGGTGCACAACGCGGCACGGGTCAACCACGTGATGGACTACGCATCACTGGCCAGGGACAACGTTGACCCCATCTTCGAATGCCTGCGCCTGTGTGAGACGCACTGCAAGAAGGTCTTCAACTTTATCTCGACGCTGTCAGCCTCAAGCAGCATGGACACCCAGGGCTATGTCCTCGAGGCACCCGCCGCGACCACGCTGCCGCTGTACATCCAGAATGGCTACAACCTGTCCAAATGGGTCGCCGAGCGGCAACTGAGACGTGCGGTGGAGCACGGAGCCTGGGTGAATATCCATCGCCCCGGCAATATCAGCTTCCATAGCCGCACGGGGGTCTGCCAGCCGCAGAAAAATCGGCTGATGCTGATGCTCAAGGGCTCACTTCAACTTGGCCTGGTACCGCGGCTGGCGTTGAACTTCGACCTGATGCCGGTGGATTTCCTGGCTCGTTTCATTGCATTCCACTGCACCCGCTTTCAAGCCAATCGCAGTGTGTTCAACCTGCACAACCCACAACCTTTGAGCTGGGCGCGTTACCTGGATGCTTTCAGCCGAGCGGGTCACCGGTTCAGGCGGGTGAGCATTGCACATTGGCAAGAGGAGATACGAACGGTCAGCCACGAGAACGCACTGTTTGGCGTGCTTGGTTTTTATCTCGAGCGCCTCGACGAAGACATCGGAGACACCTCAATGATCCGCCACGACAATGCGCGGCAGGGCGTCCAGCAGATGGGGGCACACTACCCCGAAAAAGATTCGGCGCTGTTGAGCAAAGGCTGCAACTACCTCAAGGCCATTGGCTTTCTTTGAACGCCTCAGGACAACCTCATGAAACCACTGCAACCCGATACGTTAATTCGCAACCCGGACGGCCAGCCAATAGTCGCGTCGGTCGTGGTCGACTGCCATGCCTCCCGCCTGTGGAACATGGTGGGGAATTTTTCAGGCTTCGATGTGTTCATTCCTGACCTGACGCATATCGAAATGACAGCCACAGGTGTGGGCGCCTTGCGTACAAAATTTTTCCGCGATGGTAACTGTGTGGTGGAGCAGCTCAATAGCCGGGACGAGCAGGCCATGCATATGACCTGGACCACAATCTATAACACCCTGGGCGTGGCCAGGTTATGGGCGGCGATCCGCGTTGAAGCACTAGGAGCGGAGTGTTCCAGGGTGACATGGACGATTATTGCAGAGCCCATGGATGAGGCAAACGCAGGGTTTGAACAGTTTGTGCAGGACTTCGCCAACCGCGCCCTGGACAATGTCCGTCGGTTGCTTGGCTGAACGGCAGAAGCGAGGCCACTCGCCCCTGCCCGATCAATCAGCGGGTCAGATCTTGAAACTATCGACCAGTTGTTTCAATCGATTGGCCTGCTGCGACAGCGCATCGCAATCCTTCAGGGTTTCATTGAGATTGGCCACGCCCTGTTGGTTCAGCAGGTTGATCTGGTTGATGTCCACGTTGAGCGTTTCCACCACGGCTGTCTGCTCTTCGGTGGCGGCGGCGACGGACTGGTTCATGCCGTCGATCTCGACGATCTGCTGCGTCACGCTGACCAGCCGCTCACCCGCCTGGTTGGCGACCTCGACGCTTTCTTCACTGGAGGCCTGGCTGGCATTCATAGTGGTAACCGCTTCACGCGAGCCCACTTGCAGCGAGGTGATCATTTTGTGGATCTCTTCGGCCGACTCCTGGGTGCGGTGAGCCAGGTTGCGCACCTCGTCAGCGACCACCGCAAAACCTCGACCGGCCTCACCGGCACGTGCCGCTTCAATGGCGGCGTTGAGTGCGAGCAGGTTGGTTTGCTGAGAAATACCCTTGATCACATCAAGGATGTGACCAATGTTGTCAGTACTGGCGTTCAGGGTTTCGATCTGCGTGCAGGACAGGCTGATCTTCTGCGACAGCGCCGACATTGCGAGGATAGTTTGCTCCACCACTTTGCGCCCATCATCGGCCTGCTCACTGGCTCCGCTGGCGTGCTGCGAGGCATCGGCGGCGTTACGCGCGATTTCCTGAGTGGCGGCGCCCAGTTCGTTGATCGCAGCGGCCACGCTGTTGGTGCGTGCGCTTTGCTCGTCAGAACCGATGATAGAGGCATTGGACGAGGCCATTACACGCTGGGACAAGTCGTGCACCTGGCGCGTTGCTGAAGACACTTCCGAAATCGATGCGTGGATGCGTTCTACGAATTGATTGAACGCGCTGCCGACTTCGCCGAACTCGTCCTTGCTGGTGACAGCAAGGCGACGGGTCAGGTCACCTTCGCCCTGCGCAATGTCCTGCATCGCCACACCCATGGTGGTAAGAGGCCGCAGCAGTACTTGGATGAGCACACTCAGGAGCACGGCAATCGCAACCACGGCGATCAACATGGCAATCAGCGCGGAAGTACGGAACTTGCCCAATGCTGCGTAGGCTTTGTCTTTATCAATCGACAGACCGATATACCAATCTGCGCCGGGCAAACCGCTGATGGGGGTAAATGACAGGATGCGGTCCTGGCCGTTGAGAACGACCTCCTGACTGACCTTCTCGATGCGTAACTGAGTGCCGGGGTAGATGTCCTTGAGGTTTTTCATCACCTGCCCTTGATCAGGACTGACGATGACCTGGCCGTCGCCGCTCACTAGGAACGCATGGCCGATGCCGCCGAAGTCTACCGAGTTGATGATTTTTTCCAAGGTCTGCAGGCTCAGGTCACCGCCGACTACGCCGAGCAATTCACCGTCCTTTTTCACCGGCATCGCGATGGTCACGATCTGCCCACCCACTGCGGCCATATACGGTGGTGTAAGCATGGGCTTGTCCGCAGCCACTGCCTGTTTGTACCAAGGGCGCTGACGCGGGTCGTAGCCGTCGGGCATTTTCGCGTCCGGGCGTTGCGTAAACACGCCGTTGGTTTGGCCAACATAGGTGAACTGGAAGTTTGAGGTGAAGGCCGGTTGATCGACCAGACCAGGGAGGTCGGCAGAACCGCCTTGGTGGGCGACGTTTTGCGTGAGGCTTTCGAGCACCAATATTCGCCCACTAAGCCAGTTCTGCACACTGCTGGCGGTGAGTTCACCGGACTGCGCGATGGACGACTCTAGGTTCTGCTTGATGGTACTGCGCTGCAGGTAGTCGTTGTAGAGAGTAAATAACGCGAAGGCCAGAACCACAACGCCTGACGCGGCCAACAGAATTTTATGACTGAACTTGAGATTCATTTCATCGACTTCTTTTGCCAAAGGGGGGTTAGCGTGCCGAGTGGACATTCCATGTAACGTTATAGGCGGAGTCTTGGACCGCTCTATCTCGGTGCACGCATGGCTTGTCAGGCTTTCGGCCAAGCCGAGGCAAAACTTAGGAAAATGTAAGATGGATTGCCATTTTTCGCAGGAAACCGACCGATGGTTGTCGTACAAGGATTGGATAACGAACGCTTTGAGCGCTTAGGCACCTTGGTCTAGGTCCTGCGATAGAAAATGAAACCAACCAATAATGCAGCGAACTGCGGGCTGGATGCCCGGGTGATCAATCAGGTCTGACAGCAATACAGAATTGCTGATCTAAACGACAAAACCCCTGTCTGCGTTAGCAGACAGGGGTTTCGGAATTCAATCTTGACGATGACCTACTCTCACATGGGGAAACCCCACACTACCATCGGCGATGCATCGTTTCACTGCTGAGTTCGGGATGGGATCAGGTGGTTCCAATGCTCTATGGTCGTCAAGAAATTCTGTGTACCGGTTCGCTGCATTCGCAACGTGCCGATGAAATTCATGAACTTCTACAAAAACAAAACCCCTGTTTGCGTTAGCAAACAGGGGTTTCGGAATTTAATCTTGACGATGACCTACTCTCACATGGGGAAACCCCACACTACCATCGGCGATGCATCGTTTCACTACTGAGTTCGGGA
>NZ_CAXAQM010000033.1:0-55806 GCF_963970525.1 Pseudomonas sp. EA_65y_Pfl1_P113
CCTGCTCTCGCCGATCAAAGACGTACGGGCAGGAACGGTGGTGGATATCAAGCACAAGAAATAACGGAATGTCGCATCCTGAACGGTTCACCTTTTTTTGAATAGGTGGGGTTTATGGATCAGTTACAGACGTTCAGGAGATAGGGCGAGAATTATGCAGGCCAGCCTCGTCCCGCTTTGCCTTCAGAGTAAGCTTACGGGCAAACCGCTTTGCACGACTAAGCCGGATGCCAACGGTGCTGCAGCAGCTCCGCAATCTCACTGGCCCGTTGCGTCGGCAGGCGCGTCAGCACATCTTTGAGATAGACATGGGGGTCGTGCCCATTGTTACGGGCCGACTGGATCAAGCTCATAATTGCAGCGGCGCGCTTGCCACTGCGCTACGACCCGGCGAAGAGCCAGTTCTTGCGCCCCAGCGGCCACGGCCTTATTTGGTTGTCGGCTAGTCAGGCGCGGCTACCCGAGTCCAACCTCCTAGCGCTGACTGCCGAGCAGGAAATACATGTCTCGATCCGTGCTCGCTGGGCGGTTATGGACATGCTGTTGGCAGTGGCGAGGGACGCCACTGACCCCAACACGGCATTCCAAGCCGCATGGGCGTTACACGGACTTCCAGATAGGGCAGAAGACCCTGGCTTGAGGATGATGCGATTGCCGCCGCCAAGCGTGGGCTGATGGTGGTTAACAGCGTCGGCGGTGCCGTAGAAGAAGGGATGGTTTCCGAAGTCAACGGTGTGCGCATTGAGCTCCCTTGGATGCTCGTCGATAAAGGGTGGCTTCACTGGATTCGAGCTCAGACGGGGATCCAGTACACCCTAAGTCACCTCCGGCCCATGATGCTTGATATCAATGGCTCTCGAAGGCCGAGTGCGAAGATCTATTCCATTGTCACCGACCAGCACGTGATGGATCGCCCTTCAAAGCAGATCGCAAGCACGTCCGTATACAAGATGGCTCAACGTTTTGCTGCAGGTGATCGCTCTGCTTCCAGGGGGGCGGCATTGTGGGCGCTGCGCGTATCTGAGCATCTGTGCGAACATCCCCTGATTGACCTCAATGACTTCCATATTTATCGCCAATGGGGCTATTTCAGAGGCGGTACCCGTGTCCTTCTGCTAGCGAGCGTCTCCGACTGCGGACTGGAACTTATGGTCTTTCCCACTCCAATCTGTAGGAATATCCCGGCTCAGGGTTGTTTAAATTGCATGAAAAAGATTTGGACGTAGCCTCGAAGGGATAATTACCCAGTTTTTCAATGGCTGCCCTATCTCCCTTTTCGATGTTTTTCCGAGTAAGGGTTGCCTGTTTCCCAAAATAGGCAGATTTTGCATGCAAAAGCTCTACCTTGAAAGAAATGAAGTTGATTGGCGCACTTACGATGTGCTCAAGAAATGTTCCGGACTTTTTGTCTGAGTCGTCCAGATTCATTTTAAGATGGATTACCTCGACATCATTAAATACCTTTGCTTTTTTGAACTTCAATTTAATGGAGCTAGTTGTTTCTCCGAGGATTGTGTTGGTTTCTCCTATATCTTGAATGTCTGATTCAATTTCGGGGGGAGTTGAGCCTGTCCAGCTAAATTTATGAATAAAGCTGCCGGTGCATGGGGTTTTTATTTGCATATGACGGAACAGTTCATATATGATCGTGTTACCGTCTGAAGTTACATATCTTAGAAAGCTTGATAGTGGAAGAAAACCGCTAGGGTGCTGAGTTTTCAAATGCCCATTCGCTACACGAAAAACTTGAATGCAGATGTATAGAACGGTCATGGCAACTAGAGCGAGAGCAACCCATGCTTTCTGTGGGTCACTAATTAAAGTTGTCAAACTGACGCCAAGCAGGGTTGCCATCATCGCCAGATAGCCCAGGAACTCTACTAACTTCTTCACGCATGACTCCAATGTCAGGCACAAAAAAGGCGCTAAACTAGCGCCTTTTCATTAATGCATTTGCTGAATTACGATGCGTCGCTACTCATAAAATATCTCCTCTGCTTAGCCAAGTTTCAAAACTTTCACTTCCGCTAGACATCAAGTTTTTTATTGCGTTTACATTGCATCTTCTAGCTACGCATCAATTTTCTCCTTTTTCACCAGCTCGTGTCAACCGGCGCTTGGCCTTACGCCTGGGGCTTGCCGCCTATGCAGGCCCGCATTCCTTGAGACGCCTGCCCCTTGAGAAGCCTAGTCGCTGATGCGTTAAGGTGTGTAGGCAATTCCTACGCCCATCTCATGCTTGTGTGACACCTTCAATCGAGAATATGTATCATCCGTGCCCTCCGCACAGCAACCTGAGTCCGACCTTGCCGCGAATGATCGGCGTCTGGGGCATGGCTCGACAAGCGCTACCTACGCTGAGGCGCCCGCCATAGATGGTTTGATGAGCTCGCTGCAGCGCGCTCGAAGCGGTAATGGAAGGAATCGTGCCACGAATCGTCGCCGTGGATATGACGGGATCTCTTCCCTGTTGGCAGCGATCTTGAGATGCCAGAGGTGTTTGTGGTGAGGCCTAGTCCCCACGGAGGGGCTAGAAAAATCCCAGCTGCTATTTTCCGCAACTTCAGAAGCCGACCTCATCGGCTCGGGAAGCTATCACCCCTGGTGCCGATAGACGGAGCGATTGTCCGCTTACCAACTCTGCGCGAACGCCTTGCCTTGTAAAGCGTGCCCTATAGACTGAGGCCGGCCAGCCTTAGCATGTGAACCTAGGAGAGTCCTGGCTCAAGCTTGGCTGCGCCTCATACCTCTCGCCTTGTGCAAGACAGGCAGCAACGGGGGCCGGCGCTGGAGTGGTCGATGACCGGATGCTTTTTTAGCGTGAGAAGCCTCAACTGTCTGTCTATAATCCGCGCATGTTGAATCCAACCGAAATCCGCCCAATCCTCAAGCAGTGGGTCGCGAAAGCGATGTCCCATGAAGAGAGTGACGTCTTCATCGAGGAGCTGTGCTTCATCGATAAGTCCAGACGCGCCGATCTCGTTCACGCCAATGGGAAGCTGACCGCTTTCGAAATTAAGTCCCATGCCGACACCTTGACACGCTGGGAGGGCCAGCAGCAGGCCTATATGGCGTGCTTTGACGAAGTCTGGCTATGCTGCCATTCAAAGCACTTGGTGAAGGCTCTTGAGTCATGTCTTCCGCATGTTGGCGTACTCGTCGTCGATGACTATTCCGGCATGGCGATGATTCGAAAGGCGAAGCCCAACAAGCTCCAGGATAAATTCCACCTCACAGGATTTTTGTGGCGTAGTGAGTTGGATGCACTCGCGAACCAGCATGGGGTGCCAACGAAAAGTCGCGACCTCATAAAAGAAGTGCGCCGCCAACTCAGCGACGCCCTTCCCATGGATGTGATCAGGTCACATGTATTGGTCAGCCTGAAACAACGTTATCGTTAGAGTAAGTCATCGGCATCGAGGTCATTGAAGCCGTCAGTATCTACGATGGACTGGATCATGGCGCAGATATGTTGATTGATCCTGTATCCATTCCATGTTCCGTTATTCCCGTAGCCGGCTGATGTGGCGACAATTCTGCTGTACTCACGAGTGGCCCAGCAAAAGTCATCACCGTGGTAACCCGGCAGCCCTCTGATTTCTTGGGCGATTTCAATGTATCGCACAAATTCCTTATCCGAACCTTTGCGTCGTTGCCACCATTCCGTCGGCGTGTAATAGCAGGCAAAAGGCAGCACAGGCATGCCTCGTATGTATTCCATCGAGGCGGTTGGATTGGTGGCGGCGTAATCCCCGTAGACAATATCCGAAACTATGCCAGTGGTGTCGACCCTTGCTTGCCATGCAACGTCATAGCACGCAGAGGAGCGGGAGGTATTTGAGGCCGGCTTATCGATAGGAAAGGAGGTGCTCATCAGAACCAGACTCCGTATCTGATAGCTGTTGAGTTGACGCAGGGATACATTGAAATCCGACCCTGAGGCAGTATTGGCCGGAGATGTGGCACCGAAGTCCAAAATCACCGTCGCGGTGTCCGGGCTTTCAAGAGCATCCAGGATCGATAGCAATCTATTCCACGAAGTCGCGGTGGGGTTTTCCGGACAGGTAACCCTGATGGCTATATGGGGGAAGTCGACCTGCAGAGCGAGTGCACTTTGGATGACTGCTCGTTGGGAATCGTCATCAACCCAGGAAACCACCGGTATAACGTTCTGGTTGATGCGTGCCACATCTGAGAAGAAGCGACGTTTGTTCTCAAACGCGGCATGAGGATTGTGCAGGTCATTCGTAGTGATAAAGGCTTCAGCAACGTCCTTGGTCACTCTCGAAACGTCCAAGAAGAAAGGATGTTCAGTCCAGTTCGTCAGGAATGTTTGTAGGTGTCTGTCCTCGTCACCTCGCATGTCCAGCAATGGCACCACTACATCCCGCCTGACGTCTTCCAGGTTTATCAAAGCCTTAACGTCGTTTTGACCAACTCGTAAACAAGCCACGTATTGCATTTTGCGCTCCTTGCATGCTGTGAAAAACGGTTTCGTCGTAATGCTGATGCATAGCGAGTAAATGGCCCCGGCGATCAGTGAGCGTCGACATGCGGTTGCTCACTGCCACTGGCCGACGTCATGCTTCCAGCGAGATGGCAGATGGAGACTGGTAAGATAGCACTTGGCTACTTAATGGTGGCACCTAGCGCCACTCCTAAGACCTCGCTGGTTTTGTGCACAGGGCGATTGCAGGATGCCCAACCTTCCCGTCTCCTTTCTTTGTCTAACCCCCTAGTCTCACATCCATAGGGCAAGCTTACCCTTCGATTTGCCGGTCAGCGTGGAGTGGTGCTTGCGGAATCAGATGTACGCCTCGTATAGCTCTGAGCTCCAGTCCTGCGGATCGAAGGGC
Source organism: Pseudomonas sp. EA_65y_Pfl1_P113 (assembly GCF_963970525.1). Taxonomy (NCBI): domain Bacteria; kingdom Pseudomonadati; phylum Pseudomonadota; class Gammaproteobacteria; order Pseudomonadales; family Pseudomonadaceae; genus Pseudomonas; species Pseudomonas sp. EA_65y_Pfl1_P113. The sequence goes on from NZ_CAXAQM010000033.1 coordinate 4,857, forward strand.
CGATTCAGTGGTTCTGTAAACGTCCCGCGTCTCGCTTCTTTCCTGGCAGTCTGCTCGATCGGCCTGATTTTCGAGGGTGTTCGTCAGCCGATTGAGTGTGCAAACGACTCCTTAGCTTCAAGCATTAATCTGCTGATTGCTTCGCTGCCGATCCAGTAGCCAATGCGGCGAAAAGGTTGAAATAGGTGCGTCAATGCTATATATCCAGCTCCGATGAGGGCACTTGGGTCACCCCGGCTGACGCTAGGTCATATCGTGTTTCCTCCCCACCGATTACAGCTATGGGAAGCACACGATGTTTGAGATAGGAAGCCTGCCAGATTGGGACAATATTGCTGGTATTACGAGCGGCGTGCTCGCGCTAGGCGGAGCTCTGCTGGGAGTGATGAAATTCGTCAAGAGGGCTGGGGCAAAAGCCGGTGCTGAGGCGACGGCAGCACGTGAAGAGGCTGCGTCTCACTCGACTTCTGGTAATCAAAGCCCGGTAGTGGCGAATAACACGGGCAACGTCAACGTCAGCTATAACACCACCTACCATAATCACGCGCCAGTAGAGTCGACGCCGCCTAAGTCTGAGCCAGAGTGTGACATTCCAGGGCGTTGGAATCGCCAGCGGGCGATTGAGCTGTGCATGCGGCATCTAAACGCGTCGGATTGGAATGGCTACGATCCTGACCTGGAATTGCCGCTGGAGCACAACGTCATTGATCAGTATTCCTTGCCTTACAGCAATCGTGGGGAAGGGATGGTTATTTTGTTTTACACGAAGACGGAAGGGCATGACTACCACGCATGTGCCCCGCACGTGAGCATTTTCGAATTCGAGAAAGTTGCCAAAGGGTGGAACCTGATTACAGAAGACATCGCCGTCTTCCGGGGAGGCGCTTGGGGTGATCCGCCTCAGGCTAGCGTTCAGCTCATCTCGGGTGAGCGGTACGCCGTGATTTTCCGAGATGGGGACATGCACCAAGGTTGGTGTGTTGAAGCATCAACTATTCTTGCGAAGCTGGGCGACACCTTCACTCGCCTACTCTTCATGATAACGGCACAAAGCGATGCGGACGGTAACGGGTGGTCGAGCGAGCTTACCTTCAAAGACAATGGCGAGGCGTTGCGCGATCTTGAAGTCCGGCGCAAGCCCAATGAAGGCTCCACGAACTTTGTATTTCTTGATGGGCGGGAAGAGCTGAAGCACATGGTGGCCGACTACCACGATAACATCCGCCCGTACGACCTTTTCAAGTTTAACGGCATCTCCTACACACACTCCCCGGCCATCAATTAAAGGCCACGCTCTTCTCCGGAAGGCGAGTGAGAGTGCCGGGCTTGTCTGCGAAATCCTGGACAAAACGGGCTGTCGCCGCCCAGGCTGCATCGAAACTCTCCAGCGCACAGTAGCGCACCCCCAAACCACGCGATCGCTTCTCGATGTCTACGGCAAAGGCCTTGTGTTGGTCTTTCGACGGTACGATGGCAACCATTGCGGCGCAACGACCGGCCAGCCTGGCCCTGTTGTTCCTGCACCAGATACCGCGTGTTCTGAAGTCCTCGGCTGTTGCTGAGTTGTGACGGGCTTATTGTAGCCAAAGGCTATCTGCTAAGCGGGGTGACTCTGCCCGCGCTTGGCTTTGGCAGCTATAGCGGATTGCATAACCCTTGCGTTTTGTCCCGCCTTGGAACTCTTTGTTGGTGATCTGCGCGGGAACAGGCGAAGATTGGAGCTCATAAAAAAGGAGGTGCTAGGTGTCGCTCACAAACAAGGATGTAATCACGGCCTTCATTGAAGACTTCAAGTCGATGCATCGTGACGATCTGCAGCCCGATGTGGTTTGTGATTTTGACGGTGATCCAGCTCCACTGGCCCAGGTCGTAAAAATCGGCGACAAGCCAACCTTGCAGTTCTCCTATCGCTTCGCCGACAGCACCGTGAACGATCACTGCGATTTGTTTTACTGCCTGATCATCGCTGGCCATGAGCTCGCTCATTGGGCGAATGCCCATACCAAGCATCGTGATAAGGACGATCTCGACAGCAAAGCCATCGAGATGTGGGCAGATTTCTTCGGCACCCGACTGGTGTTTACCGCTGTAGCGAGATGCGCAAACATCGCGGGCATCATCCAGCGTTTCTGGACGCCTATCATGGATATTGAAGGTTCGGATGGCCTATTGCCGTCGTACGGAAGGGCTCTGCGTCAGGTTTATGATCGCGTCTTCGTGCCTGCCGGTGAATCGCTGGGATACCCATCGCCTGCTGAGCGTGTCCATATCTGTACCAGTGGAGTCGGTTCGTTTTTTCATCGAAATTTTGGAGTTTTGAACGAGGGAAGGAATCGCTTGGTAATGCAAAGAGTGCTTCTGGAACCGTTCAAAGATGTTCTTAACCAGTTCTCGGAAAGCGTCGATACCCAAGCATATGAAGACCTTGCGTCTCGCAATATAGAGATTCATCTTGGTCTTAAGCAGGGGCAGCCGCTGATTACTCCAGGTATTCGGCCAGAACTCAGCCACTTGGTCGGTACGCATTATCTGGAGCATAGTGAAAGCTTGGCACGCCGGGATGAGATGCGTGACCAGGTTCGTTCGTGGGGCGTTGATATTTAAACTTGGAAACGGTGGCTGTTGCAGCTGATGGGCTCTCATGCCTGAGCAAGCTCCCTCGAACGCCCACGCTGCCAATCCTACAGTTGATCCCATGTTTTGAAACCAATGCGGTTGCTGTACAAGGCCAGTCTCGATACGTTTTCCTTGAGCTCTCTCTCGCCGTCGTCATAGGGTGGGAGAACAAATGTCCAATGAGTAGGGCGGTCACCAAACGTTTGGAGCAGGCTCGAAAAATAGGCGTCATCCACTTCTGACATTGAGTGCCCGAGCACAATCACCTTTTCGATATCAGCAAGACTCTCGAAAAAGCCCGCATTTTCCCGAATGATTTTTTTGCTGGGCTTGAAGGTACTGCTGAAATAATCGTCTAGTATCGAATATGCTTCTAGCAGTCGGTGGTCGGCTGATTCAGGATCAACGCCGTCGTGGAGTGATGGGCGATTTTCATCATCCCATGCGTGCCCTAAGACAATGTCCGAATCTGGATCTGCGGCCTCACCATGGATGTGCAGAATGTTCTCTGGGGGCACGTTGTAGAGGTGGGTCAGGGTGCTGGTGTAATTGAAGGTAAGAAATGTTGCATCGATCTCAAGGTTTACAAGCATACCCAAAACCTCAGTTCTGTTTGGCGTCGGGATAGATCTGACCCAATCCGCGAACTGATGCCGCAACGTATGCGAGAGCCCCGTGGCTATCCGATCCACCTCCAGCTGGAAGTCATGGTGGCCGGAATCGCTCCAGTCGTCAGACGAATACGAACCCAGAAAGCATTCCATGTCCGAGACGACGTTATCGGTGTCCAGGTCAGCAAGGGCCTTTTCTAGATTCGCCCAATTCCCTTCGGCTGGAACGTAGCTCTCTACCCAGTCGTACGTTTCATCATCAGCCTTCGCCAGATACTTTTTGAAATCTGAATAGCCGGTGGGCATGCCGTGGTGCAGGTCGAATCCATTGCCGATTATGTAGAGAGTCTTGGAATTCATGGAGGCCTCCTTGGCTTGTGGGCAGCATGCAGCGGGTTCAATTGAGAATCTTGAGGAATGGCTGCTTGTTGATGATCGCAGCCTGGGACTTTGTCTTCAAAAAGTCCACGAGATCACCTTGGCGCTGCAGGAGCATTACAATTTCCTCCAGCGAGCACAGGAGCATCGTTCTTTGATTCAGAAACTCCGCGCATTGCGTTATGGCGGGCTGGGTAAATCCGCTACTGGAGATGAAGATTCCCGAAGCATCTGCACGGCCCATCACTCTCACCATGTGAGGTGCCAAGTCCTGCACACCCACAGGGTCTTTCAGCCATTTCATTTCTACTACATGGATCCTGTCACCGAAACCGATCACTCCGTCGATCTGCTCCAGCACCGTGGAACCCTCCAGCGGCGTTCGAACAAAGTTTTCTCTGATCTGAATGCCATAAGCTCTAAACAGGTCATTGAGGACGCTTTCGAGGAGCTTCCCACGTTCCTTCGGTGTGTCGTCCATGGCGAACAACCCGAAGAGTCGGGATTTGATGTCATCGATTTCTTTGCGCCTTTTGGTGGCCTGGAGTTGCTCATCGCGATGGCGAGCTTGAACCTGTTCCCGCTCCGCATCTCGCTCATTTTTCATGCGGGTGAAGGCATCCTTCGCATTGACGGCTTCGCGAACGCTTGCTACCAAACCTTTGGCTTTAAGCCTCTCATTCTCCCAGCAGGTCTCGAAACTCTCGAACTGGGTAACCCGCTTAATGATTTCACGCCGGGCCTTGAGGCCACTGTCCTGGCGCCTGTTCAAACGGGTCAGGACGTCACGTGCAATGTCAAATTTGTTGATGGATTGAGAGGTTTTGGCGAGCGTGGAGCGGGCGTCACGCAGGTCAGCTTCATCTACGCCCGCACCTTCAAAAAACAGAATGACGTCTTTCTTGGATTTCACGAGGCGGGGGATAGTCTCAACCAAGAGATCGAAGATGTCGTGCGGGTAGTGGAAGTGGTCAGCCATGACAGATCTCGCAATCCTGATCCAACTGTGGGCTCCGCTGGGAGCCGCCTTCGAAGCATCATGACTCCTGCCAATTACAACGTAAATACCCCCTCTCAGGGTAAGCGTCTGGGGAACTCATCTGCCAAAATTTGAGAGTACAAAGCCACCAGACGCACCCTGACCTGGCAGCAATGTGCCAAATTTGCATATTGCCTCTGTCGTCTGGGATTTATGCTTTGACCAAGTCTGCGGCGAATCCACCTTTAAAAAAAACTAAAGCGGCTCATTGACTCCAGCGACCCTCAACATCGGTCGGATCAGAAGCATTCGAATCAGTTGGTCGCCTGAAGAACCGTAGAGCAGATCTTTGATCTTAAATGCATCTAGCCTTCCTTTTATGTGCTCATGATGCATATCCACAGCAACCTTGAGCATTATATTTTGAAGGATTTTGGAGGCTGCTGGAGCTAACCCGTCATGTTGCGAGTCATCACCTTCGATAAATTTTTCGAGCACTTCAGGCAGTGAAGGGAGTGTTTCGAATAGTTGGCGATAGTGCGCAACGTTCCGGTGAATCAGGTTGAATACAATTTGTCTGCGGGGTTCTAAGATCTTGAGGAAGTCGCTAATGCTTTGAAGGGGTAAGGCTTCAAATGCGCTATGAATTTCTTCCAGGATTTGTGCGACGGCTTTGTCGGCATGCACGAGGTAAATTTTCTTCTGCAATTGCTCCAGCGCCCTTGCGGCGGATCCTGAGTGGATCATGTCGTGAAGTGAAACCCCTTTATCTAGAAGCAGTGGGCTTAGATCTGGCTCGGATACTACAGTGATAGAGTTGACTGCTCTGTCCTCAGTCGGGTCGATAAAAGTTCTAATGTAGCTGTCTACTTTTCCTTGTTGGTTTGGGGTTTGGTTTTCGCTTTGGGTTATGGGCGTGACCGTTCCCAAATCGATCCCGAAGCTCAGGCAAGAGAAGAATGATATATAAGCATAAGCCCGATAGGTGGTCTTGCAAAACCCGACGGCGATTACATGGCCAAACTCGTAGGGATTATCTCCAACTACTGACGAAGGCTCTCTCCCATCCCACCAGACTCTTTCAGCAGGCCAGTGTTCTGGATTAGCCACCAAGTCCAGTTTCAACATATCTTTGAATGCATCAAGTCCAGCTTGGCGAGCTTGTGCTGGGAAGAAGTGGGCAAAGCTGGTGAGCGCGAGGTATCCAACTGACTGAAGAAAATCAACTCCTCCAAAGTTTAAATGTATAGTGGGTCTCTCTGATTGAATATGTTGTTGGATAGTACCAGCGCCCTCAATTTTAAATGTCCACTCAGCGCTTTGATTATGAGCGATCCAGCGCTGTAGAGTCTCACGATCCGTGGCCATCATCGGATACTTTCCACCTTCTCCCACGAGCTTGGGATCGAATGGGGGAGGCAGGTCGAGCTCAATATCGGCTCCTAGCAGTTTGTACTTGGCGCCACCGCTTTCAAACATGAAGGGCTTCGGGCCGTCTTCGCGATCCGGGCGTACTTCCAAGGCCGCGTTCATCATCGCGAGTTGCCGTTGTAGCCGGGTTACCAACTTACCTAAAAGCCTATTGTGAACTTCGCAGTAGATACGGCGATTCGTTCTGCGACCTCCCAGGGCTGCTGGGAATATATGTTCTGCCGAGTCGGCCAACTCGCCACAGATGATGCAGGTTTTCGGTTTGCTCATTGTCGCCCCACAGCGATGCAGTACCTGCTCAATATCTCTGTGTCAGCAGAAACGCGCAAGGCGGGGCGTCCATCGCGAGCTCATTTGGGCTTCCATGGTGATCGTTTGCAACGATCGCTGGAGTGACGATGGGCGTCGTTTGAGGTGCAGGGATTATTGGGTCTGAAGCGCGAAATTGAGCAAGGTCGGAGGATTTGGCGTCGGAAGCGGTGGTGGGATGATGGAGCGGAAGAGTCAACAGTATGGATTTCGGGGCTAGCGGAGTGTTGACTTGGCGGGACAGGGAGAGGACTGTAAAGAGGCCTTATGCTGTAGGGCTCTGGAAGGGAAAAAGTTTGAAGAAAATCAGATCAACGTATTGACAGTATAAGTTTAGGCTCATCTTGATTTCGATCATGCGCACTTGTGGATTCTGCGCCTGCACGGCGAAACGTTCCGGGTCGAAGCGGCCGTCACTGGTGCGGCAGCCGAAATAGCCGCTGCCCAACTCCCAGGTCAGGTCGCCGCCGTTCTCACGGTGGTAGGAGCTGATACTGCCTTCGCCGGTGTCATGGGCGAAGTTGCCCAGTTTGGCACCTTGGTTCAACGCGCGAATTGCGTTGGCGCTCAACGAACCAAAGCTCATTGCCGAGATATTGAACACCGACGCCGAGTACGGTTGCGTGCACTGTGGGCCGCCAACCATCACGCGAAACGCGCTGGGGTCGCTGAGCGGCGCGGGGCGCATGGAGTGGCCGATGAATTCGAAACCTGACTGGTACACGTCGATCAAGGTGCCGAAGGGTTTGTCGGCAGATTCATTCTTGGCGCGCGAATACACCAATGAACGCTGGGCCCGGGAGAAGGGCAGGGCGTCGCTGTCGGACTCCAGCAGGTACTGGCGGATTTCCGGGCGGATGGCTTCTACCAGGTAACGGATATTGCCCAGGATCGGGTAGTTGCGGCGTACGGCGTGGGGGCTTTGCAGCAGGTCGAAAATCCCGATCAGGCTCAACACCCCGGTGACCACCGTGATCGGCCACAGCCATTCATGTTCGATAAAGGGGAGGCTGGCGAGGGTGAAAATGACGCACACGGCAAAGAAAGCGTAACGACTCAGTAGCGACAGGCTCATACGGGTTTCCTGAATTCGGACTCATCGGCTAGGCGTTTTGCGCCTGTAGAAAGATCGAGAACAGCTCTGACTGGGATTTGATCCCTAGCTTGCTGTACATGTGTTTCTTATGGACTTTCACGGTTTCAACAGAGATTTCCAGCTTACGAGCGATTTCTTTGCTGGAGCAACCGCTGAGCATCAAACGGCCCACATCCAGCTCGCGGGCGGTGAGTTGCGCGCCCCACTCATCATTCTGGACCGGCGGCTGCGGGGCGCTGACCTGGTGCAGTTCAAAGGGCAGGCGCTGGCGCAGCAGGCCCAGCACCCAGGGCTGGATCAACGACAGCAGGGCAATCTGCGCCGGGTCAAAGCGCTGCCTGGAGCCCAGTGACAGGCACAGGGTACGCCCATCCGGCTGCTGGCAATTAAATTGGATTTCATCAGCCACCACGTTCAGGCGGAAGTAGCGCTGATAGTACTCGGTGAGTTCGAAGTGCTCCGGCGCCACTTCGGCCAGGCGCAACAGCCCGGTGCGCGAGTGTTCACGGCTGGCGATGTAGAAGGGGTCGAGCAGGTACAGGCCGTTGAGGTAGTCCTGGAACAAATGATCCGGTGTGCCATCGACGCCTGGGCATTCGGCGAATACCAGCGGGCGGTGTTCGCTGCTGAACAGCAATACCACCCAACTGTCGAACGGCACGTATTGGTCCAGCAGGCGGACAAGCTGGGTCCAGAAATTGGGCTGGTCCAGGGCGTCTATCATTTGCCCCACCGAACGGTGTCAGGCGATGTCTTGCAATGACATGGTCATTGTTCTACCCCTATCGGGTTACCCCCGCCGCGTGATTCCCTGGCCGGTTGCGCCTGCGCATACTGCGGCACGTACACAGAACAAGGAATACCCATGAAGGTCGAATTTGCCCAGTTGGCGGGCCGTGATAACGGTACAGCTTACAACCTTGAGCGGGCCTTGGCGGCGATCGCTGCAGCGGCTGCGGACACGCAACTGATCGTCTTCCCGGAAACCCACCTGATGGGCTTCCCCAGCGCCGAGACCGTCGCTGACATCGCTGAGCCGCTGGACGGGCCTACCGTGCAGGCCGTGATCCAGGCCGCCCGCGCGCGCCATATCGCCGTGGTGATCGGCATGGCCGAAAGCGACGACGGCCAATTCTATAACACCACCTTGCTGATCACCCCCGAAGGCATCGCCCTGCGTTATCGCAAGACCCATCTGTGGGCCTCGGATCGCGGTGTATTCGCCCCAGGCGATCGCTACGCCACTTGCCTCTGGAACGGTGTGCGCGTCGGTCTGTTGATCTGCTACGACATTGAGTTCCCGGAAACCGCCCGAGCCAATGCGCAACTGGGCGCCGAATTGCTGATCGTCACCAACGGCAACATGGACCCGTACGGCCCCACGCACCGCACCGCGATCATGGCGCGCGCCCAGGAAAACCAGGCGTTTGCGCTGATGGTCAACCGAGTGGAAGAGGGGGATGGCGGATTGTTGTTTGCCGGTGGCAGTGCGCTGGTGGACCCGTTTGGTACCTTGCTGTTTGAAGCCGGGCGCGACGAAGGGCAATTCACGGTCGAGCTGGATCTCGACCAATTGGCAGCGGCGCGAAAGGACTACCGCTACCTGGATGACCAGCGCTTGAAGTTGCCGGGTGAGGTGATCGAGCACACTGACGGCACGCGCGAACTGCTGATTCCTTAAGCCCGCTCACTACGATCGACATAAGAAAAACGACAACGGCTTCATCGACTTAAGTTCTGCCATAAATCTAATAATTTCGCGGAGAATCGCTCATGGCTCATTTGCAACGCACCCTGTCATTAGGGTCGGTGGTGCTGTTCGGCATCGCCTATATGACGCCGATCATTGTGCTCGGCACCTTCGGTATCCTGGCGCAATCCACTGCGGGTATGGTCCCCGCCGCTTATCTGGCAGCGCTTGTGGCGATGTTCTTCACCGCCATGAGTTACGGGCGCATGGCCTCGGCGTTTCCGGTCGCCGGTTCCGCCTACAGCTACGTGCGCAAAGCCATCAGCCCGAAACTGGGGTTTATCGCCGGCTGGGCAGTGCTGCTCGACTACCTGTTCCTGCCCATGGCGATTTGGCTGATCGGTGCGGCGTACCTCAACTCAGCGTTCCCAGCGCTGGCGCAGTGGATCTGGGTGTTGGCGTTTATCGGCATCACCAGCGCCATCAATATCGTCGGCCTCAAGCTGGCGAACGGCATCAATGCCTTGCTGATGCTGGTGCAGTTCCTGGTGTTGATTGCGTTTGTGGCGCTGTGCATCCACTACATCGGTGGTGATGCTAGTAAGCCTCTATGGACGACCGCTCCGTTCTTCAACGGCCAGATGCAACTTCCGCTGATCATGAGCGGCGCGGCCATCGCTTGCTATTCATTCCTGGGCTTTGACGCGGTCAGCACCCTCACCGAAGAAACCCGCGACCCGCGCCGCACCATCCCACGAGCGATCATGTTGATCACCCTGATTGGCGGGCTGATTTTCGTGGCGGTGTCCTACTTTGTGCAGATCGCGCACCCGTCTTTCGAATTCACCAATGTGGATTCGGCGGCGTATGAAATCGCGCGCAACATCGGTGGCGACTTGTTTGTGTCGATCTTCCTGATCGGCCTGATCGTTGGCCAGTTCGCCTCGGGGCTGTCGGCCCAGGCCAGTGGTTCGCGCTTGTTGTTTGCGATGGGCCGCGACGGCGTGTTGCCCAAGTCGTTCTTTGGCTCCCTGCATGCGCGCTTTGGCACACCGGTCAACAGCATCCTGTTGTGCGCGGTGGTGGCGCTGCTGGCGTTGAAGCTGGACGTGACCACGTCCACATCGTTTATCAACTTCGGCGCCTTCCTGGCGTTCAGTCTGGTGAACCTGTCGGTGATCTTCCATTACTGGATCGGCGCCAAGCAACGGGGTGTGCGTGAGCTGATCCTGTTCCTGGTATTCCCGGCCATCGGCCTGCTGGCGGATTTATGGCTGATGGTCAGCCTCGATCACCTGGCGATTTACCTGGGCTTGGCGTGGTTGGCGATCGGGGTGGTTTACCTGGGCTTCCTCACCCGCGGTTTCTCTCGACAGCCACCGGAAATGGACTTCAAGGAAGCCGCATAGAAGCTACAGGCCTATCCTTATTGCAATCGGTTCTCGTTTGGGCGCATGATTTATGTTACTGTATAACGCATCAAAAGCACCCAGATGCCCCGGAGGCCTTATGAAAGCTGGTATCCATCCCGACTACCGCACCGTGCTGTTCCACGACACCGCCGCCGACGTGTTCTTCCTGATCGGCTCCACCGCCGACAGCGACCGCACCCACACCCATAGCGACGGCAACTCTTACCCCTACATCCCGCTGGACGTATCCAGCGCCTCGCACCCGATCTACACCGGCCAACAGCGCAAGACCCAGGTCGAAGGCCGGATTGCCGGGTTCAACAAGCGTTTTGCTTCGTTTGGTTCGAGCCCGAAAAACGCTGAAGCGTGAGGCATGTTGGTTTCCCCTCGAAGGCTGCTCTGGTTTCCGGAGCGGCTTTTTTATGCGTTGATGTCGGAAAGCTATCACCTTTTACCAAACCTACTAAACTACTCAGTAATGGCCAGGAAGGCACACCCCAACCTAAGGACCGCACACCGACGATCCGAGGTGTCTCATGGGAGAGTCAGTTACGTTCACCGATACCGACCGCGCCGTGGTGCTGTTGATTGATGCGCATCCGGAGGTTCTCCACAGCCTCACGCACCTGTTGCGTCTGGAACCTTTCGACCTGCACAGCGCCACTTGCGCTGCCGAAGCTTTGGTCATCCTGGCCAGCCAACCCGTCGACCTGGTGATGAGCGCCGCGCGCCTGCCGGACATGGACGGTGCTTCGCTGCTGGCTCATGTCCACCAGCGCTATCCCCACACCGTGCGCATTCTGCTGACAGGCGAGACCGACCTGACGCTGATCGTCAAAGCCATCAATGAAGGCGAGATCTACCGCTACCTGAGCAAACCCTGGAAAGATGAGGAGTTACTGCTGGCGCTGCGCCAATCCCTGGCCCACCAGCATTCCGAGCTTGAACGCCTGCGCCTCGAACAACTGATCCAGCAGCAGAACGATGAACTCAAGCAGCTCAACGCCACCCTGGAAAAACGTGTGGCCTCGCGTACCAGCGAGCTGCAACAGACCGCCGACATGCTCGACCTGGCCTACGAAGAACTCAAGCACAGCTACGCCACCGGCACGGAGGTGTTCTCGCTGTTGGCCAACCTGCGCCTGCCCCGCGCCAAGCAGACCAATCGGCAAATCATCGAACTGGTACGCACCTGGTGTGTGGCCCATGGTGTGGACGAGGCCAGCAACCGTGACCTGACCATGGCCGCCGCGCTTTACAACATCGGCAAGCTGAGCTGGAGCGACAGCATGATGGCTTCACCCTCGGACCTGCTGCACGGCAGCGACCGTGAACGCTATCGCGCCTACGCCACCCAGAGTGAATCACTGCTGATGACCCTGGACCCGATGAAGGATGCCGCGCGGCTGATCCGCCATCACCAGGAACGCTGGGACGGCAGCGGCTTCCCTGACCACCTCAAGGGTGAAGCGATTCCCGCCGGCTCCCGTCTGCTGAAACTTGCGGTGGATTTTATTGAGCTGCAAAAAGGTCTGATCCTGGAGCGGCAGATGAACAGCGACGAGGCGCTGCTGTACATCCGCAAATACGCTGGGCGGCTGTATGACCCGGTGATGGTCGAAGATTTTGTAATGGTCTGCGCCATCTACCTCAAAGACGTGACCTTGGGCGACCCCAGCGTCAAAGTCCTTGGCACCCGCGAGTTGGAGGAGGGAATGGTACTGGCGCGCAACCTCAATGCTGACAACGGCATGCTGTTGCTTAACGCCGGCAAGGTGTTGAACCTGCCGTTGGTGGACAAGTTGATTGCGTTCGAGGCCATGGAAGGCGCGCGCTACAGCTTGTTTATCAAGGAGCAAACTGCGCCCCCCGGCTGAGCGCGTTAAAGGATGTGGGAGCTGGCTTCAGTCAAACCGCTATCGCAGGCAAGCCAGCTCTCACATTGATTGCGGTGTGCCCGGGCGCATGTGATCCTTACGGCTTTTACCGCCAAGGACGACTTTTCATGACCTCCACGATCCGCATCGCCGCTGCCCTCCTGATCGGCGCTGACGGCCAGACCCTGCTGGTGCGCAAGCGCGGCACCCAGGCCTTCATGCAACCCGGCGGCAAGATCGACGCTGGCGAGCAACCCGCCGAGGCCTTGGCTCGTGAGTTGCACGAAGAGCTGAACCTGCGTATCGAGCCGAGCGAAGCCGTGTACCTCGGGACGTTCACGGCGCCGGCCGCCAACGAGCCGGGGTTCACCGTGGAAGCCGAGTTGTTCCAGGTGCAGATCGACGTTGTGGTAACCCCCGCCGCCGAAATCGAAGAGGTACGCTGGATTGACCCTGCCGGCGACGGAGGCCTGCAGTTGGCGCCCTTGACGCGCGATTTGATCCTGCCATTTTACCGCTCGTCCCTGAACGCATGATGGTTCGCACGCTGGGGACGCATGACGCCGAGGCCTATCGTGCATTGATGCTTGAGGCCTATGGCGCCTATCCCCAGGCGTTCACCTCCAGCGTGGCGGAGCGTGCCGCGATGCCGTTGAGCGGGTGGGAAAAACGCTTGAGCAGTCCGCTGGACCGGCTGCTCGGTGCTTTCGAAGGGGATGAACTGGCCGGCATTGTCGGCCTGGCGTTTGAAGCGCGAGAGAAAGCGCGGCACAAGGTGACGCTGTTCGGCATGTATGTGAACGCGGCCCACCAGCAAAAAGGGCTGGGCCGTCAGTTGGTCGAGGCGGCATTGGAAGAAGCGCGCAAACAGCCGCGCCTCAAGGTGATCCAGCTGACCGTCACGGCCGGTAATGACGCGGCGTTTGCCTTGTACCAACGCTGCGGTTTTATCCAATACGGCCTGGAGCCATTGGCGGTGCGCGTCGGCATCGAATACTTCGACAAGATCCACATGTGGCGCGAACTGGAAGATCACTGATGTTCAATGTGGGAGCTGGCTTGCCTGCTCCCACACGGGATCGCAGTGTTCTTAAGTCAGCGAACCGCACTCACCCCATCCAACGTTGAAAACGACGTGTCCTTGGCCGTCAGCAAAAAATCGCGCATATACGGCGCGTCCAGCATGTCCGCGCGAATCCCCGCGTACAGCGTCGCAAACAAGCCTTTCTCGCCCAGGCGCTTGGCCTTCACGTAGCCGCGCGAGCTGTATTCATGCAGCGCCCAATGCGGCATGCCGCACACGCCACGTCCGCTGGCGACCAGTTGCATCATCATCACTGTCAGTTCCGAGGTGCGCACTTGAGCGGGTTCCACGTCGGCCGGTTCCAGGAAGCGGGTGAAGATGTCCAGCCGGTCGCGTTCCACCGGGTAGGTGATCAGCGTTTCGGTCAGCAGGTCTTCCGGCACGATGTACGCCTTGTTCGCCAGCGCGTGCTGGTTGGCCACTGCTAGCATGGCTTCGTAGGTGAACAGCGGCACATAAGTGATGCCCGGCAGTTCCAGCGGGTCGGAGGTCACCACCAGGTCGAGGTCGCCGCGCGCCAGGGCCGGTAGCGGCGCGAAGGCGAAACCGGACGCCAGGTCCAGCTCGACTTCCGGCCAGGCATCGCGGAACTGGTCGATGGTCGGCATCAGCCACTGGAAGCAGCTGTGGCATTCAATCGCCATGTGCAAACGCCCCGCAGTGCCGCCGGCCAAGCGCGCGATGTCCCGCTCGGCGCCGCGCAGCAAGGGCAGGGTTGCGTCGGCCAGTTGCAACAGGCGCAAGCCGGCGCTGGTGAAACGCAGCGGCTTGGTCTTGCGCACGAACAATTGCATGCCCAGGCGCTCTTCCAGCTCTTTGAACTGGTGGGAAAGCGCCGATTGCGTCAGGTGCAGGCGTTCTGCGGCTTCGACCAGGCTGTCAGCCTCGCGCAGGGCGTGCAGGGTCTTGAGATGGCGGATTTCGAGCACGGGCTCTCCATGAGGAAAATTTGTAACGAAGGCGGATAGCGTGAGTTTGTCTCATGTTGAAGCGCGTGTCGACCATGACCGCCGGGCACTCTTCATCAAACTGTCATGGAAGTGTGGCAGCGCGCTTGAACAAACTTCATCAGACTCGCGTTCTACTGGGGTTCTGCGTTTCGGTGTTTTTCATGCGCGTGTTGTTTTTACTGGCCGTTTTACTGTTCGGCCTGCCGTCTTTTGCGGCTTCTCGATGTGACGTCAATGTCCCGACCCAAACGGTCGACCTGGCTCAGGTGAGCATCGCTTACCAGAGCATCGGTCGTGCGTCCGACCCTGCCTTGTTGCTGGTGATGGGCCTGGGCGGGCAGTTGATCCACTGGCCGGACGAAGTGGTGGTCGCCCTGTGCCAACAGGGGTTCCGGGTGATCCGCTACGACAACCGTGACGTCGGCCTGTCGACCTGGCGCCAGGCGCCGGCGGGCGCCAACCTGACCTTTGAGGTACTGCGATACAAGCTCGGCTTGCCGGTGGCGGCGCCGTATACGCTGACCGACATGGCCGACGACGCCTTGGGCTTGATGAACGCTTTGCAGGTCCAGCAATTCCATGTGCTGGGTGCGAGCATGGGCGGCATGATCGCCCAGCACCTGGCGGCCATGGCGCCGCAACGGGTCGAGAGCCTCACGTTGATCATGACCAGCTCTGGCGCCGAAGGCCTGCCAGCGCCGAATGCGGCGCTGGTGCAATTGTTATCACGGCGCGGTGCGCCCAATCGAGAAGTGGCGCTGGAGCAGCAGGCGGACCTGTTGGCGGCGCTGGGCAGCCCGAATGTGAAGGATGATCGCCAGGCGTTGCTGCATCAGGCGGCGCTGTCCTACGACAGAGCGTTCAACCCAGAAGGCGTGAAGCGCCAGATCATGGCGATCCTTGCCGAACCGAGCCGGGTGCCATTGCTCAACCAGTTGCGCGTGCCAACCCTGGTCGTGCATGGCACGGCCGACCCGCTGTTACCGGTGATGCACGGCGTGCACTTGGCGGCGCATATCCAGGGCAGCCAGTTGAAGCTGATTCCTGGCTTGGCCCATCGTTTTCAAGAGGCGTTCAAGGCGCCATTGCTGGCGGCGGTGTTGCCGTACCTGCAAGCGCATCGTGAAGATGCCGCGCACTGGGCGCAGATTGACCCGGTCGCGCCTTCGAAGCTGCTGTGACATTGGTGTATCGTGCAACCTTTGCGGCCCATTCAAGCCAGCGAGGTTGCCTGCCATGAGTACTCCCCTGAAAATCGATTTCGTCAGCGACGTGTCCTGCCCCTGGTGCATCATCGGCCTGCGCGGGCTGACCGAAGCCCTCGACCAGCTTGGCGCCGAAGTACAGGCCGAGATCCATTTCCAGCCGTTCGAGCTGAACCCGAACATGCCCGCCGAGGGCCAGAACATCGTCGAGCACATCACCGAAAAATACGGCTCCACCGCCGAAGAATCCCAGGCAAACCGTGCGCGAATCCGCGACATGGGGGCTGCGTTGGGCTTTGCTTTTCGCACTGATGGTCAGAGCCGTATCTACAACACCTTCGACGCCCACCGCCTGCTGCATTGGGCCGGGCTGGAAGGCTTGCAGTACAACCTCAAGGAAGCGCTGTTCAAGGCGTATTTCACTGACGGCCAGGACCCGTCCGATCATGCGACGCTGGCGATCATCGCCGAAAGCGTTGGCCTGGATATCAAACGTGCGGCCGAGATTCTCGCCTCCGATGAATACGCCGCCGACGTCCGCGAACAGGAACAGCTGTGGATCTCCCGTGGCGTGACCTCGGTGCCGACCATTGTGTTCAACGATCAGTACGCCGTCAGCGGTGGCCAGCCAGCCGAGGCATTTGTGGGCGCGATTCGGCAGATCATCAGCGAAGCCAAATCCTAAAGCCAGGCACAGATCAAACTGTGGGAGCGAGCAAGCCCGCTCCCACATGGGTTACTCGCTGTCCTCAAGACAAACGCTGGCCCGTCCCTTGCATTGACCCCCTAAAGCCTTAGGGGAACACTGCCTTGAACATTCTTGACCTCGACCACAGCCTCACCGGCCAGGCGCCGATTGCCCGGCGTTTGGCCAGCGGCCGTGCCACGCGTATCGACCTGCTGGACCTGGGCCCCAAGCTGCGCCTGTGGTCTACCGAAAAAACCTGGAAGCGCTTCGCTGAACGCCTGGCCCTGCGGCCTCGGCCTAAGGATGCGCGGCCGGAAATCCTGTTTGTCGGCTCCGGCGATTATCACCACCTGACGCCGGCGTTTCTCGCCGACTTGAAAGAACCCATCAGCCTGATCCACTTCGACAACCACCCCGACTGGGTACGCTTTGCGCCCAAGCGTCACTGTGGCTCATGGGTCAACCGTGCGCTGAAAATGCCGGCGATCAAACGCATCGTCACCCTCGGCCCGTGCAGCGATGACCTGCATAACCCACAACTGCGTGGCGGCAACCTCGGGGCGCTCAAGCGCGGGCACTTGCAGCTGTTTCCCTGGCAGCATCCGCCGTCGAAAGTCTGGGGCCGGGTGGGGGATGGCGCCGGCCATCAGCAGCGCGAAGACCACCTGCATTGGCGCAACCTGGCTGAGCTGGACTGGGCCGCTTTCCTCGATCAGATGATCAGCAGCCTGCCCACCGAAGCGATCTGGATCACCCTCGACAAGGATGTGCTGGCCAGCGAAGACGCGGCCACCAACTGGGACCAGGGCGGCATGCGCTTGACCCACCTGCTGCAAGCCCTGCGGGCGTTGGCGGCGCGCAAACGCATCATCGGTATCGACGTGTGCGGCGAGTTCGCCACACCGGTGTTCAGCAATGCGTTCAAGCGCTGGGAGGCCAAGTCCGACCAGCCACCGCCCGAGCGCTGGAGCGCAGAGGATCTGCAGCGCAATGCGGCGACCAATGAAGCCCTGATCGACCTGTTTGAGGAGCTGTTTGCGTGACGTTGACTGTGGTGTTGCTGGTGGCGTTTTCCATCGTGCTCGATGTGGTCGGCCAACTGTTTTTCAAGCTCGGCCTGGACCGTTTACCGGAGCTGGACGGCGGTTTCCGCCTGAACGCGTTCTGGGGCCAGGTGTTTAATGCGCCGTTGCTTTGGGCTGGGATCGGCGCCTATGTCGTCGAGTTTTTCGTCTGGCTTGAAGCCCTGTCGCGTGCGCCTTTGAGCCTGTTGTTTCCAGCGGCGGCGCTGGCGTATTGCGGGGTGGTACTGGCGGGCAAGGTAGTGCTGGGCGAAACCGTCAGCCGCCGCCGTTGGATGGGCACGCTGGTGATTACGCTGGGTGTGATGTTGGTGGCCATTGCAGGGAGTCAGGCATGAGTACGCAAACGATGAATACCGGATGGCTGCACGGGCGCTTCGGCACCGTGGTGTTGTGGGCCTTGCTGATCTGTACCGAAAGCGCTGGCCAGTTGTTTACCAAAGTGGCCGGTAATCAATTGGGGCAGATGGATTTCAACTGGCAGTGGCTGGGTGAGGTGGCCCGCAACCCAGGCATTCTGGCGGCCATAGCCTGCTACATCGGCGCGTTCTTCGTGTGGATGCTGATCCTGCGGCGCAGCAGTCTGTCCCTGGCGTTCCCGCTGAGTTCACTGGTGTTTGTGGTGGTGTTGCTCGGTTCGTGGCTGGGGCTGGGGGAACATATCAGCCCGCTGCACTGGGTGGGGGTGGCGGTGATTATTGGCGGGATTGCGCTGTTGGCCGAAGGCGAAGAGAACTGAGGTTTCTCTCACTCTCTCGTAGGAATTAATCGAACTTGTAACTGATCGCCGTCTGCACCTGGCCCTGGTTCACGTCGCCGGTTTGCTTGACGATGCTGCTGTCCGCCGCTGAGCCCACCAAATGCACCCAACTGGCACTGGTCAGCAGCGACCATTTTGCGTCCAGCGGGAACTCGAAACTCTGGGTCAGCGTGACGTTCTGGAAACCACCACTGGCGTTGTACGGGCGAATCCCGGAGGCCGCGGATTCATTGGCATCTACCCCGAAATACGTCTGGGTCTGGCGCGCGTCGGCGAAGTTCGCCGCCAGGCCGGTGCTGCCGATAATCCCGCCGCCCAGTGGGTACCCGAGTTCGCCACCGAGCTTGCCCAGCGCGCCGCTTTGCGAATGCCCGCCGCCCACGGCCTGGCCCAGCCGCGCATAAATGCGCCAGAAGTCGGCGGGCGCGTACTGGATGAAGCCGCCTACCTCAGCCATGTCCGATACATTGCGCAAACCTTGCAGCGAGCCATTGGAGGTGCGTCCTTGCAGGTAATTGATATAGGGGCCGGCAGTGAGACCGTTGGTGTTCAGCGCGCTCCAGGTCAAGCCGTCATCGGTGCTCAGGCTGACACTGCCCCAGTCCAGATCCAGGTACGGCACGGGCCGTGTTTCATAGCGGCTGCCGGTGGGGTCGTGGGGCTGGTAGCTGAAGCCCGCGCCCACTTCGCCGGTGATTGCATCGGCCAGGACCGTGCTGGAGAAGCCACACAGCCCCAGTAAACCGGCGAATACAGCAGAAGTAGCCTTGAGCATGGAGCCGTTTCCTCGTCTGGACAGGCACGCATGAACGCGCGAAGGGCCACCTGTACGCAAGCACTCATCTTGTTTGTAGCAAGCTACAAAAATTGTAGTTTGCACGATACATATTGCTTTGGAACATCAGGTAAAGCCCCGGCCCTGCTGGGCGCCGGCCAGTTGGCACACTCTCTGCTCTACCCCTTGTGCAAGCGCACTGAGCGCGCCCTTACAAGGTAAACGTAGATGATCCACTGGCATATCGTGTGTGACTTCGACGGGACCATTACTCCCACCGATGTCATCGACAACGTCCTCCAACGCTTCGCCGGCCCCGAGTGGGAAACCATCGAACAGGAATGGCTGGATGGGCACATCGGTTCACGCGAATGCCTGAGCCGCCAACTGGCGCTGATCAAGGCGACGCCCTCCGAACTGCTGGCGTATTTCGACAGCGTGGAGATTGACCCGGACTTCCCGGACTTCGTCGATCACGTGATCGGCCTGGGCGCGTCCATCGAAGTGGTCAGCGACGGCATCGAGCAGGGCATCGCGCGGATCCTCTCGCGCAACTACGTGAGCTTGCTGCCGATCCTCGCCAACCGCCTGCGCCAGGTCGACCAGAACAGCTGGCGCATCGACTTCCCGTACGCCAGCGACGCCTGCCGTGCCGCGTCCGGCAACTGCAAGTGCAAATCCACCCCACGCCACAAGCGCGTGCTGGTGATCGGCGACGGCAAGTCCGACATGTGCGTGGCCTCCACCGCCGACTTTGTCTTCGCCAAGGGCAGCCTCGCCGACTACTGCGGGGCCAACAACATCCCTCACGCGCGCTTCGACAGCTTTGCCGAAGTGCCTGCATTGCTGGCGCTGCTGCCACAAGGCATCGCCGCCAACGCCACCACCTTCAACACCTCTTCCGACAATCAGGAACTCTTCCACCATGTCTGATATCCGTATTGCTACCGCCGAAGACCAGATCCTTCTGGATAAAGAAGCCAAATACTGCTCCTACGGCGACACCGTTCACTACATCGAGCCGCCGCGTATTTTCAGCCGTTGCGAAGGCTCCTACGTGTGGGACACCGAAGACCAGGCCTACCTCGACCTGCAAATGTGGTACTCCGCGGTCAACTTCGGTTATGCCAACCCGCGCCTGAACAATGCGCTGAAACAGCAGATCGACACCCTGCCGCAAATCGCCAGCCAGTACCTGCACAAGGGCAAGATCGAGCTGTCGGAAATGATCGCGGTGGACGCCAAGAAGAAGTTCGGCCTCGACGGTCGCGTGCACTTCAACGTGGGCGGTTCGCAGTCCATCGAAGACTCCCTGAAGGTGGTGCGTAACGCGTCCAACGGCAAGAGCCTGATGTTCGCCTTCGAAGGCGGCTACCACGGCCGTACGCTCGGCGCGTCGTCGATTACCTCGAGCTTCCGCTACCGTCGCCGCTACGGCCACTTTGGTGAACGCGCCAACTTCATTCCGTTCCCGTACCACTTCCGCGGCCCTAAAGGCATGACCAAGGAAGAATACGGCAGCCAATGCGTGCAGCAATTCGCGCGCTTGTTCGAGACCGAATACAACGGCGTCTGGGACCCAAAAACCAATCAGTGTGAATACGCAGCGTTCTACGTCGAGCCGATCCAGGGCACCGGCGGCTACGTGATCCCGCCGATGAACTTTTACCGCGAACTCAAGCACGTGCTGGATCAGCACGGCATTTTGATGGTCTCCGACGAAATCCAGATGGGTTTCTATCGCACCGGCAAACTGTGGTCGATCGAGCACTTCGACGTGCAGCCGGACGTGATCGTCTTTGGCAAGGCGCTGACCAACGGCCTCAACCCGCTGGGTGGCATCTGGGCCCGTGAAGAATTGATCAACCCGAAGATCTTCCCACCAGGCTCGACCCACTCCACCTTTGCCTCCAACCCGTTGGGCACGGCGGTAGGTCTGGAAATGTTCAAGATGACCAACGAAGTCGACTACGGCGCAATGGTCATGGCCAAGGGCAAGTTTTTCCTCGAAGGCCTGCAAGACCTGCAGAAACGTTTCCCGATCATCGGCGACGTCGACGGCCTGGGCTTGGCCCTGCGCTGCGAAATCTGCGGCCCGGACGGTTTCACGCCAGACAAGGCGACCCTGGACTACATGGTCGAAGAAGGCATGAAAGGCGACATGGTCGTAGATGGCCAGAAACTCGGCCTGATCCTCGACGTAGGCGGTTACTACAAAAACGTGATCACCCTGGCACCGTCCCTGGAAATCAGCTACCCGGAAATCGAACTGGGCCTGAAGTTGCTTGAACAACTGCTGGTGCGGGCGACCAACCGGTGAGCCAGGCAGAGATCGACCTCGGTGAAGGTTCTGCCGGTTTCGTTCTCGGTGAAGGTCCGGTCGGGGTCCTGTTGATCCACGGCCTGACCGGCACCCCGACGGAGTTGCGCCAGGTCGCCAAGGGCCTCGCCAAGGCGGGCAATTGCACGGTGTATGTGCCCACCCTGGCCGGGCATTGCGGTGACAACAGCGACCTGCAAGCCACTGGCTGGCGCGACTGGTACGAAGGGGTGCGCAAGACCTTCGTCGGTGTGAAACAGCGGCACGAGCAGGTGTTTGTCGGTGGTTTGTCGATGGGCGCGGTGATGTCGATGTACCTGGCGTCGGAGCATCCAGGCCAGGTCGCCGGCTTGCTGATGTACTCCACCACACTCAAGTACGACGGCTGGAGCATCAGCAAAATGGCGTTCATCACGCCGTTGCTGATCCGTATTCCATTCGGCGTGCGCCTGTTCCGCTTTACCGAGAAACCGCCCTACGGCATCAAGAACGAACGCCTGCGGGCCATCGTTGAACGGCAGATGAAAGAGGGCGAAAGCAGCGAAGCGGGTTTGTTGACGATGGAGGGCGTGACCGTGCGTGAATTGCACTGGATGAACGCCGTGGTCAAAAAGCGCATGCCATCGATCAACGTACCCGCGCTGGTGTTGCATTCCATTGAGGACGACATCACCAGCCGCTGGAACGCCGATTACGTGGAGCGCCACTTGGGCGGGCCGGTGACCAAGATTCTGTTGGACAACTGCTACCACATGATCACCGTCGACCTGCAATACCGCCGGGTGATCGAGTTGAGTGCCGAGTTCATCGAACAGCACACGCATTATGTTCTGCCAAATCGGGTCGTTGTGGGAGCTGTCGAGCTTAAGCGAGGCAGCGATGCAGGCGCCTCGGTCTATCAGTGAAACCGAGGTGATGCTATCGCAGCCTCGCTTAAGCTCGACAGCTCCCACATTGGATCGGCGTTCGCCAAAGAAATAAGGGGAATACGTGATTACCACCCAAGCCTTTCCAACCATCCGGGCCATCCAGCGCAGTGCCTGGAACGACTGTTTCCCGGGAGCCCTGGAAGACTGGGACTATTACGTCGCCGTGGAAAACGCCGCTATCGATGATTTTCAGTGGCGTTACCTGGCGGTCTACGAAAATGGCACGCTGGTGGCAGTGGCCGCCGCGTTCATTACTCATTATCGCCTCGACGCCACGGTATCGGGCGCCGGCAAGCGCCTGACCGAGCGTGTAGAACGGCTGTGGCCCGGGCTTTTGCAGTTGGGGTTGTATGCCCTCGGCTCTCCGGTGGCCGAACGTTGCGACGTGGGTTTCGCCAGTGGCGTGGCGGATGCGCGCCGCCCGATGATGCTCAAGCACCTGCTGGAAGCCGCGCGCCGGGATGCCGATGACGTTGGTATCGGCCTGGTGGCGGTCAAGGACGCGCCAAGCACAGACCCCTATTGGCTTGAGACTTGCCGGGCTGCAGGCTTTCAAAGCATGCCGAGCCTGCCCACCGGCGTGTTGCCGCTGCCTTATGGATCGGTAGATGCTTACCTCGGCTCGCTGGGCAAATCCACCCGCAAGGACCTGCGCCGCAAACTGCGCGCGCCGGGGCCGCGGGTGGAGTGGCGGCGCAATATCGACGACGTGCTGCCCGACGTCATGCGCCTGTACGAAGCCACGCTGACACGCGCCGAGTTGCAGTTCGAACGGCTGCCTGCCGGCTACTTCACCGGCGTGCTCGAACGGCTTGATCAGCGCGCGGTTTGTGTTCTTTACTGGGTAGACGAGCGGCTGGTGGCGTTCAACCTGATGCTGGTGGACGAACAACGGCTGGTGGACAAGTTTTTCGGGCATGACGTCGAGTTCACCCGCGACTACAACCTGTACTTCCGTAGTTGGCTGACTAACGTCGACTACTGTATTCAGAATAATATTGCGTTGTATGAGTGTGGGCAGGCCGGGTATGCCAGTAAGCTGCGCCTGGGCTGTGAGTTCCAGGGTAACCGTGTGTTTTTCCGCCACCGCAACCGGCTGGTCAATGGCCTGCTCAAGCTTGTAAAAGTGTTTATTCGACCGGACCGTTCCGACCCCGCCATGGCTGCTGCGATAAGCGAAACCTGATGATCACCAAGACCCGCCAGAAAGCCCGCCCCTTTGCCATTTCGCGCTGGAGCGTCCAGCGCAAGCTGGTGCTGGCGTTCTGGTTGGTCAGTGTGATCCCGACCATGATCGCGGCGGAGTTGGCCGCCACTACGTTGTCGCAGATCTTCGACAGCAACGTGCGCATCTGGCTGCAGGAATCCACCAAGATCGTCAAGGACGAGATCGGCGATATCCTTCATGACAACGCGCGCATGGCCAAATTGTTCCTGCGCTACACCAGCCCGCCTGAGAACAAGCAAGCCGCCAAACACGACCGGCTGACCGCCGACATTGCCGATGCCACTGATATCGACGTGGTAGCGTTGATTCGCACCAGTGACCAAAAAGTCGTGTTCAGTACCGCCGCATCCGACATCGTCAAGCAGATCAGCCTGGCCAAAAATACGGTGTTGCAGACTGTGCAGGTGGAGGGCGTGTCCACCGGCATCGTGGTCTCGACGTTCGATACCTCGCAGGACGGCGTTGATTACGAGCTGCTGGTCGGGACTTACCTGGACAGCAGTTTCCTCACCAGCGTGGCCGATGTGCATTCCCTCGACCTGCGCCTGTACCTGGCCAACCCGGACGGTTTCTCCGAGATTTTCTCGACCCAACGGTTTGAGGATCACCCTTCGCGCATCCCCAAGAGCGTTGAAACCGCGATGCGCGCCACCCGGCAGCCCAGCGAGCAGTTCACCAATAACTACAGCGGTTTGTACTGGCCGATCTTCAATGATGCCGGTGACTTGCAAGGCGTGATTTTCAGCGGCCTGCTGCGCCACACCAGCCTGGTCGGGCTGGTGAACCAGAGTAATCTGTTCGTGCTGATCTTCCTGCTCAGTTCGGCGCTGTCGTTGGCGGCCGGGGTGTTGGTGTCGCGACGCCTGACCAAGCCTTTGCGCGACCTGTCCCAAGGTGTTAACGCGGTGATTTCCGGCGACTACGCGCACCGCGTGGAGGTCAGCGGCGGCGACGAGCTGGCGCAGTTGAGCAGCACCTTCAACCACATGACCGAGCGTCTGGGCGAGTTGCATCACCTTGAAGCCCAGTTGCGTCGGCGTGATCGCCTGCATGCCTTGGGTGAAGTCGCCATGGGCCTGGCTCACGAGATCCGCAACCCGCTGGGAATCATCAAGACGGCGACGCAACTGCTGCACCGTCGCGCTGACCTGGCGGAAACCGACAAGCGTCACCTGGAATACGTGATCAGTGAAGTCAGCCGCATCAATGACCTGATCACCGAGTTTCTCGACTTTGCCAAGCCCAACCCACCGTTGCGCGTGCTGCAGCCAACGCGACCCTTGGTGGAGGAAATCCTCGGCTTCTGCGGCCCGGAATTGGCCACCCATAACATCGATGCACACATCGACGACCAGGCGCCGGGGGCGACGATCTACGCGGATGCCAAGCAGCTCAAGCAGGCGTGCCTCAACCTGATTCTCAACGCCATCGACGCAATGCCCGAAGGCGGACGCCTAACTCTGGGCATTCGCGCCGTGGGCGAAAATACGGTGATCAGCATCGCCGACACCGGCCAGGGTATTCCGGCGGAAATGGTCGAGCGTATCTTCACGCCATTCGTCACCACCAAGGCTTCCGGCACCGGCCTGGGCCTGGCTAAAGTCTATTCGATTATGGAAAGTCACGACGGCAGCATCGAATGTGCCAGCGAGAAAGATGCCGGCGCCACGTTCAGCCTGTACATTCCGGCAATGGGCGAAGACGACGAGGACAGTCATGACGCATAACATTCTGGTAGTCGACGACGAACCCAAGCTCTGCGACCTGCTTGCCTCGGCCCTGGGCCAGAACGAGGTGCAGGTGTTTGTCGCCGGCAACGGCCTGCACGCGCTCAAGGTGCTGGAGCAGGAAGACATCGACCTGGTGATCAGCGATTGGCGCATGCCCGGCATGGACGGGCCGGCGCTGCTGGCCGAGATCAAGGTGCGCTACCCGCACGTGCCGGTGATTGTGATGACCGCCTACAGCACGGTGAAAAACGCCGTGCAGTCGATGCGCAACGGCGCCTACGACTACATCGCCAAGCCGTTCGATATCGACGAGCTCGACATCACCGTGGCCAAGGCCCTGCAATTTCGCGACATCATGCGCGACAACGCACGCCTGCGTGCCGAGCTGGATGAGCACGCGCAGTTCGACAGCCTGGTGGGCGACAGCCCGGCGTTTCGCAAGGTGCTGCAAGCGGTGGACTCGGTGCGTGACAGCAGCGCCACCATCCTGCTGACGGGTGAAAGCGGCACCGGCAAGGAAATGGTCGCCCGCGCCATCCACAAACACGGCTGCCGGGCTGACAAACCGTTCGTGGCGGTCAATTGCGCGGCGATCCCGGAAGGCTTGCTGGAAAGCGAAATGTTCGGCCATCGCAAGGGCGCGTTTACCGGCGCCGTGGCTGATCGGGTAGGGCGCTTCCAGCAGGCCGACAAAGGCACATTGTTCCTGGATGAAGTGGGCGATATGCCCCTGGCGTTACAGGCCAAGATCCTGCGCGCCTTGCAGGAGCGGGTGATCGAGCCGGTGGGCGACCCCCGCGAGCGCAAGGTGGATGTGCGGGTGATCGCCGCTACCAATAAGAACCTGCTGGAGGCGGTGGCTAACAAAGAGTTTCGTGAAGACCTTTATTACCGCCTCAACGTGTTCCCGATTCCTTTGCCGGCCTTGCGCGAGCGTGTGGAGGACATCGCGCCCCTGGCTCGCCACTTCGCCCACACCCTCAGCGCCACGGCCGGCAAGCGCATTACCGGTTTCAGCGCCGAAGCGTTGCAGGCCATGGCGGCGTATCACTGGCCGGGCAATATTCGTGAGCTGCAGAACTGCGTGGAGCGCGCGACCATCGTGGCCGCCTCTCCCGTGATCGAAGATATCGACCTACCGGGTTATTTGTTTGCCTCGAAGCCGAGCGAGGGCGGCTTAGCGGCGATCCTCAGCGAGGGGCCGGGGATTCCCCAGGACCTGGATGCGGCGCTGGCGGAGGTGGAGAAGGCCTACATTCTGGCAGCGTTGCAGGAGAGCAACGGCGTGCAGGCTGCGGCGGCGGCGAAGATCGGGATTTCGGAGAGGAGCTTTTGGTATCGCTTGAAGAAGCTGGGGATTCAAGTCGACAAGATCGTACGCTGATCCCCTGTTAGCTACATTTCGACCGTGTTTTGTCAGGAATGGACGCGTACCCAGATGCTGACCAGGACGGTTGCGGCCATCAACCACGCTACCGCCGCTACGGCTAAAGAGGCCTCCAACCGCATCCGATCCACCACCACATACAACGTCGCCAAATACACAAAATACGGAATGATCGACCACATTCCGAACAGGATGGTGGTCTTCAAATCGTCCACCGAGCGGCCCTTGCCGACGATGTAATGCGCGATCAACGCAAAGGTCGGAAACAGCGGTACCAACCCTGCGATGTAATAGTTCTTGGTCTTGGCCAGCGCCGCCAGGATCAGCACCACCGCCGCGCCCAGGGCGGCTTTCAAGAATAGATCCATCAGTGGCTCAACCCGTACTTTTTAACTTTATCGAACAAGGTGGTCTTGGCCATCCCCAATTCCTGGCTGGCCTGGGTCAGGTTGCCGCCACTGCGTTGCAAGGCATCGTTGAGCAGGTTGCGTTCGAAGGCCTCCACCGCCTCGGTAAAGGCCAGGCCATGGTTGCCGCCGCTGGCGCCGCTTTTCTTGAAGGCGGGCAGGCCCAGGGCGAAGCGTTCGGCGACGTTGCGCAGTTCGCGCACGTTGCCGGGCCAGTCGTGGCTCATCAGGTTCGACAGGGTCTGGTTGTCCAATTCCGGCACGGCCCGGTCGAAGCGCAAGGATGATTGCTGCAGGAAATGTTCGAACAGCTGCAGGATGTCTTCGCGGCGTTCGCGCAGCGGCGGCAGTTCAAGGGTCACCACGTTGAGGCGGTAGTACAGGTCGCTGCGGAACTGACTGGCACGGCTCAATTCGTCGAGGTCGGACTTGGTGGCGGCTATCACCCGGCAATCCACTGCCACGCTCTGGTTCGAACCCAAGCGTTCCAGGGTGCGTTCCTGCAGCACCCGTAGCAGTTTGATCTGCAGGTTGATCGGCATGCTTTCCACTTCATCAAGGAACAACGTGCCTTCGTGGGCGTGCTCGATCTTGCCGATGCGGCGCTTGCCGGCGCCGGTAAAGGCGTTGGCTTCGTGGCCGAAAATCTCGCTTTCGAAGAGGTTCTCCGGCAAGCCGCCGCAGTTCAACGCGACGAACTGGTGCGAATGGCGCCGGCTGAAATCGTGCAGGCAGCGCGCGACCAGTTCCTTGCCGGTGCCGGTCTCGCCTTCGATCAGCACGTTGGCCGAGGTGTCGGCGACGTTGGCGATCAGCTCGCGCAGGTTCTGCATGGCGGGCGAGCGGCCAATGATGCGGCCCTCGAGGGCGTCGCGCTCGGCCAGCTGACGGCGCAACGACCAGACTTCCCGCGCCAGCCCGCGCTGCTCCAGGGCGCGACGGGCGACGTCCACCAGGCGTTCGGGGGAGAAGGGTTTTTCCATGAAATCGTAGGCGCCGTTGCGCATCGCGCCGACCGCCATGGAGATATCGCCATGCCCGGTAATCAGCACCACCGGCAGGCTTTTATCCAGGGCCTTGAGGCGGGTGAGCAGCTCCAGGCCATCAATGCCCGGCAAGCGGATGTCACTGATCACAATGCCCGCGAAGTTCTCGCCGATGCGCTTCAAGGCTTCTTCGGCACTGCCCACGCCGACGCTGTGGATGTCTTCCAGTGCCAGGGCTTGCTGGCAGCCGAGCAGTACATGGGGGTCGTCTTCGACGATCAGCACGGTGAGGTCGTCTTTAGGGACTGTAGCGTCTGTATTCATGTCGACTCAGCTTTTTGAGCACCCGCCAGCGGCAGGCTCAGGACAAAGGTCGTTCCACCACTGGCCGGATGCTCCACGGCAAGGTTGCCGCCAGTGGCCGCCGCGAGGCTGGCGGAAAGCGTCAGGCCCAAGCCCAGGCCTTGCTCGCCGGGTTTGGTGGTGAAGAACGGTTCGAACAAATGTTTGCGCGCCTCGGCGTCGATGCCGTGGCCGTTGTCGCGTACGTGCAGGCGATATTTGCCCTCGCTGCTGCTGCCGTCCAGCCACAGCTCGGGGGCAGGTTGGGCCTGCATGGCGTCGAGGGCATTGCCGATCAGGTTGACCAGGATCTGCTCCAGGCGCGTCTGGTCGATTTGCAGTTGGGCGGGGACAAAGTCACGGTGCACGCTCAGCGACAGGTCGTCCAGGCGCGCGCCCAGTACCTGGAACGCGGCGTCCACGGCTTTGGCGAGGTTGGCTTCGCCCTGGTCATCGCCGCGCCGGGCGAAGGAGCGCAGGCTGGCGGTGATGCGGCCCATGCGGTCGATCAGTTCATTAATGGTCTTGAGGTTGGCGCTGGCGGTGTCGAGGGCGCCGCGCTCGAGGAAACGCACCGTGTTGCCGGACAAGGTGCGCAAGGCGGCCAGGGGCTGGTTCAGTTCGTGGGCGATGCTGGTGGACATCTGGCCGATAGCCGCCAGTTTGCCGGCCTGCACCAGTTCATCCTGGGCGCGGCGCAGGGTTTCTTCGGCCTGGCGGCGTTCGCGGATCTGGCCCTTGAGCCGTTCGTTGCTGGCGCGCAGGTCGGCGGTGCGTTCGGCAATCCGACGCTCCAGCTGGCTGTTGGCTTCCTGCAGGGCTTCCCGCGCGGCGAGGCGGGTGGCGATGACTTTGCGCCGCTCATTCCAGGCAATCAGCAAAAACGCCACCAGGCCAAACGCGACCGCCACCAGGATGCCCTGGTTGATGGCGGCGCGACGCAGGTCGTTGAGCGGGGTAAGCAGGGTGAAATTCCAGGGTGTGTCATTAAGCGGACGGGTTTGCGCCAGGTAGCTGACTTCGCGCTGGTCGTTCACCACTTCGTTGTTGGCTGGGAACGTCAGTTTCTCGGTGGCTTCATTGAGGCGCTCGCGGGCCAGGGGTTCCAGCTCGTTCAATGTCGCCCAGTAATACTGCAGGCTGTGGGCCAGGCGATCCTTGGTGTCATCGCTCAGCGGGCGCACGGCCTTGAGGCGGCGGGCCGGGTCGCTGGAAAGGATAATGATGCCGTTCTCATCGCTGACGAAGGCCTCGAGGCGCGCGCGTTGCCAGCGTTCCTCCAGGGCTTCGAGGCGCACTTTGACCACGGCGACGCCGATGATTTTGCCGTGTTCTTCCAGGCCGTGGGCCAGGTAGTAGCCAGGTTCGCCGTTGGTGCTGCCGATGCCATAGAACCGCCCGGGCTGACCACGCACGGCGTTCTGGAAGTAGGCACGAAAGGACAGGTCTTCACCCTGGTAACTGTCGGCATCGCGCCAGTTACTGGTGGCCAGCACGCGGCCGGTGGTGTCCATCACGTAGATGGCCCGACTGCGACTGCGTCGGTTCAGGCCTTCGAGGTAGTCGTTGACGGTCTTGCGGGTTTCCTGGGTTGGGTCGGCCAGCAGTTTGGAGACGCTGGACTCCAGTTCCAGAAGGCTGGGCAGGTAGGTGTATTTGCTTAGTTCGCTTTCGACGGTGCGGGCATGCAACTCCAGTTGGCGTTCGCCGGTATCGCTGAGGGTGCGGATGCCGTAGTACTCACTGATCCAGAAGCCGATATAACCCAGGCTGATCATCAGGGCGATGATCAACGGCGGCAGGAACAGTTGGCGTATCAGGCGTGGTTTCACGGCAAGTGATGGCGGTGCGGCGCGAAATTGGTTGGGGTCGCATTTCATCACAGATGCCTTGGGTCAACCAGCGCTTGCCTGCCTGTACGGTCCATTGTGGGAGCGGGCTTGCTCCCATAATGGATCCGGTTTCTACAGTGAAAGCGCTGTAATGCTTAGTGCTGCAGGATTTTCTCAAGGAATTGCTGCGCGCGTTCGGAGCGGGCGCTGATGTCGCCGAAGAATTCTTCTTTCGGGCAGTCTTCGATGATCTTGCCGGCGTCCATGAAGATTACGCGGTCGGCCACTTTGCGGGCGAAGCCCATTTCGTGGGTCACGCACATCATGGTCATGCCTTCGTGGGCCAGTTGCACCATCACGTCCAGTACTTCGTTGACCATTTCCGGGTCGAGGGCTGAGGTGGGTTCGTCGAACAGCATCACGATCGGGTCCATGGCCAAGGCGCGGGCAATAGCCACACGTTGTTGCTGGCCGCCGGAAAGCTGACCCGGGTGCTTGTGGGCGTGCGCCGACAGGCCCACACGCTCAAGCAATTGCAGGCCCTTCTTGGTGGCTTCTTCCTTGCTGCGACCCAGCACCTTGATCTGCGCGATGGTCAGGTTCTCGGTGATGGTCAGGTGCGGGAACAGTTCGAAGTGCTGGAACACCATGCCCACGCGTGAACGCAGTTTTGGCAGGTTGGTTTTCGGGTCGGCGATGGAGGTGCCGTCGACCACGATGTCGCCCTTCTGGAACGGTTCCAGCGCGTTGACGCACTTGATGAGGGTGGACTTGCCCGAGCCGGACGGCCCGCACACCACGATCACTTCGCCTTTTTTGACATCAGTGCTGCAATCGGTCAGCACCTGGAAGTCGCCATACCACTTGTTGATGTTCTTGATCGAGATCATACGGCAAACCTTTTTTGCAGACGCTTGACCAGCAGCGAGGCGGAAAAGCTGATGATGAAGTAGACGACACCGGCAAAGATCAGGAACTCATTGGAGCGGCCGATGATGTCGCCGTTAGAGCGGGCGGAGTTGAGGAAGTCCACCAGGCCCACGGTGTAGACCAGCGAGGTGTCCTGGAACAGGATGATCGACTGTTGCAGCAGCAACGGGGTCATCTTGCGGAACGCCTGGGGCAGGATGATCAGGCGCATGGTCTGGCCATAGCTCATGCCCATTGCCTGTGCCGCCGCCATCTGGCCCTTGGGGATCGACTGCACGCCGGCTCGCACGATTTCGCAGAAGTACGCGGCTTCGAACATCATGAAGGCCACGACGCAGGAGGCGAACGCGCCGATTGGGGTGTCTTCGCCGGTGATCCAGCGCAGCACGAACGGCACCGCCAGGTAGAACCAGGTGATCACCAGCAGCAGCGGGATCGAGCGGAAGTAGTTCACATAAGCGCCGGCGAGGCGCGACAGCAGTTTGCTGGACGACAGGCGCATCAGCGCCAGGACCGTACCCAGTGCGATACCGCCGACCACGCCCATGACCATCAACTGCAAGGTCATGACCATGCCGTTCCACAGGCCCGGGATGGCGGGGATGATGCCGCTGAAATCGAAGTCCATTATTTACCCCCCACGGAGATCAGGCCGGGCACCGCGACTTTCTTCTCGACCATGCGCATCAGCAGCATCAGGCTCATGTTCAGGGTGAAGTAGATCAGCGTGGCCAGGGTGAAGGCCTCAAACAGGTTGGCCGAGAACTCGGCGGTCTGCTTGGTTTGTGCCAGCAGTTCCATCAGGCCGATCAAGGACGCCACGGAGGAGTTCTTGAAGACGTTGAGGAATTCCGAGGTGAGCGGCGGAATGATGATCCGGTAGGCTTGGGGCAGCAGCACGTTCCAGTAGATCTGCGGCAGCTTGAAACCCATGGCACGTGCAGCTGATTCCTGGCCACGCGGAAGTGCCTGAATACCGGTACGTACTTGCTCACACACTCGGGCGGCGGTGAACAGGCCCAGGCATACGACGACGCTCAGGTAAGCCGAAGTGGTCGGGTTGAGGTCTTGTTTGTACCAGTCTTGCAGGTTCTGCGGCAGCAGGTCGGGTATCAGGAAATACCAGATGAATAGCTGAACCAGCAGCGGCACGTTACGGAACAGTTCCACATAGCAGGTCGCAATGCCCGCTACGAGACGGTTCGGCACGGTGCGCATGACGCCCAGAATGGACCCCAGCAGTAAGGCGATAATCCATGCCACGACAGCGATGGCGATGGTCCAGCCCAAGCCGGCGATGTACCAGTCGAGATAAGTCTCGCTGCCCACGCCGGTGGACTTGAAGAACACGCTCCAGTCCCAGTTGTAATTCATTAGGGTCTCCCCCGAAATCGATCGATGTACAAGCACCCGCTTGGGGAAGATCCTTTCCCGCCTGACGGTGAACGCCAGGCACACACGATCGGCTCGAAAACCGCCAGGTCGAGTGTTCCAATTTATTGCCAGCAGGTAGTAACAGACGCCTGAGGGAGGGTTGGCTCCCTCAGGACATAAGCTTAGTCAGGTATTAGATTTTTACGTCAGGCGCTGGCTTGTCGCTTGGGTTAGCGATCAGCTCCTTAACCTTGTCGCTCATCGGGAAGTTCAGGTTCAGGCCTTTTGGTGGGATCGGGCTCTCGAACCACTTGCTGTAGATCTTGTTGATCTCGCCGGATTTGTACAGGGCGACGATGGCGTCATCGACAGCCTTTTTGAAGGCCGGGTCGTCTTTACGCACCATGCAGGCATAGGCTTCAAAGGACTGTGGAGTACCGGTGATGACCCAGTCGTCCGGCTTCTTGGCCTTGGCTTCTTCACCGGCCAGCAGGGCGTCGTCCATCATGAAGGCAACGGCACGGCCGCTTTCCAGCATCTGGAAGGATTCGCCGTGGTCTTTGGCGGAGATGATGTTCATGCCCATTTGCTTGTCAGCGTTCATCGATTTGATGATGCGCTCGGACGTGGTGCCAGCGGTGGTCACGACGTTCTTGCCTTTCAGGTCAGCAAAGTCGGCGTAGCTCGGCTTGCCATCCTTGTCTTTCTTGACGAGCAGACGGGTGCCGATTTCGAAAATGTTGACGGTGAAATCAACTTGTTGGGCGCGTTCGGCATTGTTGGTGGTGGAGCCGCACTCGAGGTCCGCGGTGCCGTTCTGGATCAGCGGAATACGGGTTTGCGAAGTGACCAGGTTGTACTTGGCCTTCAGGTCGGGTTTGTTCAGGTCTTTTTTCAGTTGCTCTACGACGGCCAACTGAATGTCGTGGGAGTAGCCCACTGGTTTGCCCGAACCATCCGCGATGTAGGAAAACGGAATGGAGCTGTCGCGGTGAGCGAGAGTGATGGTGCCGGAGTCGTTGATCTTTTTCAGCGTGCCGGTGAGTTCGGCGGCGAAAACTGGAGTGCTGATCAGAGCAGCAGCGATAGCTGCGCCCAGAATATGGGGAACGATGCGCATCAATACTTCCTCGACATTTGTTTTTTTTATGAAGCCGGCTAAACGGCTCTCTTGTACAGCGAATGCCCGTGACGGCTCCTGAGGCGTCTCAGGCAATCGTCCAAGAGTGTAGAGCATGAGTCGTGCCAGACCAGCGTTAAAAGCTTAAAGCTTTGATTTTTATGAAAATTAACTTTATGTGTCGGAAAAAATCTTAGTTCTGGATCCGGCAAACCGAATAGGGTTGGCTGTCGCGTTCGGAAAACCGAATGCAAAACAAAGCCCCTGGACCTCACGGTGCAGGGGCTTTGTTCGTTATTGGCAGTCAGGCCGCTTCAATCTTGCTGCGGTTCTGCTCGACCTTGGACAGATAACGCTGCACGTTCTCCTGTTCTTGCGCAGTGGTGAACAGGCCCAGCTTGGTACGACGCCACAGTATGTCTTGAGCCTGGGTCACCCATTCTTCAGCACACAGGTAATCGACTTCTCGGGTATACAGGCCGCCACCCAGGTGCTCGCCCAGGTCAGCCATCGATTGCACGCCTTCCAGCAAGCGCCATGTGCGGCTGCCATAAGTAGTGGACCAACGGCGGGCGATTTCACTCGGCACCCAGTCGAATTTGCTGCGAATGGCTTCGGCCAAGGCTTCTGGCGTGGTCATGTCCTCGCCGCCAGGCAGGCTGGCCTTGGCGGTCCAGCTTGGGCGCATCTGGGTGAAATACGGCGCCAGTTGCGCCATCGCCGATTCGGCGAGCTTGCGATAGGTGGTCAGCTTACCGCCAAACACCGACAGGATCGGTGCCTCGCCCGTGCCGCCGGACAGCGCCAGCGTGTAGTCGCGGGTAATGGCCGACGGGTTGTCCGACTCGTCGTTGCACAGTGGGCGAACGCCAGAGTAAGTATGGAGGATGTCGTCGCGGCTCAGTTGCTTCTTGAAGTGTGCGTTGACCACCTGGAGCATGTAGTCGGTTTCACCTTCGGTGATCGCAACTGCAGCCGGGTCGCCCGTGTATTCGCGGTCGGTGGTGCCGATGATGGTCAGGTGGTTCAGGTACGGAATGGTGAAAACGATGCGCTGGTCTTCGTTCTGCAGGATGTGCGCGTGGGCACCTTCGTAGAGTTTCGGCACGATCAGGTGGCTGCCCTGGATCAAACGGATGCCGTAGGGCGAATCCAGTTTCAAGTCATCCTTGATGAACTTGGCCACCCATGGGCCAGCGGCGTTGACCAGTGCGCGGGCACGGATCGAGAACAGGCTGCCATCGGCGCGTTCCATGTTCATTTCCCACAGGCCCTTGCTGCGATGGGCGCTGACGCACCGGGTCTGGGTATGGATGTGCGCGCCTTTTTCGCGGGCGGCCATGGCGTTTAGGACGACAAGGCGGGCGTCATCGACCCAGCAATCGGAGTACTCGAAGCCTTTGGTAATTTCGCTTTTCAGTGGGCTGTCCGGGCCGAACTTGAGGCTTTTCGAGCCGGCGAGCTTTTCGCGCTTGCCGAGATTGTCGTACAGGAACAGGCCGGCACGGATCATCCATGCCGGACGCAGGTGCGGGCGGTGCGGCAACACGAAACGCATCTGCTTGACGATGTGCGGGGCCTTGGCCAGCAGCACTTCGCGTTCGGCCAACGCTTCGCGCACCAGGCGGAACTCGTAATGTTCAAGGTAGCGCAGGCCACCGTGGATCAGCTTGCTGCTAGCGGAAGAGGTGTGGCTGGCCAGATCATCCTTTTCACAAAGGAAAACCGACAAACCGCGACCGGCTGCGTCTGCTGCAATGCCGACGCCATTGATTCCGCCGCCTATAACGGCAACGTCATAGACTTCGGCAAGCGGTGGAGCAGGCAAGGTAGAAGGGTTCATCGGCTGGCCTCGCGATCTTTTCGTATTGGAATTCGAACATTAATGTTCATTTGCGAAAATAGTAGCGGATAAACGCGCGCGCAGCCACCTGACTTCGATTGAAAAAACTCATCGAAGGGCGGGTAAAGGAAAATTTGTGAACATAACCGCTGATAGTTCCCACGCGGAGCGTGGGAACGAGAACCTAGACGACTTCCAACTGAACCTTATGCTCATTCAACAACTGCACCAGCGCCGGCACCGGCTGCTGATCGGTCACCAGACAATCCACCAGACTGATCGGCCCCAGGCGAATCATGGCGTTGCGCCCGAATTTGCTGGAGTCGGCCGCCAGGATGACCTTGCGCGCATTGGCGATAATTGCCTGGGAAACCCGCACTTCCTGGTAGTCAAAGTCGAGCAAGCTGCCATCTTCATCGATACCGCTGATACCCACCAAGGCAAAGTCGACCTTGAACTGGTTGATGAAGTCGACACTCGCCTGGCCCACCACGCCGCCGTCACGGCGCACATTACCGCCCGTCAACAGCACGTCGAAGTCGTCCTTGGCGCTGAGCATGGTGGCGACGTTGAGGTTGTTGGTGATGATTTTCAGGTGGTTGTGGTTGAGCAGCGCACGGGCGATGGATTCGGTAGTGGTGCCGATATTGATGAACAGCGAGGCGTGATCGGGGATTTGCGCCGCGATGGCTTCGCCGATGCGCTGTTTCTCGTCGCGCATCTGGTCGGCACGCATGGCGTACGCGGTGTTTTCGACACTGGAATCGTAGGCCGCGCCGCCGTGGTAGCGGCGCAGCAGATTGGCGTCCGCCAGTTGGTTGATATCGCGGCGGATGGTTTGCGGGGTGACAACGAATAGCTGCGCCATTTCCTCGATGCTGACATAGCCGCGTTCGCGGACCAGTTCGAGGATTTGTTGTTGGCGGGGAGGCAGATTCATGGGGCGTCCTTTGGGCTGCCATACAAAAGTGGCCCATGATGACGCAGGAATCCGCTCCCTGCCAGTTACAACCCTATATGGATCCGGCGCTTGGCTTATTCAGCGCCTTCGTGCGGTTCCCAGTCGCGGGTACGGCTTACCGCTTTTTGCCAGCCGGCGTAGAGCTTCTCCTTGGCGACTTCGTCCAACTGGGGTTCGAATTCGCGTTCGATCACCGCCTTGCCGCGCAATTCATCCAGGCTGCCCCAGAAGCCGCAGGCCAGGCCTGCCAGGTACGCGGCGCCCAATGCGGTGGTCTCGCGCATTTGCGGGCGCTCGACCTGGGTGCCGAGGATATCGGCCTGGAACTGCATCAGGAAGTTGTTGGCGACCGCGCCGCCGTCCACACGCAAGGCTTTGAGGCGTTCGCCCGAGTCTTGTTGCATGGCGTCAAGTACGTCGCGGGTCTGGTAGGCAATCGACTCCAGGGCCGCACGAATGATGTGATCCACGCGTACGCCGCGGGTCAGGCCAAACAGGGCGCCGCGGGCATACGGGTCCCAGTACGGCGCGCCCAGGCCGGTGAACGCCGGGACCAGGTACACGCCGTTGCTGTCCTTGACCTTGCTGGCGAAGTATTCGGTGTCGGTGGCATCGGCAATAATCTTCAGCTCGTCACGCAGCCATTGCACGGTGGAGCCGCCGTTGAACACGGCGCCTTCCAGGGCGTAGGCCACTTCGCCACGCGGGCCGCAGGCGATGGTGGTAAGCATGCCGTGCTGGGATTTCACCGCTTTGTCGCCGGTGTTCATCAGCAGGAAGCAGCCAGTGCCGTAGGTGTTCTTGGCCTGGCCTGCTTCAACGCACATCTGACCGAACAGTGCAGCCTGCTGGTCGCCGGCGATACCGCCGATAGCGATGCCGCTTTTGGTGCGGCCGTAGATTTCCGACGACGACTTCACTTCCGGCAGCATTTCGCGCGGCACGTCGAGGATCTCCAGCATCTTCGCATCCCACTCAAGGGTGTGGATGTTGAAAAGCATGGTGCGCGAGGCGTTGGTGTAGTCGGTGACGTGGGTTTTGCCGCCGGTAAATTTCCAGATCAGCCAGCTGTCGATGGTACCGAACAGCAGCTCGCCGTTGCGCGCACGCTCGCGGCTGCCTTCGACATTGTCGAGGATCCACTTGAGCTTGGTGCCGGAGAAGTACGGGTCGGTGACCAGGCCGGTGGCGTCATTAATGTATTGCTCATGGCCGTCGCGCTTGAGTTGCTGGCAAATCTCGGTGCTGCGGCGGCATTGCCAGACGATGGCGTTGTAGATTGGGCGACCGGTGACTTTGTCCCACACCACGGTGGTTTCACGCTGGTTGGTGATGCCGATGGCGGCGACCTGATCATGGTGCAGGCCGGCCTGGGCCAGGGCCTCGACCATCACCGCGCTCTGGGTGGCGAAGATTTCCATCGGGTCATGCTCGACCCAGCCCGGCTGTGGGTAGTGCTGAGTGAACTCACGCTGGGCGGTGCAGACCACGTTGGCGTCACGATCAAAGATGATCGCGCGGGAGCTGGTGGTGCCCTGGTCAAGGGCGATGATGTAGTTCTTATTCTGAATATCGGTCATGTCGAATGCCTTGGGAAATAAGAAAGTCGGTAGTCAGCCTGGCTGCAAAAGAGCAGGAGCGGCCAGGCTGGCGTGATCAGGAAATACGGGTTTTGCCGTTGACAGCCGTGTCAGGTGTTTCTTCAGCTATAGCAGGTGCGGCGCTTGGCAGGTGACGGGCAATCAGCCCGCGATACGCTGCAGCACCTAGGCATGCGCCAACAATCGGCGCGAAAATCGGTACCAGGAAGTAAGGAATATCGCGGCCACCGGTAAAGGCCATTTCACCCCAGCCGGCGAAAAAGGTCATCAGCTTGGGCCCGAAATCCCGCGCCGGGTTCATCGCGAAGCCGGTCAGCGGGCCCATGGCACTGCCCATCACGGCGATCAGCAGGCCGATCAGCAGCGGGGCCAGCGGGCCGCGTGGCAGGCCGTTGTTGTCATCGGTGAGGGCCATGATCACGCCCATCAGGATCGCGGTGATGACCATTTCCACCAGGAAGGCCTGGGCGGTGCTCAGTAGCGCATGGGGGTAGGTGGAAAACACCGACGCCAGTTCCAGGCTGGCTTGCGTGCCACGGACCATATGGTGGGTTTGTTCGTAATCGAAAAACAGGTTGCTGTAGAGGGTGTACACCAAGGCGGCCGAGCAGAAGGCGCCGGCGATCTGGGCGAGGATATAGAAGGGCAGTTTACGTTTGTCGAAGTCGGCGAAAATGCACAGGGCAATACTGACGGCGGGGTTCAGGTGCGCCCCGGAAATGCCGGCGCTCAGGTAGATCGCCATACTGACGCCCACCCCCCAGATGATACTGATCTCCCACAAGCCAAAGCTGGCACCCGCGACCTTGAGCGCAGCGACACATCCCGTACCGAAGAAGATAAGAAGCGCAGTCCCCAGGAACTCGGCCATACATTGGCTCGAAAGTGAAGGCTGTTGAAGAGCAGTTGTCATGGAAAACCTCAGTTGTTGTTCTTGTCTGGCGCACAACCTCAACGGGTTATTGCGCGATTTTCACCGTGGCAAGGATCCCCATCCCGGACACGGCTTACTGCTTGAATACTGCGGAGCTATTCCTACAGTATTCGGAAACGAAAAAATATAGACAAGAATGACCGCTGTCAAAGGTCGAAAGTGAACGGTCAGTCACTTTCAAACTATTGGTCTGGTGAATGATCACGCTTGTCATCTTGCGTGTGTACCTTAAAAGTGGGCGTACTAGAGCCTTTTGCGTGGGCTTGGCCTAGAATCGGCCATCTGTTTGCAATGCCCGGAGACACCATGACGCCTGCATTGGATTTGTTGAAAAAAGTTCGCGCCGAACATCGTATCCACAGTTACGAACATGACCCCAA
Source organism: Pseudomonas sp. EA_65y_Pfl1_P113 (assembly GCF_963970525.1). Taxonomy (NCBI): domain Bacteria; kingdom Pseudomonadati; phylum Pseudomonadota; class Gammaproteobacteria; order Pseudomonadales; family Pseudomonadaceae; genus Pseudomonas; species Pseudomonas sp. EA_65y_Pfl1_P113. Next base: position 44,104 of record NZ_CAXAQM010000033.1, read on the forward strand.
GGCGGCTTCGTATGGGCTGGAGGCCGCGGAGAAGTTGGGCCTCGACCCGGCGCAGGTGTTCAAGACCTTGCTGGCGAGCAGTGAGAAAGGCGAATTGTTGGTGGCGGTGGTGCCGGTCGTCGGAAGTCTCGACCTGAAAGGGCTGGCGCACGCTGCCGGGGTGAAAAAAGTCGAAATGGCCGACCCGGCAGCGGCGCAGCGCTCTACGGGTTACTTGTTAGGCGGCATCAGCCCGCTGGGGCAGAAGAAGCGGTTGCGCACGTTTATCGATGTGACGGCGCAGCCGTTCGCGACCATTTTTGTGAGCGCGGGTAGAAGGGGGCTGGAAGTGGAATTGCCAGCGGCGGTGCTGGCTGAGCATACCCAGGCTAAATTCGCGCCGATTGGCCGAGCCTGAATCTATTTTGCAGCGCCTGAAGTCAAGCCGGTTTCGTCAGTTATTCAGTGCGCAGGGCTGTAGCGGCGTACGCCGGATTCGACTTTAGGGATTTGCGCCGCCGTACTCCCTGACGCCTGAAATAACACCAGATGCTCAGCCGCAACCCGAATCCCCACATCCGCTCCCACCTGATGGTCGGCGTGGCTGGGGAAAATCGACTCCAATTGCGCGCCCGTCGGAAGTTGCAGGCGGTACAAGGTAGACGCCCCCAGGAACGTCTTGCCGACGATCTGCGCTTTCAGCGCGCTGTCTGGCGCGTAGACGATGTCATCCGGGCGCAGCAGCACATCCACCGCACCACCGGTAGGCCAGGTGTAGGCGCGGTTGCCGCGTAGCTCGCCGAGTTCGGTGCTCACGGATTCCGGCGAACTTAACTGGCCACGAATGAAGTAACCCTGGCCGATAAAGCTGGCGACATATGGTGTCTGCGGTTCGTGATAGAGGTTGTAGGGCGTGTCCCACTGCTCAAGGCGGCCCTCCTTGAAAACACCGACCTGGTCGCTGACCGCGAAGGCTTCTTCCTGATCATGGGTCACCAGAATCGCACTGGTGCCGCGTGCCTTGAGGATATCCCGCACCTCGTGGCTGAGCTTGCGTCGCAACTCGCCATCCAGGTTGGAGAAGGGTTCGTCCAGCAATAACAATGCCGGCTCCGGCGCCAAAGCACGGGCGAGAGCGACGCGTTGTTGCTGGCCGCCGGAAAGCTCATGAGGAAAGCGCTTGCCCAGGTTTTTCAGGTTCACCAGTTCCAGCAACTCAGCGACCACGCGGTCTTGTTGCGGGTGCTTGCGAATGCCGAAGGCGATGTTGTCAGCCACGCTGAGGTGAGGAAACAGTGCGTAGTCCTGGAACACCATGCCGATGCGGCGTTTCTCCGGCGCCAGAGTGAACCCGGCACTGGAGATCACTTCGCCCGCCAGGCTGATTTCACCCTCGTGCACCGGCTCAAACCCGGCAATGGCGCGCAACGTTGTGGTCTTGCCGCAGCCCGAAGAGCCTAACAGGCAACCGATATCGCCGGCATTCAGGTGCAGGTTGAGGTTCTGCACCACCCGTTGATCTTGATAGCCGCATGCCAGATTGCGTAGGTTCAGCAGTAATGGCTGGCTCATGCGTGGTGGTACGACGGCGGGACGAGGAACTCGAGCAGGGCTTTTTGCGCATGCAGGCGGTTCTCGGCCTGGTCCCAGGCGACCGAGCGCGGATCGTCAAGCAGGTCAAGGCTGATTTCTTCGCCACGGTGCGCCGGCAGGCAGTGCATGAACAACACGTCGGGCGCGGCCAGGTCGAGCAGGGCGCGGTTCACTTGATACGGGGCGAACTGGGCCAGGCGCTTGGTGGTTTCGTCTTCCTGGCCCATGGAGGTCCAGACGTCGGTGCTCACCAGGTGCGCGCCGATCACCGCGTCACGCGGGTCGCGAACCAGGGTCACGCGGTCACCGGCCTGCGCCAGGAAGCGCGCATCAGGTTCATAGCCTTCCGGGCAGGCAACGCGCAATTGGAAGTCGAATTGGATCGCCGCTTCTATATAACTGTTGCACATGTTGTTGCCGTCGCCGATCCACGCCACGGTCTTGCCCTGAATCGAGCCACGGTGTTCGAGAAAGGTTTGCATGTCGGCCAGCAACTGGCACGGGTGCAGGTCATCGGACAGGCCGTTGATCACCGGTACGCGGGAGTTGGCGGAAAATTCGGTCACGGTACTGTGGGCAAAGGTACGGATCATCACGGCGTCGAGCATGCTCGACATCACCTTCGCGCTGTCGGCGACCGGCTCGCCACGCCCTAATTGGGTGTCGCGCGAGGACAAGAAGATGGCCTGGCCACCCAGTTGAATCATGCCGGCTTCGAAAGACACGCGGGTGCGGGTTGATGACTTCTCGAAAATCATCCCGAGCACGCGGTTTTTCAAAGGCTCGAACAGTACGCCGCGGTTACGCAGGTCTTTAAGCTCAATGCCTCGACGGATCACGCTGACCAGCTCTTCGGGCGTGCAATCCATCAGGGAGAGAAAGTGCCTTGCGCTCATCATTAACTACCTTTTTGCAACAGACCGCAGATACTCAAAGCCTTGTTTATTGTGACAACGGGCGAGACCTGCGGCGAAAGCCGCACGGGGCGACGAAATAGGGGAAGGCGCGATCTTATAATTAAATGTCGCGTCTTACCAATAGGGCTACGGTTTTAAAGGGCGTTCAAGCAGGGCGCCAAGGCGCTTTTGAAGATGAATTCCAGACAGCAGCGGGCCATTTGTACACTGGCGTAGCAACCTTTTGCAATGCGCGGGGGCGGCTGCAGGCCAGGCTGTGTCGGTTTCAGGGCGAGCGTGTGAGGTTTCTGAAACATTTGCTCATGCTTAGCCATGGCCTGGCCTGATGCTTGTCGATTCACGAGGCGAACGTTGGTGGCGCGCTTGCCGGTCGCGGCCCATAGTTGGACCAAAGCCCTTATAAGAGACTGGCGATGACCAAGACTCTCCACCACCGTGCCTGCCATCTGTGTGAAGCCATCTGCGGCCTGACGCTGGAAACCACCCGAGCCGACGACGGCAACTTGGTGATCACCTCGATCAAGGGCGATGCCCAGGACAGTTTCAGTCGTGGGCATATCTGCCCCAAGGCCGTAGCGCTGCAGGATATCCAGAATGATCCTGACCGCCTGCACCAGCCCATGTTGCGGGTAGGTAGCGAATGGCAGCCGATCGCGTGGGACGAGGCTTTCGCGCTCGTAGCCGAACGGCTGGCGGGCATTCAGGCGCGTCACGGGCAGAATGCGGTGGCGGTGTATCAGGGCAACCCCAGCGTGCACAACTATGGGCTGATGACCCACAGCAACTACTTCCTCGGCCTGTTGAAGACGCGTAATCGGTTTTCCGCGACCTCGGTCGACCAACTGCCCCATCACCTCACCAGCTATCTCATGTACGGCCACGGCCTGTTGCTGCCGATCCCGGACATTGATCACACCGACTTCATGCTGATCCTGGGCGGCAACCCACTGGCGTCCAATGGCAGCATCATGACGGTGCCCGACGTGGAAAAGCGCCTCAAGGCGATCCAGGCGCGGGGCGGTAAAGTGGTGGTGGTCGACCCACGGCGCAGCGAGACGGCGGCGATGGCTGATCAGCATCTGTTTGTGCGCCCAGGCGGTGATGCGGCGCTGTTGTTCGGGGTGCTCAACACCTTGTTTACCGAGAACCTGACCCGCGACAGCCATTTGCCGGTTGAAGGCCTGGAGGATGTACGCCGCGTGATCGCCGGGTTTACCGCCGAGGCCATGAGTCGTCAGTGTGCGGTGCCTGCCGAGCAGATCCGCCAACTGGCACGGGACTTTGCCGCAGCGGATAAAGCGGTGTGCTACGGGCGCATGGGCGTATCAACCCAGGCGTTCGGCACGCTGTGCCACTGGCTGGTGCAACTGATCAACCTGGTGACTGGCAATCTCGACCGTGTGGGTGGCGCCTTGTGCACGACGCCCGCAGTGGATCTGGTGGCGTCGACCGGTGGCGGGCATTTCAATCGCTGGCAGAGCCGGGTTTCCGGGCGTCCGGAGTACGGTGGCGAGTTGCCGGTGTCGGCCCTGGCGGAAGAAATGCTCACTGAAGGCGAAGGACAAATCCGCGCGTTAGTGACAGTGGCCGGTAATCCGGTGTTGTCGACCCCTAATGGGCGGCAATTGGAGCAAGCCTTGGAAGGCTTGGAGTTCATGGTCAGCGTCGACCTCTATATCAACGAGACCACGCGGTATGCCGATTTGATTCTGCCGTCCACGTCAGCGTTGGAAAACGATCACTACGACACGACCTTCAATATGTTTGCGGTGCGTAACGTCACCCGTTTCAACCAGGCGATCTTGCCCAAACCCGAGGGTGCGCTGCATGACTGGGAAATCTTCGTCGGGCTGGCCAAGGCCTTTGCGGCTCAGACCGGTGCCACACTCAAGCCGACGATGCCGCCGGCGCAGATGATCGATTTCGGGCTGCGCGCGGGCGCGTACGGTGATGGCTCCAGCCACAAATTATCGGTGGCGATGCTGGCCGACCATCCCCATGGCGTGGACCTTGGGCCGCTTCAGCCCAACCTTGCCGCGCGTCTGAAAACCGTTGATGGCAAGGTGCAGGCGGCGCCGGCAGTTATCCTCGCCGACCTGGTGCGGTTTGCCGCGCAGCCGGGTCCTGTGGTCGACGAACTGTTGCTGATCGGCCGTCGCCATGTGCGCAGCAATAATTCCTGGATGCATAACTATCACCGGCTGGTGAAGGGCAAGCCGCGTCATCAATTGCTGATGCATCCTGACGACCTGGCCAGCCGGCGTTTACTGGATGGCCAGCGGGTGCGGGTGAGTTCTAGGATTGGCATGATCGAGGTGGAAGTTGTCTCCAGCCTGGACATGATGCCTGGTGTCGTCAGCCTGCCCCACGGCTGGGGCCATGGTCGCCCGGGCGTCCAGATGGGCATCGCCAGCGCGCAACCCGGAGCGAGCGCGAATGACCTGACCGACGAACGGCAATTGGACGAGTTGTCGGGCAATGCCGCGCTCAATGGCGTTCCGGTCCAGGTAGCAGCCGCCTGAGCACCGCGCTGGAATTTTGCGTTACAATGCGCCACCGTGCCGACCTGTGAGTCGCAAAGTTCCAGCCGAGGTGTTCCATGGATATCATCGAAACGATCAAAGAGCAGATTGCTGCCAACACCATTCTGCTTTACATGAAGGGCGCGCCAAACGCTCCTCAGTGCGGTTTCTCCGCGAAGGCGTCGCAGGCCATCATGGCGTGTGGCGAGAAATTCGCTTACGTGGATATCCTGCAAAACCCTGAAATCCGCGCCAACCTGCCGAAGTACGCCAACTGGCCTACGTTCCCACAACTGTGGGTCGCCGGTGAGCTGGTCGGCGGTAGCGATATCATCACTGAAATGGCCGCAGACGGTTCGTTGCAGGCGCTGATCAAAGAGGCAGCGGTGAACGCCGCGGCCAAGGCTGACGCCTGATCTGCAGGAGCCGGCTTGCCGGCGATTGGCCCCACAGCCTGGCGTCGTACTTTCGGACGCTATCGCTGGCAAGCAGCTCCTGCAATCTGCCGTTCAATAAAAAGCCCCGCTTCTCGTAAGAGAGCGGGGCTTTTTTGTACCTGTTACCTGAGGGTTATTCACCCATCTGCGATTGCAGGTAGTTTTCCAGGCTGACTTTGTCGATCAGGCCCAGTTGGGTTTCCAGCCAGTCGATATGTTCTTCCTGGTCTTCCAGGATATCTTCCAGCAGTTCACGGCTACCGTAGTCGCCGGTCAGTTCGCAGTGAGCAATGGCGGCCTTGAGGTCGCTGTGGCTCTTGCGCTCAAAACCAAGGTCGCTGCTGATCATTTCCTGGGTGTGTTCGCCGATGTTCAGCTTGCCCAGGTCCTGCACGTTCGGCAGGCCTTCCAGGAACAGGATGCGTTTGATCAGCGCGTCAGCGTCCTTCATGGCCTTGATCGATTCTTTGTATTCACGCTTGCCCAGCTTTTCCAGGCCCCAATCGTCGTACATACGCGCATGCAGAAAATACTGATTGATCGCGACCAGTTCATTGGCAAGGATTTTGTTGAGTTGCTGGATGACTGAGATGTCGCCTTTCATGACTGGGGTCCTGCCCTGTAATAGCTGTATATAGAGCGGAGTTTGAGCGGCGCAATCCCTAGTGTCAAACCTAAGTTATTGAATAATAAATGAAAATTAATCGGAATAAGAATGTTTGTGTTCCGCGTCTTGGCGCTAACTAATTGAATTCCGGGCATAAAAAAACCGAACACTAAGTCCGGTTCTTTAAAACACGCCAAATCAGGCGTGTGTAAATTCTGCTGAATAGGGGAGCGCGGCCTGGGCTGTCTGCAGCTGCGTCAGGGTTTCCCGTACCACTTGCTTGGCGAGGCAAGCACATTTGCCACACTGGCTGGCCACACCGGTGGTTTCACGTACTTCCTTGTAGCTGCAGCAACCTTCGTAGATTGCTTCGCGGATTTTTCCGTCGGTGACGCCAGTACAGAGGCACACATACATAAGGGAGAACCATCGCGGGTTAAGGCTTAAGTGCGATGGATCTTAATGTTAACGAGAATGATTGTCAAAGTAGATTCGTCGGTTATTTGCTGGCATCGCGCCCGCACTGACGAACGGTTTTTTCAGTGTATGATGGCCGGTCTTCACGAAGCGTGACTGCGTCACAGGGCTGTCGCTTATAAACGGCAGACTCAGGGCCGGTCCTTTTACTTCAATCGTCACCCTTACATCAGGAGATACCCAATGAGCGTACTCGTCGGCAAACAAGCCCCGGATTTCGACGTTCCAGCCGTTCTCGGCAATGGCGAAATCGTTGACAGCTTCAAACTGTCTGAAGCCATCAAAGGCAAATATGGCCTGGTATTCTTCTACCCGCTGGACTTCACCTTCGTCTGCCCTTCGGAGCTGATTGCTCTGGACCACCGCATGGACGACTTCAAGGCGCGCAACGTTGAAGTGGTAGCCGTTTCCATCGACTCCCATTTCACCCACAACGCCTGGCGCAACACCGCCATCAACGATGGCGGCATCGGCAAAGTCAAATACACCATGGCTGCCGACATGAAGCACGACATCGCCAAGGCCTACGACGTTGAGTCCGAAGGCGGCGTAGCGTTCCGTGGCGCATTCCTGATCGATGACAAGGGCGTTGTTCGTTCCCAGATCATCAACGACCTGCCACTGGGCCGTAACATGGAAGAGCTGATCCGCCTGGTCGACGCACTGCAATTCCACGAAGAGCATGGCGAAGTCTGCCCTGCCAACTGGAAAAAAGGCGACAAAGGCATGAATGCTTCGCCAGAAGGCGTTGCGGCTTACCTGACCGAGAACGCTGGCAAGCTGTAAGCCAGTTTCACGGTGAAAAAAACCGGCCTGAGAAGGCCGGTTTTTTTATACGCGGGAAACGGCTGTAGTGAGATTTCAGTCGTTGAAGTCTTCCCAGCCGCCCATCTGCTTCCAGCGGTTGACGATGCCGCAGAACAGTTCGGCGGTTTTCTCGGTGTCGTAGCGGGCCGAATGGGCCTCACGACCGTCAAAGTCGATACCGGCTGCCTGGCAGGCTTTTGCCAACACCGTCTGGCCATAAGCCAGGCCGGCGAGGGTCGCGGTGTCAAAGCTGGAGAACGGGTGGAACGGGTTGCGCTTCATGTCCAACCGCGTCACGGCGGCGTTCAGGAAGCCCAGGTCGAAGCTACTGTTATGGCCGACCAGAATCGCGCGCTTGCAGCCATTGGCCTTCAACGCCTTGCGCACGCCGCGGAAGATATCGGTCAGCGCCGCTTCTTCACTCACCGCCATGCGCAGTGGGTGATCGAGCTTGATCCCGGTGAACTCCAGGGCGGCCGCTTCGATGTTGGCACCTTCGAACGGCTCGACACGGAAGAAGTGGGTGTGTTCCGCGAACACAAAACCCTGTTCATCCATGCCGATGGTGGTCGCGGCGATTTCCAGCAGCGCGTCGGTGGCGCAATTGAAACCACCGGTTTCTACGTCGATGACTACTGGCAGATAACCGCGAAACCGCTCGGCCATCGGGTGACGGGAACCGCCACCACTGTGCTCATGTTCGTCGTCGTAATGGTCTTCACTCACTTGCTTTCCTCCAGCAGGCGCCAGCGCAGTGTTTCACCGGCGCGCAGCGGGATAACAGTCAGCTCGCCAAACGGCAGGCTGGCAGGGACGGTCCAGTCTTCACGAACCAGGGTAATGCGGTCGGTATTTACCGGCAGGCCGTAGAAGCGCGGGCCGTTGAGGCTGGCGAACGCTTCGAGCTTGTCCAGCGCGTTGCGCTGTTCGAACGCCTCGGCGTACAGCTCGATGGCAGCGTATGCGGTGTAGCAACCGGCACAGCCGCACGCCGCTTCTTTGGCGTGCTGGGCGTGTGGGGCGGAATCGGTGCCGAGGAAGAACTTCGGGTTGCCGCTGGTCGCAGCATCCAGCAAGGCCACCTGGTGGGTGTTGCGCTTGAGGATCGGCAGGCAATAGAAGTGCGGCCGAATCCCGCCCACCAACATGTGGTTGCGGTTGTACAGCAGGTGATGCGCAGTGATGGTCGCGCCGACGTTGCCCGAGGCCTCGGTGACGAACTGCACAGCATCGGCGGTGGTGATGTGCTCGAACACGACCTTCAGGGTCGGGAACAGCTCGACCACACGGCGCATGTGTTCGTCGATGAAGATCTTCTCGCGGTCGAACACGTCCACGTCGCCACGGGTGACTTCACCGTGGATCAACAGCGGCATGCCGACTTCGGCCATGGCTTCGATGGCTGGCAGGATCTTGTCGATACTGGTCACGCCGGAGTCGGAGTTGGTGGTCGCGCCCGCCGGGTACAGCTTGGCGGCGTGCACGAAACCGCTGGCCTTGGCCTCGAGAATTTCTTCGGGCTGGGTGCGGTCGGTGAGATAAAGCACCATCAACGGTTCGAAGCGACTGCCGGCCGGCCGTGCAGCGAGGATTCGCTGTCGATAGGCATCGGCTTGCTCGGCGTTACGCACCGGAGGTACCAGGTTAGGCATGATGATGGCGCGGCCAAAGGTACGCGCTACATCGGCCACGGTGTGGGGTAACGCAGCACCATCGCGAAGATGAATATGCCAGTCGTCGGGACGCAGCAGGGTCAGGCGGTCGGACATTGGGGATTCCAGGCGGGTCAATCTGGTGGGAATGCTACCGGAAAAGACTCTTGCAGGCACTCGCTATCAAGTTTTGCAGGAGGCAACCGATAGCCTTTCGTATGCCTTATCGATGTATGACGCTTTGAAGTGTTGTAGAAACCAGTGGAGCCTCCCGTGCGCCAGCATTATCTAGCCCTGCTCAGTGTGTTCGCCAGCCTGCCTGCGATGGCCCTCACGTTCCAGACACGTCTGGAGAATATTGAGTGGAAGGTAGAAGGGGACCAGTTCGAGTGCCGCCTGACCCAGCCGATCACCGACTTCGGTTCGGGTGAGTTCGTGCGCCGGGCTGGCGAGCAGGCGACGTTTCGTCTCAAAGCCTATAACGGCTCGCTGGGTGGGGGCTCGGCCACGTTGCTGGCCGCCGCCGCCCCTTGGCAGCCGGGGCGAGGTGATATCAACCTCGGCGCCGTGCGTGCCGGCAGTGGCGACGTGTTGTTCAACAGCTCCCAGGCCCAGGCTGGGCGCTTGTTCAATGGCTTGCTGGAAGGGCGTAGCCCGACCGTTCGCCATTACGGACGTGAAGGCGGCTACTCGGAAATCCGCCTGTTGCCGGTCAAATTCAACAAGGCTTACAACGACTACCAGGTGTGTACTACCAAGCTGTTGCCGATGAATTACGATCAGGTCAAACAGACCGAAGTCGGATTCCCAGGTGGCGGCATTGAGCTGGACGCGGCGGCCAAGAAGAAACTCGACGTGATTCTCGCGTTCCTGAAAGCCGACCCCACCGTCAACCACATAGAGCTCAATGGCCATTCGGACAATAGTGGCAACCGCCTGACCAACCGTGATGTCTCGCGCCGCCGCGCCTTGGCGGTGATGGACTACTTCAAGGCCAATGGCATCCAGGAATCCCAGGTCACCCTGCGCTTTCATGGCGAAAGCTACCCGCTGGCGCCCAATACCAATGCGGCTAACCGGGCGCGCAACCGTCGGGTCAATATCCAGCTGGAGCGCGTGGCAGCCCCCGAGAAACCGGCGCCCCAGGCAGCCGGCCCGAGCAACCCTGCGCACACGTCATGAAGTGGCGGCATAAGGTGCGACCATCGGTCGCTCGCTCGACATAATCTGTCGCTTTATCTTCATTTGCTGTCGCGCCCCTGTAAATTCACGGTTTTGATCGGTAGAATCGATGCCTTTCCGTACAACCCCGTGGAGTGATGGCATGGCCGACGTAAACAAGGTCGTTCTCGCGTATTCCGGCGGCCTGGACACTTCGGTGATCCTCAAGTGGCTGCAGGATACTTATAACTGTGAAGTGGTGACCTTCACCGCTGACCTGGGTCAGGGCGAAGAGGTCGAACCTGCACGTGCCAAGGCGCAAGCCATGGGCGTGAAAGAGATCTACATTGATGACCTGCGCGAAGAATTCGTCCGCGATTTCGTTTTCCCGATGTTTCGCGCCAACACTGTCTACGAAGGCGAGTACCTGCTGGGTACTTCCATCGCACGTCCGCTGATCGCCAAGCGCCTGATCGAAATCGCCAACGAAACCGGCGCCGACGCCATTTCCCATGGTGCTACCGGCAAGGGCAACGACCAGGTGCGTTTCGAACTGGGCGCCTATGCGCTCAAGCCTGGCGTGAAAGTGATTGCTCCTTGGCGTGAATGGGACCTGCTGTCCCGTGAAAAGCTGATGGATTACGCTGAAAAGCACGCGATCCCGATCGAGCGTCATGGCAAGAAGAAGTCCCCGTACTCGATGGACGCCAACTTGCTGCACATCTCCTATGAAGGCGGCGTGCTGGAAGACACTTGGACCGAACACGAAGAAGACATGTGGAAATGGACCGTCTCCCCAGAGAACGCTCCTGACAAAGCCCAATACCTGGAACTGACCTACCGCAACGGCGACATCGTCGCGCTGGACGGCGTCGAAATGACCCCGGCCACCGTACTGGCGACCCTGAACCGTATCGGTGGCGAACACGGCATCGGCCGTCTCGACATCGTCGAGAACCGCTACGTGGGCATGAAGTCCCGTGGCTGCTACGAAACCCCGGGTGGCACCATCATGCTGCGTGCCCACCGCGCCATCGAGTCCATCACCCTGGACCGCGAAGTGGCTCACCTCAAAGACGAGTTGATGCCCAAGTACGCCAGCCTGATCTACACCGGCTACTGGTGGAGCCCTGAGCGTCTGCTGCTGCAACAAATGATCGACGCTTCCCAGGCCCATGTGAACGGCGTTGTGCGCCTGAAGCTGTACAAGGGCAATGTGATTGTGACCGGTCGCAAGTCCGATGACTCGCTGTTCGACGCCAACATCGCCACTTTCGAAGAAGACGGCGGCGCCTACAACCAAGCGGACGCAGCAGGCTTTATCAAGTTGAATGCATTGCGCATGCGCATTGCGGCCAACAAAGGTCGCTCGTTGTTCTAAGTTTGCGTGCGCTGTGAAGAATGGCCCCTTGTACAAGGGGCCATTTTTTTGGTTCTTCACGGATTGCCGGGAAAGACGCTCTTGATCTTCATGAAGAAGAACTCGCTGTCCCGGTAACCGTACGCCATTCGTTTGATGACCTTTATTCGATTGTTTATTCCTTCCAACTG
>NZ_CAXAQM010000034.1:0-53536 GCF_963970525.1 Pseudomonas sp. EA_65y_Pfl1_P113
GATATTTTGAGTGAAGGTACTCAGGTCAGAAAAGTTGAAAAGGTCGCCGAGGTCGAGCAGGTGCTGCTGAACAGACATAAAAAATCCGATGCCAGATATCTGGCATCGGATTTTCTAGGAACTTCGATGTGAGCTCAAATGCTTAAGTGAACAGCATTACGCGCTCGCGCGAGGTTTTTTGCTTTTTCTCAAGTCGGGCTCACCCCCGTAAGCCCTTCCTGAATTCCCTCTTTAGTACAACGTCTCAAGGCCTTCTCGAACCTTGAAATCGATGTTGCTCCTCGCTCGTCACGACGTCCAATGAACAGATTTTTAATATTCTTTTATGATCTATATAGATCGGTATTTATTCTTTTAAAGTAATCCGTAACCCATGCACGGTGGGCTCCATAGCACTCGCTAGGAGCCACACCATGAGCCTAAGACTGGGCGACTCGCCCCCGACTTCGAACAGGACTCCAGCGCCGGCACGATTCGTTTCCACGAATGGCTGGGCGACAGCTGGGGCGTGTTGTTTTCCCACCCCGCGGACTTCACCCCGGTGTGCACCACCGAGCTGGGCTTCACCGCCAAGCTCAAGGACGAATTTGCCCAGCGCGGCTCAAGGCGATTGCCCTGTCGGTCGACCCGGTGGACTCGCTGCAGCTGACCGACAACCACAAGGTCGCCGCCCCGGCCAACTGGCAGGACGGTGATGAGGTGGTGATCGTGCCGTCGCTAAAGGACGAGGAAGAGATCAAGAAGCGCTTTGCGAAGGGGTATCGCGCGGTGAAGCCGTATCTGCGGCTTGCCCCTCAGCCGAATCGTTAACGCAGGCCCAATGTGGGAGCGGGCTGCATTTCAAGTCTCACATAGCAGGGGTTTCCAGGCCGTTTTCACGGCTTTTTTTTCGCCCGGAGATTTACAATCTTTATATGCATTTAAAGAATAAACAAATGAAAAAATAAGATTTAAAGATATATAAATCTGCTGATAAGGTCTGTTCCATCTTGGCGCCATCGCCACACAGCGAACCGCTGACACCTGCTCAAGGAAATCCTGCATGTTGGTCGTAACACTTGGAGGCAGTCCCAGCCAGCGTTCCCGCTCCGGGGTGTTGCTGGATAAAACCCGTCAGTGGTTGCAAGACAAAGGCGTGGAAGTGGTGAGTTACCAGATACGGGACTTCCCGGCTGAAGACTTGCTGCACGCTCGCTTCGACAGCCCCAAGGTCATCGACCTGCTGCAACAGGTGGCGAATGCGGATGGCCTGGTGATTGCCACGCCGGTCTACAAGGCTTCGTTTTCCGGCGCGCTGAAAACCGTGCTCGACCTGCTGCCCGAACGCGCCCTGGCCCACAAGATCGTATTGCCGATGGCGACTGGCGGCAGCATCGCCCACATGCTGGCGGTGGACTACGCCTTGAAGCCGGTGTTGTCGGCGCTGAAAGCCCAGGAATTGCTCCACGGCATTTTTGCCGAGGACAGCCAGATCGCTTATGCCGAAGGCAGCGTCCAGGCGCAGTTGGTGCCGGTGGTAGAACACCGTTTACACGAAGCCCTGGAGCAGCTTTACAGCGCCATGGCCCGTCGCCCGAAACCGCTGGACCCGCATGTATTGAATGAACGTTTGCTGAGTGCTCGCTGGAGCATTTAAGCGGTACCCGACATCAAGTCACACTCACCTTACTCAGCCGCCAACGGCCAAGCAGGTGCAGCCAAAACCCTATTCGCACATTTGGAGAGAGCGCCATGCGCACTGTCATCTTGCGTCGTGGTCTGGTCGCACTGTTTGCTGCGGCTGTGTCCTTCGGCGCCATTGTTCAAGCTCAAGCCGCCGAGACCTTGCGTATCGGTTACCAGAAGTACGGCACGTTGGTGCTGCTCAAAGCCAAGGGCACCCTGGAAAAACGCCTGGCCGCCCAAGGCGTGAACGTGCAATGGACCGAGTTTCCCGGTGGGCCGCAATTGCTCGAGGGCCTGAACGTCGGCTCCATCGACTTCGGCGTGACCGGCGAAACCCCACCGGTGTTCGCCCAGGCGGCCGGTGCCGACTTGCTATACGTGGCCTACGAGCCACCCGCGCCGACCAGCGAAGCGATCCTGGTGCCGAAAGACTCGCCGATCAAATCCGTGGCCGAGCTCAAGGGCAAGAAAATCGTGCTCAACAAAGGCTCCAACGTGCACTACCTGCTGGTACGTGCGCTGGAAGACGCCGGCCTGAAATACACCGACGTGCAGACCGTGTTCCTGCCGCCCGCCGATGCACGTGCCGCCTTTGAGCGTGGCAGCCTGGATGCGTGGGTGATCTGGGACCCGTACCAGGCCGCCGCCGAGAAACAACTGCAAGCGCGCACCCTGCGTGACGGTACCGGCATCGCCGACAACCATCAGTTCTATCTGGCGACCAAGCCGTACGCTGAAAAAAATCCGGAAGTGATCAAGGCTTTGATCGAAGAAGTGCGCGCCGTGGGCGAATGGTCCAAGGCCAACCCGCAGGAAGTGACTGAACAAGTCGCTCCGCTGCTCGGCCTGCCGGCTGACATCACCCTGACCTCGATGAAACGCCAAGGCTACGGTGCGCTGTTCCTGACCCCGCAAGTGGTCGCTGCCCAGCAGAAAATCGCCGACACCTTCTACCAACTCAAATTGATTCCCACGCCCTTGAGCATCAAGGACGTGATCTGGACGCCACCCGCCGCCGTTGCCAAAGCGCCGTAATCCGATTTTTCAGGAGACAACTCCATGAGCCTCACTATTTTCTGGTTCCTGCCTACCCACGGTGACGGCCATTACCTTGGCACCGCCGAAGGCGCTCGCGCCGTCGACCACGGTTACCTGCAGCAAGTGGCCCAGGCTGCTGACCGCCTGGGGTTCGGTGGGGTGCTGATCCCTACCGGTCGCTCCTGCGAAGACTCGTGGCTGGTGGCTGCCTCGCTGATTCCGGTGACCCAGCGTCTGAAATTCCTTGTCGCGTTGCGCCCCGGGATCATTTCCCCGACGGTGGCCGCGCGTCAGGCCGCGACCCTGGACCGCCTGTCTGGCGGCCGTGCGTTGTTCAATCTTGTCACCGGTGGTGACCCGGAGGAATTGGCCGGCGACGGTCTGTTCCTCAGCCATGAAGAACGCTACCAGGCCTCGGTGGAATTCACCCGCATCTGGCGCCGCGTGCTGGAAGGCGAAACCGTGGATTACGACGGCGAGCACATCAGCGTCAAAGGCGCCAGGCTGCTTTACCCGCCGATCCAGCAACCACGCCCGCCGCTGTACTTCGGCGGTTCCTCCGAAGCCGCCCAGGACCTGGCTGCCGAACAAGTGGAAATGGTGCTGACTTGGGGCGAGCCACCGGCTGCCGTCGCTGAAAAGATCGAACAGGTACGGGCCAAGGCCGCGAAGCTCGGGCGCACTGTGCGCTTTGGTATTCGCTTGCATGTGATCGTGCGTGAAACCAACGATGAGGCGTGGAAAGCCGCCGACAAACTGATCGCTCATCTGGACGACGACACCATTGCTCGTGCCCAGGCCTCCTTGGCGCGTTTCGATTCCGTCGGCCAGCAACGCATGGCTGCCTTGCATGGCGGCAACCGCGACCACCTCGAAGTCAGCCCCAATCTGTGGGCCGGCGTCGGCCTGGTCCGCGGCGGCGCGGGTACGGCACTGGTGGGCGATGGCCCAACGGTTGCGGAACGTGTGAAGGAATACGCAGCACTCGGCATCGACACGTTTATCTTCTCTGGTTACCCACACCTGGAAGAGTCGTATCGCGTCGCCGAGCTGCTGTTCCCACACCTGGATATCGAGCGTCCCGAGCTGCCGAAAAGCGCTGGGTACGTCAGCCCGTTCGGCGAGATGGTCGCCAACGACATCCTTCCCAACGCTGCGTCACAGAGCTGAGGCAGCGCCATGAACTGTGAAAAACTAAGCCATCGTCTGGCGCCCTGGGTACTGCCGATTCTCTTGCTGGCGGTGTGGCAGTGGTCGGTGTCGGCGGGCGGGTTGTCGACGCGCATCCTGCCGGCCCCCAGCGCAGTGATTGCAGCCGGCGTCCACCTGGTGGCCAGCGGCGAAATCTGGACACACCTGGCCATCAGCGGCTGGCGTGCGGGCCTGGGTTTTGTGATCGGCGCCAGCATCGGTCTGGCCCTGGGCTTTATCACCGGCCTGTCGAAGTGGGGCGAACGCCTGCTGGACAGCTCGGTGCAGATGATCCGCAACGTGCCGCACCTGGCGCTGATCCCGTTGGTAATCCTCTGGTTCGGCATCGACGAGACGGCGAAGATTTTCCTGGTTGCCCTTGGCACGCTGTTCCCGATCTACCTCAACACGTATCACGGCATCCGCAATGTCGACCCGGCGCTGGTGGAAATGTCGCGCAGCTACGGCTTGTCCGGGTTCAGCCTGTTCCGTCAGGTGATCCTGCCTGGCGCGCTGCCGTCGATCCTGGTGGGGGTGCGGTTTGCCCTGGGCTTCATGTGGCTGACGCTGATCGTGGCGGAAACCATCTCGGCCAGTTCCGGTATCGGTTACCTGGCGATGAACGCCCGTGAATTCCTGCAAACCGACGTGGTGGTACTCGCGATTGTGATGTACGCGATCCTCGGCAAGCTCGCCGACCTGGCCGCGCGTGGCCTGGAGCGTGTGTGGCTGCGCTGGCACCCGGCGTATCAAGTGAATAAAGGAGGTGCGGCATGACCGCTCAACAACCCCCGCGCCTGCTGAAGGGGATTCCCCTGGCGGTGCGCAAACTGCGAAAGGCTTTTGGTGCGCGCGAAGTGCTCAAGGAAATCGACCTGCACATTCCTGCCGGCCAGTTCGTAGCGGTAGTCGGTCGCAGCGGTTGCGGCAAAAGTACTCTATTGCGCTTGCTGGCTGGCCTGGACAAAGCCAGCGGCGGCGAACTGCTGGCCGGCTCTGCGCCGCTGAGCGAAGCGATTGAAGACACGCGGTTAATGTTCCAGGAAGCACGCCTGCTGCCATGGAAAAAGATCATCGACAACGTCGGCTTGGGTCTTAAAGGCAACTGGCGCCACAAAGCGTTAGACGCCCTGGAAGCAGTCGGCCTGGCCGAACGTGCCAATGAGTGGCCGGCGGCGCTGTCCGGTGGGCAGAAGCAACGCGTGGCCCTGGCGCGCGCCTTGATCCATCAACCGCGCCTGCTGTTGCTTGACGAGCCCTTGGGCGCGTTGGATGCCCTGACTCGTATCGAGATGCAGCAACTGATCGAAAACCTCTGGCACAAGCACGGCTTTACCGTGTTGCTGGTAACCCACGACGTCAACGAAGCCGTGGCCATTGCCGACCGGGTGATTCTGATCGAAGACGGCGAAATCGGCCTCGATCTGATCGTCGACCTGCCACGCCCACGGGCCCGCGGCTCGCATCGCCTGGCGGCGCTGGAAGCCGAAGTGCTCAACCGTGTGTTGTCGTTACCCGGCACGCCGCCGGAACCTGAACCTGTTTCACCGCTGCCTACGCAATTGCGTTGGGCTCAATAGAAAGAAGCAGCGGCAAGCTGCAAGCTTGAAGCTGCAAGGGAAAGCACGGTGCTTTTGCTTGCAGCTTGTGGCTGGCAACTTGCAGCTAAATTCCACCCCAGGAGAAATCGTATGACTATTAAAGCCATCAACGTGCGTAACCAGTTCAAAGGCACGATCAAGGAAATCGTCGAAGGCGACGTGCTGTCGGAAATCGATGTGCAGACGGCGTCCGGCATCGTCACTTCGGTGATTACTACTCGCTCGGTCAAAGAGCTGGAGCTGGTGATTGGCAGCGAAGTGATTGCCTTTGTTAAGTCCACCGAGGTGTCGATTGCCAAATTGTGATTGAAGACCTTTGTTGCTTCTGAGATCGCCTTCGCGGGCTTGCTCGCGAAGAGGCCGGTCCAGTCAACACAAGACTCAGTGCGCAGCCAGCCGCTTAGGCAAATACGCCGGCAAATAAAGCCCCACATACGCATCAAACACCCGCATCCCTTCCTCCGCCATGCGCGGCGTGATCAGCCCATGCTGATGCACCGAGCGCGCATACACGCGGTCGCTCAGTTCCAACGCCAACGCAAACACATCAACATCGCTGGGCAACGTCGGTACTTCAAAGTGACGGTTGAACACGGCAAGCATCAGGTCGCCCAATTCCAGATCATGCTGACGGTCGGCCTGGGTCACTTCGGTGAGCCCGTGCTGCGCCAGGATCAACTGTCGCGCGGCGGCGTCATGATCATAGATGGTGAGCATGCGCTGTTCGACGATGCAGGACAGGTCGCGCCAGTGCTTGAGTGAATCGTGCTCAATGGGCGCCTGGATGGCTGCCCGAAAAGCGGCGTGCACGTCAGCGGTCAACGCTTCCAGCAATGCCGGCACGCTGGCGAAGAAGTGATAGACCGACGAAGGGGGAATCTGCGCGCGTTCTGCCACGCTGTAGATCGACAAACCGGCCACGCCTTCAGCGGCCAGCAAGGTGCGGGCGGCGTCGAGGATCGCATCTATCCGGGCCTGGCTACGGGCGCGGGGTTTGCGAGGGGCGGCGGGGCGGGTGGTCATGGAAGTCTCCTACAAAGCAGCAGGCATTGTATGAGCAGGAACCGGTGTTGTCTGCCTGGCCGCCTTCGCGAGCAAGCCCGCACACACAGTTGATTGCATTCCAAACCTGGAACTCGGTCAAATGTGGGAGCGGCGGTGCGACGATTCGACTTGCTCGCGAAGAGGCCAACTCGGTCTCCCGGAATAAACCCATAAAAAAACGCCGCAAACCCCTAAGGCCTGCGGCGTTTTTTATTGCAGTAACCGTTTAAACGGTATGCAGGTACCAGTTGTACTCAAGGTCGGAGATGGAGTGTTCGAACTCCTCCAGCTCACTTTCCTTACAGGCGACGAAGATATCGATGTATTTAGGATCGATGTACTTGGCCATCACCTCGCTGTCATCCAACTCGCGCAGAGCATCACGCAGGTTGTTTGGCAGGCTTTGCTCGTTCTGCTCGTAGCTGTTGCCTTCCACTGGTGCATTCGGCTCGATCTTGTTGGTCAGGCCGTGGTGCACGCCTGCCAAAACCGAAGCCATCAGCAGGTAAGGGTTGGCATCGGCGCCAGCCACGCGGTGTTCGATCCGCACGGAATCGGCTGCGCCGGTCGGTACGCGGATCGCCACGGTGCGGTTATCCAGGCCCCAGCACGGCGAGTTCGGCACGTAGAACTGTGCGCCGAAACGTCGGTAGGAGTTGACGTTAGGGCATAGGAACGCCATTTGAGCGGGTAGGGTCTCCAGCACACCGCCGATCGCGTGACGCAATGCGGCGTTCTGCTCGGGATCCTCGCTGGCAAAGATGTTCTTGCCGTCTTTATCCAGGATCGAAATATGTACGTGCAAACCGTTGCCTGCCTGGCCTGGGTAAGGCTTGGCCATGAAGGTGGTGTCCATCTCATGGTCGTAGGCGATGTTCTTGATCAGGCGCTTGAGCAATACGGCGTAGTCACACGCTTTGATCGGGTCGGCGACGTGGTGCAGGTTCACTTCGAACTGCGCCGGGGCACTTTCCTTGACGATGGCGTCGGCCGGGATGCCTTGCTCTTTGGCACCTTCCAGGATGTCCTGGAGGCAGTCGACGTATTCGTCGAGGTCGTCGATCAGGTAGACCTGTGTCGAATGCGGGCGTTTACCGGAGATCGGCGAGCGGGGCGGTTGTGGGCGGCCGTTCACGTTTTCCTGGTCGATCAGGTAGAACTCAAGCTCGAAGGCAGCGCAGATGGTCAGACCGAGGTCGTCAAATTTGCTGACAACTTGCCGGAGCACTTCGCGCGGATCGGCGAAGAACGGCTCACCTTCCAGTTCGTGCATGGTCATCAGCAGTTGCGCGGTAGGGCGCTTTTGCCACGGCTCATTGCACAGGGTGTCGGGGATTGGATAACAGATTCGGTCAGCATCACCGATGTCCAGGCCCAGGCCGGTGCTTTCCACCGTAGAGCCATTGATATCCAGAGCAAATAAAGAGGCAGGCAGGTTAATGCCCTTCTCGTAAACCTTGTGGAGGCTGGTGCGTTCGATGCGCTTGCCGCGCACCACACCATTCATATCCGCAATTAGAAGGTCTACGTACAGAACCTCAGGATGATCCTTAAGGAACGCGTTCGCTTCATTAAGCTGAACGGCACGCGGGGGTACCGACATGATGCAACACCTTTGTTGTTAAAAATATCAATCATTGATCTTTTCTGATTTCAGTCAACCCGAACGGCATGCCGAAGTCAAGCGAGGCATTTTTTGCCCTAAAAAAGCGCCCTGAGGGCTTTTTTGAGGCTTTTTGGGGCGGCTTTTTGGGTTTGAAAGGCTTGGGACTCGCAGGCTTGAGCGGGCCGTGTTGTATTTTTTACGGGGGAGTTGTGTAAAAAAATGAACAAGGCTAAGCTCGATTCAAACCCATAACAGCAATAATACCGGGGTGCTTCATGTTTCGCCTGCCTCCACTTGGCGTCTCTGCCTGCTTCAGACAGGCTTTGTCATCATTCAATTCTTCCTGTGTAAACACCCGTAGCCCGGTCAATATTCTTGACGCCTCGGCTGACCTTGTCTTTGCCCACTCGCTTTCCTCTTGCCTGCTTCTGAGCGGCTCCCGTGCAGGGTGCTGCTCATGATTCTGCACGAGTTTGGCCTGAGGAATGCAACGCTGCAGCAAATGGCAGGTAAGCTCCTACCCTGAATGAAAAAACGACGCGGATGCTGCGTCAAACAACGCCTGGCCTTTAACGGATGCCAGGAAACCCAGCCCAGAGGCATTTATGAGTAACAACCTCGACCAGCTCACCGATTGGTTGAAAGACCACAAGATCACAGAAGTCGAATGCATGATTGGCGACCTTACGGGTATCACCCGTGGCAAGATCTCGCCAACCAACAAGTTCATCGCTGAAAAAGGCATGCGCCTGCCCGAGAGCGTTCTGTTGCAGACCGTGACTGGCGACTATGTCGAAGACGACATCTATTACGAATTGCTCGACCCGGCCGACATCGACATGATCTGCCGCCCCGATCAGAACGCGGTATTTCTGGTGCCCTGGGCCATCGAGCCCACCGCCCAGGTGATCCACGACACCTACGACAAGCAAGGCAACCCGATCGAGCTGTCGCCGCGCAACGTGCTCAAGAAAGTCCTCAAGCTTTACTCCGACAAAGGTTGGCAGCCCATCGTGGCACCGGAGATGGAGTTTTACCTGACCAAACGTTGCGAGGACCCGGACTTCCCGCTGCAACCGCCGATTGGCCGTTCCGGTCGCCCGGAGACCGGTCGGCAATCCTTCTCTATAGAAGCCGCCAACGAATTCGACCCTTTGTTCGAAGACGTCTACGACTGGTGCGAGCTGCAGGAACTGGACCTCGACACGCTGATTCATGAAGACGGCACGGCGCAGATGGAAATCAACTTCCGTCACGGCGATGCCCTGTCTCTGGCCGACCAGATCCTGGTGTTCAAGCGCACCATGCGTGAGGCCGCACTCAAGCACAACGTGGCCGCCACCTTTATGGCCAAGCCGATGACCGGCGAGCCTGGCAGTGCGATGCACTTGCACCAGAGCATCATCGACATCGCCACCGGCAAGAACGTCTTCTCCAATGAAGACGGGAGCATGAGCCAGCTGTTCCTCAACCACATTGGCGGTCTGCAGAAATTCATTCCTGAATTACTGCCGCTGTTTGCCCCCAACGTGAACTCGTTCCGTCGCTTCCTGCCCGATACGTCGGCGCCGGTGAACGTGGAGTGGGGCGAAGAAAACCGCACGGTCGGCCTGCGCGTACCGGATGCCGGCCCGCAGAGCCGTCGTGTGGAAAACCGCCTGCCGGGCGCCGACGCCAACCCTTACCTGGCGATTGCCGCCAGCCTGCTGTGTGGCTACATCGGCATGGTCGAAGGCCATGAGCCGAGCGCGCCTGTGGTGGGGCGTGGTTACGAACGACGCAACCTGCGCCTGCCGTTGACCATCGAGGACGCCCTTGAGCGCATGGAAAACAGCAAGACCATCGAGAAATACCTGGGTCAGAAATTCATCACAGGCTACGTCGCGGTCAAGCGGGCCGAGCATGAAAACTTCAAGCGCGTGATCAGTTCGTGGGAGCGGGAATTCCTGCTCTTTGCCGTCTGATGCGCCGGGCGCGCCCTGGAAAAGGCGCGCCCTCACCTGAAAAGTCTAGGAGATTGGTATGTCCAGCAACAACCCGCAAACCCGTGAATGGCAAGCTTTGAGCAGCGATCACCACCTGGCGCCGTTCAGCGACTTCAAGCAATTGAAAGAGAAAGGCCCACGGATCATCACCAAAGCCCACGGTGTTTACCTGTGGGACAGCGAAGGCAACAAGATCCTCGACGGCATGGCCGGCCTGTGGTGCGTGGCGATCGGTTACGGTCGCGATGAACTGGCTGACGCCGCCGCCAAGCAGATGAAAGAACTGCCGTACTACAACCTGTTCTTCCAGACCGCTCACCCACCGGTGTTGGAGCTGGCCAAGGCCATTTCCGACATCGCGCCTGCCGGCATGAACCATGTGTTCTTTACCGGTTCCGGTTCCGAAGGCAACGACACCATGTTGCGCATGGTCCGCCATTACTGGGCGATCAAAGGCCAGCCAAACAAGAAAACCATCATCAGCCGCAAGAATGGCTACCACGGCTCTACCGTAGCCGGCGCCAGCCTGGGCGGCATGACGTATATGCATGAACAGGGCGACTTGCCGATCCCGGGCATCACCCACATCGCCCAGCCGTACTGGTTTGGCGAAGGCGGCGACATGAGCCCGGAAGAATTCGGTGTGTGGGCGGCCAATCAGTTGGAAGAGAAGATCCTTGAACTGGGCGTGGACAACGTCGGTGCCTTTATTGCCGAGCCGATCCAGGGTGCCGGTGGCGTGATCGTACCGCCCGCCAGCTACTGGCCGCGCATCAAGGAAATCCTCGCCAAGTACGACATTCTGTTTGTGGCCGACGAAGTGATCTGCGGTTTCGGCCGTACCGGCGAGTGGTTCGGCAGCGATTTCTACGACCTCAAGCCGCACATGATGACCATCGCCAAGGGCCTGACCTCGGGTTACATCCCCATGGGTGGCCTGATCGTGCGCGATGACGTGGTGGAAGTACTCAACGAAGGCGGTGATTTCAACCACGGCTTCACTTACTCCGGTCACCCGGTCGCCGCTGCGGTGGCGCTGGAAAACATCCGCATCATGCGCGATGAGAAAATCGTCAGTCGCGTTCATGACGAAACGGCACCGTATTTGCAGAAACGTCTGAGGGAGCTGGCTGATCATCCACTGGTGGGTGAAGTGCGCGGCGTGGGCATGCTCGGTGCGATTGAGCTGGTGCAGGACAAGGTCACGCGCAAACGTTACGAAGGCAAGGGCGCAGGCATGATCTGCCGCACGTTCTGCTTCGAGAATGGCCTGATCATGCGCGCCGTGGGCGACACCATGATCATTTCGCCACCGCTGGTGATCAGTAAGGCCGAAATTGACGAGCTGGTGACCAAGGCTCGCCACTGCCTGGACCTGACTTTGGCGGCATTGCAGGGCTAAGTGCTAGGCTCAGTGCGCGGCGGCTTTCGAGCGTTGCGCATCGAGCCGTTATAAATGAGGCTTTGGTTGAAAGCCGGCCTCAGAACTTGCCAGACTGTCGCCCTGTTTTGTTGCCCTGTTAGACGGGCCGCAGGACCTTGTAAGAACGTGGCCTAAAAAAGAAAAATTGGAGCATCACCAAATGAAGGCATTAGGTTTGAAGAACGCTGGCAAGACCCTCCTCGCCTTGTCCCTGATGGGCGCAATTGCGGGCGCTGCCCAGGCAGACGATAAAGTGCTGCACGTCTACAACTGGTCCGACTACATTGCACCGGACACCATCGCCAACTTTGAAAAAGAGTCGGGCATCAAAGTGGTGTACGACGTTTTTGACAGCAACGAAACCCTGGAAGCCAAGTTGCTGGCAGGCAAGTCCGGCTACGACATCGTCGTACCGTCGAACAACTTCCTCGCCAAGCAGATCAAGGCCGGTGTGTATCAGGAGCTGGACAAGTCCAAGCTGTCCAACTACGACAACCTGAACAAATCCCTGCTCAAGGCCGTGTCGGTCAGCGACCCGGGCAACAAGCACGCCTTCCCGTACATGTGGGGCTCGATCGGCATCGGCTACAACCCGGAGAAGGTCAAGGCCGCGCTGGGCGTGGACAAGATCGAGTCGTGGGACGTGCTGTTCAAGCCTGAGAACATCGCCAAGCTGAAAAGCTGCGGCGTGAGCTTCCTTGATTCGCCAACCGAAATGTTGCCGATCGCGCTGCACTACTTGGGCCTGCCGACTGACAGCCAGAAGAAAGACGACCTCAAGCAAGCCGAGGCGCTATTCCTGAAGATCCGTCCTTCGATCGGCTATTTCCACTCGTCCAAGTACATCTCGGACCTGGCCAACGGCAACATCTGCGTCGCCGTGGGTTACTCGGGTGACATCCAGCAGGCCAAGTCCCGCGCGGCTGAAGCCGGTGGCAAGGTGAAAGTGGCCTACGACATTCCTAAAGAAGGTGCCGGCAGCTTCTTCGACATGATCGCCATCCCTAAAGATGCCGAAAACGTCGACTCGGCCTACACGTTCATGAACTACCTGCTGAAGCCGCAAGTGATGGCTTCGATCACCAACAGCGTACGTTTCCCGAACGGTAACGAGAAGGCGACCGCACTGGTCGACAAGGACATCACAAGCGATCCAGGCATTTACCCGTCAGCAGAGGTGCAGGCCAAGCTCTATGCCATTGCGGACTTGCCGGCGGCAACCCAGCGTGAAATGACACGCAGCTGGACCAAGATCAAGTCCGGTAGATAAGGCGGTAAACCTGTAGGCGCGAGTTTGTGTGGGGGCGAGCAAGTCCGCTTCCACCCAAACCGCCTCCTGCAAATTAAATGACAGAAAGTTTTGCCGGATCGGTTTATCGAAGGTAAGTTGCGCGCCGGTTTTGTTGCCGGGCAACAACTTTAAGGCCCAACTATTCAAGAGGACCTCCACTTGCCAATTTCTTTATTTCGCAAAGCCTTGCTGGTGGGTGCAGGTATCACGCTGGCTGTCAGCGTGCAGGCCGCCCCGACTGTGAATATTTATAACTGGTCGGACTACATCGGCGACGACACCCTGGCCAACTTTGAAAAGGCCAGCGGCATCAAGCCCGTGTACGACGTGTTCGATTCCAATGAAACCCTGGAAGGCAAGCTGCTGGCCGGGCGTACCGGCTACGACGTGGTGGTGCCGTCCAACCACTTCCTCGGCAAGCAGATCAAGGCCGGGGCGTTCCAGAAGCTCGACAAGTCATTGCTGACGAACTACGCCAACCTTGACCCAGTGCTGCTCAAACGTCTGGAAAAAAACGACCCGGGCAATCAGTACGCCGTGCCGTACCTGTGGGGCACCAACGGCATCGGTTACAACGTCGATAAAGTGAAGGAAGTGCTGGGTGTCGACAAGATCGATTCCTGGGCCGTGCTGTTCGAGCCGGAGAACATGAAGAAGCTGGCCACGTGCGGTGTGTCGTTCATGGACTCGGCGGATGAAATGCTGCCCGCGGTGCTCAACTACATGGGCCTGGACCCCAACAGCACAAACCCGGCCGACTACAAGAAAGCCGAGGAAAAACTGCTGAAAGTGCGTCCTTACGTGACCTACTTCCATTCGTCTAAATACATCTCCGACCTGGCCAACGGCAACATCTGCGTGGCCGCAGGTTTTTCCGGTGATGTGTTCCAGGCCAAGGCCCGCGCGGCCGAGGCGGGCAAGGGCGTGAACATCGCCTACACGATTCCGAAAGAAGGCGGCAACCTGTGGTTTGACGTAATGGCGATCCCCAAGGATGCCGCCAACGTCAAGGAAGCCCACGCCTTCATCAACTATTTGCTGCAGCCTGAGGTGATCGCTCAGGTCAGTGATCACGTCGGTTACGCCAACCCTAACCCTGGGGCGGACAAGCTGATGGAGCAATCGATACGCACCGACGAAGCGGTTTACCCACCGCAGGCGGTTCTCGATCGGACATTTGTCAATTTCGAGCTACCCCCGAAAGTGCAACGTTTGATGACCCGTAGCTGGACCAGGGTCAAGACGGGCAAGTAAGGCTCAGACTATCCAAGGTTCACCCACATCGGGTGAGCTGCAAATTTTGTTGGGAGTTTCGTAAATGGCAGTTGCCTCCGGCGCCTATAAGAAAGCCCTCGAGGGCGACCAGACACCGAAAAAGGTGCTGGTCAAAATCGACCGGGTCACGAAGAAGTTCGACGAGACGATTGCCGTGGACGATGTGTCCCTGGAAATCAAGAAAGGCGAAATCTTCGCCTTGCTCGGCGGTTCGGGTTCGGGCAAGTCCACCTTGCTGCGCATGCTCGCAGGTTTCGAGCGCCCGACTGAAGGGCGCATCTACCTCGACGATGTGGACATCACCGACATGCCGCCCTACGAGCGGCCGATCAATATGATGTTCCAGTCCTACGCCTTGTTCCCACACATGACGGTGGCGCAGAACATTGCGTTCGGCCTGCAACAGGACAAGATTCCCAAGGCTGAAGTCGACGCCCGCGTGGCCGAGATGCTCAAGCTGGTGCAGATGAGCCAGTACGCCAAGCGCAAGCCGCACCAGTTGTCTGGTGGCCAGCGTCAGCGTGTGGCCCTGGCGCGGTCCCTGGCCAAGCGCCCGAAACTGCTGCTGCTCGATGAGCCGATGGGCGCCCTCGACAAAAAGCTGCGTTCGCAGATGCAGCTGGAGTTGGTGGAGATCATCGAGCGCGTGGGCGTGACCTGCGTGATGGTGACTCACGACCAGGAAGAGGCCATGACCATGGCTGAGCGCATCGCGATCATGCACCTGGGCTGGATTGCCCAGATTGGCAGCCCGATCGAC
The DNA here is from genome assembly GCF_963970525.1 of Pseudomonas sp. EA_65y_Pfl1_P113. NCBI lineage: Bacteria > Pseudomonadati > Pseudomonadota > Gammaproteobacteria > Pseudomonadales > Pseudomonadaceae > Pseudomonas > Pseudomonas sp. EA_65y_Pfl1_P113. The sequence continues at coordinate 14,880 of NZ_CAXAQM010000034.1, forward strand.
ATCTACGAAACGCCCACCAGCCGCCTGGTGTGCGAGTTCATCGGCAACGTCAACATCTTCGACACCCAAGTGGTGGATGACGCCGAAGGCCACGCGGTGCTCAAGTGCCCGGACCTGGACCGCGACATCTACGTGGGCTACGGCATCGCCACCGCTGTTGAAGACAAGTCGGTGACCTACGCCATCCGCCCGGAAAAACTGCTGGTCACCACCGAAATGCCGACCTGCGAGCACAACTGGTCCAGCGGCAAGGTGCACGACATTGCTTACCTGGGCGGCCACTCGGTGTTCTACGTGGAGCTGCCGAGCGGCAAGCTGGTGCAGTCCTTCGTCGCCAACGCCGAGCGCCGTGGGCAGCGTCCGACCTGGGGTGACCAGGTCTACGTCTGGTGGGAAGACGACAGCGGCGTGGTACTTCGCTCATGAATATGAAGAAGTTCAAGCGGCGCTTGGATCGCATAATCCCCAGTGGCAAGCAGGTGGTCATCGGGATTCCTTTCCTCTGGCTGTTCCTGTTTTTCGCACTGCCGTTTTTCATCGTATTGAAAATCAGCTTTGCCGAAGCCGAGGTTGCGATCCCGCCGTACACCGAGATCTACACCTACGTTGAGCAGAAGCTGGAACTGGTGCTGAACCTGGCGAACTACAGTTTGCTGGCGGGCGATGAGCTGTATATCGCCGCGTACCTGGGCTCGCTCAAGATGGCGTTTTTCAGCACGCTGTTGTGCCTGCTGATCGGCTATCCGATGGCTTATGCCATTGCTTCCGCGCGCAAAGAGATGCAGACCGTGCTGGTGCTGCTGATCATGATGCCGACCTGGACTGCGATCCTGATTCGCGTGTATGCGTGGATGGGCATTCTCAGCAACAACGGTTTGCTCAATGGCTTCCTGATGTCGATGGGGGTTATAAACGAACCGCTGCAGATCCTTAACACCAACATCGCGGTGTACATCGGCGTGGTCTATTCGTACCTGCCGTTCATGATCCTGCCGCTGTATGCCAACCTGGTGAAACATGACCAGAGCCTGCTGGAAGCCGCATCGGACTTGGGTTCGAGCACCTTCAATAGCTTCTGGAAAATCACCGTGCCGCTGTCCAAGAATGGCATCATCGCCGGCTGCATGCTCGTATTCATCCCGGTGGTGGGCGAGTTCGTGATCCCGGAACTGCTAGGCGGCCCGGAAACCCTGATGATCGGTAAAGTGTTGTGGCAAGAGTTCTTCAACAACCGTGACTGGCCGGTGGCGTCTGCCCTGGCGGTGGTGATGCTGGCGATCCTGATTGTGCCGATCATCCTGTTCAACCGCAGCCAAGCCAAAGAGTTGGAGGGCAAGATATGAAGCGCTTCAGTTTCTCGAGTTTCATGCTGGTAGTGGGGTTGTTGTTTATCTACCTGCCGATGCTGATCTTGGTGATCTACTCGTTCAACGAATCCAAGCTGGTGACGGTGTGGGGCGGTTGGTCGATCAAGTGGTACGTGGGCCTGCTCGACAACACGCAGTTGATGGGGTCGGTGGCGCGTTCCCTGGAAATCGCCTGCTACACGGCGCTGGCTGCGGTGGCGCTGGGCACGTTGGCAGCGTTTGTGCTGACGCGCATCAGCCAATTCAAGGGCCGCACGCTGTTCGGCGGCCTGGTGACCGCGCCGTTGGTGATGCCGGAAGTGATCACTGGTCTGTCGCTGTTGCTGCTGTTCGTGGCGATGGCGCAGATGATCGGTTGGCCGCAAGAGCGTGGCGTTGTCACCATCTGGATCGCACACACCACGTTCTGCGCAGCCTATGTGGCGGTGGTGGTGTCAGCGCGCTTGCGTGAGTTGGACCTGTCGATCGAAGAAGCGGCGATGGATTTGGGGGCGCGGCCGTGGAAGGTGTTCTTCCTGATCACCATCCCGATGATTGCACCGTCGCTGGCAGCGGGCGGCATGATGTCGTTCGCGCTGTCGCTGGATGACTTGGTACTGGCCAGCTTTGTGTCGGGGCCGGGTTCGACCACCTTGCCGATGGAAGTGTTCTCGGCGGTGCGCCTTGGGGTTAAGCCCGAGATTAACGCCGTGGCGAGCTTGATTCTGTTGGCGGTGTCGTTGGTGACCTTCCTGGTGTGGTTCTTCAGCCGCCGTGCCGAAGAACACCGCAAGAAGGCTATCCAGCAAGCGATTGAAGAAGCGGCGGCGGATGGCTGGAAACAGCCGGACAAGCGCCGGGCGCCTGCACCGGTCTAACTGACGGAGCGCGGTAAAAATGTGTGAGCTGGCCTGCGGCCAGCTCCCACATTGATCGCGTTTACAGGCCGCTATCTCGCAGGCAGTAATTTAAGAATGCCGCGCGTATTCGCCGTCACTTCCTCATCGCTGAAATGCGCCTGCTCATAGCCGCCTTCGATGTAGGCTTCTGCCTGGTCGCCATAGTGCTTGTCGAACAGTACCCCGCTTTGCCCGACCGGGTTGATGGTCAGTGCGTGAGCCGCATCGGCGAAATCGATCAGGCGGCGGGTGGAAGGCCCGTAGGTCACTGGCCACGGTGCCGGGCCGATAGGGGCCGACTGGTTGTTGGGCACTTCGTGGGTACCCGGCGCCGAGAACGGGCCGACATTCACGATCAGGTCCAATGGCTTCTGCGAGCCCAGCGGGTGGCCGTGGGTCAGGGTATGGGCCTTGCCCCACTGCCATTGGCTTGGGTCATCGCCGAAAGTGGCCTTGAGGTGCGCGAGGCTGTTGTCCCAGGCGAGCTTGACGGTGTCGGCGCGCTTGCCGTCCCACCACGGCGAATCCGGCGCGGCGGCCAGGCGTGGCAGTGCGGCGTCGATCACGCGGGTGCTGAGCAGGGTCTTGAACATGCCATCGCCGAGTTTCGGGTGGAAAGCGGCGTCGGCCAGGTTGAACAGGAACTGGTTGAACAGCGTGGCGCTGGTTGAGTCCAGCGGGTAATCACCTTTCCAGGTGGCCAGTTGCTCCACCAGTTTCAACTGCGCCGGGTCTTTGACCACCTCACTCAGCACCGGCAACAGCGGCGCCAGCAGGCGTGGGCCGAAAGCGGTGGTGGTGCCCAGTTGCAAGGCCTGGCTGTTGTCGACATCCCACTTCACGCTCTTATCGCTCAACTGCGCGTTCAACTGCTGCCCACGGTCGGCCAGGTTGTAATAACCGGGAATCTCCATGCCGGTGGGCGAGACAGGTTGCGCGTTGGCCGACACCACGTAGCCACGCGCCGGGTTTTCTTCCTGGGGGTTGGCGCTGAAGGGGTAGAAGCCCAGCTTGTCGGCCTGGGCGCTGCCGCCGTCAAGGATAAAGCCGGCATTGGTACCGGCTGGACGAATTGGCAATTGCGCCGCCGCCCACCAGCCGATATCACCCTTGGCATTCGCCCACACAATATTCAGCCCCGGCGCAGACACCTTCGACGCCGCCGCGCGCGCCTTGGCCAGGGTGTCGGCGCGGTTGAGCTGGTAGAAACCTTCGAGGATCGGGTTCTGGGTGTCGAGGAACGCCCACCACATGGCAATCGGCGTCTTGCCGGCACTCTCGCCGAGCACGTCATTGATGATCGGGCCGTGGGGTGATTGGCGCAGGGTCAGCGTGACGGCCGCTTGGCCTTTCACCGCGATCTGTTGCTCGGTGCTGGTCATGTCGACCCACTGGTCGTGGTACCAGACCTGATTGGCATTTTCCGGGTTGACCTTCTCGGCGATGAGGTCGAGGTCATCGTTCTGGAACATGGTCAGGCTCCAACCGAAATCCAGGTTGTGCCCCAGGAACGCCACCGGCACCAGTGCGTTGTGATAGCCATACAACTCAAAACCCGGCGCCGACAGCTGCGCCTCGTACCACACCGATGGCACCGAGAAGCGAATATGTGGGTCACCCGCCAGCAACGGTTTGCCGCTCTGGGTGCGGTTGCCGCTGATAGCCCAGGCGTTGCTGCCTTCGAACTGCGGCAAGCCATTGTCGGCCAAGGCCTGTTCGCTCAGGGCGGCGATGGCGCCGAGGGTTTGCCAATCGCTGGCGGCGAGGTTCAGGGCGCCCTGAGGTTGCCAGTCGAGGTCGAAGACTTTCAGGTAGTCGCTGCCCAGTTGGTCGCGTACGTAAGTCAGCAGAGGCTCGGTACGAAATGCGGCAGCAAAGCTGTAGGCCATATACCCGGCGACGCTGATGCTGTCCTCGGCGGTGAACGGCCGCTTGGGAATGCCCAGCACGTCGAACTCCATCGGGCGGGCGTGGCTGTCCTGATATTGGTTGATCCCGTCCAGGTAGGCTTGCAGGGCCTTCCAGTGCGCCGACTCATGATCCAACTGCGCCACATAAGTGGCGGCGCGGTCACGAATGCGCAGGCTGCGGAACAGCTTATCGGTTTCCAGCAGCTTGGGCCCAAGCACCTCGGCCAGCTCGCCACGGGCCAGGCGCCGCATGATCTCCATCTGGAACAAGCGGTCCTGGGCGTGGACGTAGCCCAGGGCGCGATACAGGTCGGTTTCGTTCTCGGCACGAATATGTGGCACGCCGCGGTCGTCGTAGCGCACGGTGACCGAGCCTTGCAGGTTGGCCAGCTCAACCGTGCCCTGGCGGGTCGGCTGCTTGCTGTACACGTACCAGCCGGCGCCGAGCGCCACCAGCACTACAAGAACCGCGAGAGTCCGCAAGACGCGCTTCATGAACATTCCTTACCAAGAGAGGGGTGGCGAGTTACGAGCCTTTTAGCCAGGAACAATAGCAGCCCACCGCCAGGGTGTGCGTGGCATTCACCTCGCGCCCCGCTCCAAGGGCCTTCAAGATCGGCTCAATAAAACTGTTGCCGGAATTGCACGTCAGGCCTTCGCTGTAGGGCCCGAAATACGCGAGCTTGCCGCTGCGATCCCAAATGCCCACCGCCGGGCTGGCTGGCACTTGGTCGGCGCCGGGCAGGGCGGTGAGGGTTTTCATTGTGCGCAGGTTGTCGGGCAGTTGGCCGTGGCTCCCAGGTTTTTGCAGCGCATAGAACTCGACCCCTTGGGGTGCGTAGTGCTCGATCAGTTCGCCCAGGTGTTGTTGGTTGCCGACATTGCACGGGCAGGCCGGGTCCCAGAAGTGCACCAGGCGAATCGGGCCTGGGCCGGCGAGCTCGGCCGGCAGCTTCAATGGGTCGCCGGAAAACACCGCCGTGTATTCGCTGAAGGCGCGCAGGTAGCGGCCCTGGAACCAGTCATATGCGGCCCACAGCACGCCGGTGCAGATAACCAGGATAAGGCTGGCGAACAGGGCGGTGCGGTAGGGCTGTCGCATTCAGATGTATCCTCAGAGGTCGCGTAGCTTGCCATGCTTGTCCTGACAGATGAATATCGCAGCTCGATATTCATCTCTGCCGTAAGTCTGGAACCCTTTATGCCTGTCACCTTTGACCCCGATCATCTGCGCGAAAGCTTGCGGCCCCTGGGGGATGCGCAACCGCTTTCAGCCGAGGCGCGGGTCTACCAGCGTTTCTACGGGCTGGATCTGGCCGCGCGCAAAGTGCCGGCGGTCAGCCGCCTGGGGCGTTTCGAGGTAGAGGGGTTTCAGGTGGTCGCGCAGGTGTGGTGGCCGCCTAAGCCTGTGGCGACGATGTTCATGTTCCACGGCTTTTACGACCATATGGGGTTGTATCGCCACGTGGTGGACTGGGCGCTGGACCAGGGGTTTGTGGTGATCGCCTGTGATTTGCCGGGCCATGGGTTATCCAGTGGCGAGCGCGCCAGTATCGATGATTTTGCGGTGTACCAGCAGGTGGTGCAGGCACTGTTCGCCGAGGCCCAGGCGCTACAACTGCCGCAGCCCTGGCACCTGTTCGGGCAAAGCACCGGCGGGGCGGTGGTGGTGGATCACCTGCTCAACCATGGCGCCGATAGCCCGGCCCAGGGCAAGACCTTCCTGCTGTCGCCGCTGGTGCGGCCGCGTGCCTGGGGGTGGTCGCAGGTCAGCTATTACCTGCTGAGGCCTTTCGTCAAAGGCATTGCGCGGCGCTTCAGCGAGAACACCCACGATCCCGAGTTCAAGCCGTTCCTCGAGGCTGACCCGCTACAGCCGCGGCAACTGCCTACCGCCTGGGTAGGTGCATTGGCGCGCTGGATTAAACGCATCGAGGCCGCACCGCGCAGTTCGCGGCGCCCGGTGATTGTGCAGGGCGAGGAAGATATGACCGTGGACTGGCAGCACAACTTGCAGGTGCTGCGCGGCAAGTTCGACAGGCCTGAGGTGTTGATGCTGGCGCGGGGCAGGCATCATCTGGCGAATGAGATTCCGGAGATTCGTGAGGCGTACTTCAAATACCTGACGGATAACCTGAAGTAACACGATGCAAATATGGGAGCTGGCAAGCCAGCTCCCATTTTACTGGGTCAGACTTGAGGTGCTTTGGCCGACTGCCAGCCCTGCGCGAATCGCAGCCAATGCCGCCTGGTAATACGCCTTACCCTCCGACGACTCCGCAAACGTAGCGAATTCTTCCAACTCCGGGTCAGACAAATCCCGATAAACGTACAGCAGCGTGTTGTTCAGATCCTTGTCGATCTGCTGCATCAACCGCTCACGCTGGCCATTCAACATGCCCAGCGCCTGGCCGCCGCCCAACAGCCCGGGGATCATCTGGCTCAGGCTGTCGGCCGCCACGCCGGCAATCGCCAGGCTGACTTCCGCACCGGCCTCACGGGCTGGCAAGGCCTGGGCCAGGTGGCCAATGATCAGGCTGCGGGTGGCGTCGGCTTGGATTTTTGGCAGGCCCTGAGCGTTTTTCGCCAGTTGGTCGCGGCGCGTCGCCAGCAACTCGGCGGCGACAATCTTGCGGCCCAAGGACGATTTAAAAAACGCCAGGGCAGGCTTCGGGTCCGCCAGGTTCTTGCGCAATTGCACCTCGGCACGCTGGTCCATGGCCTGGGCGGCAAAGCGTTTATTGCTGTTGTCCACCAGCGCCTGGTACACCGCTGGCGGCAGGCTGTTGCGGTAGCGTTGCTGGGCCGCACTGAGGGCGTCATTGAAATGCGCACGTTGTTCGGCCCAGCCGGCGACCTTGTACAACTGGTCATGGCCGTCTGCCCAGGCGGGCAAAACGCAGAACATCAGCAAGGAAAAAAACAAACGACGCATATGGACTCCTGTCGGTCGGCCACTATTGTCCGTGTCGGGCGTAGGATTTGTCGAGAAGTCCTATCGGTCACCTGACTAAAGTGTATTCAGGCGCTCGGCGGCTCTGTCGGATTCACAGGCGTATGGATACTATGCGCGCCATGCAAATACCCCTCGATCACCCGCTGTTGCAACGCATTGTCGACGACCTGGCCGAAAAAGGCTGGTCCCGACAAGACGGCTTCCTGCTCCAGGCTTTGACCCTGGAACTGGCGGCTGAGTGCCGTAAACGTGCGGCCGAAGGTGAATTGGCCCCGGCGGCGGTCGGGCGCGGACCGGCCCAGGAGATTCGCGAAGGTATTCGCGGTGACCATATCCAGTGGCTGGAAGAGGGCGATGCAGCAGTCTGCGACACCTATATGGAATTGATGGACAGCCTGCGCCTGGCAATGAACCGTGGCCTGTTTCTCGGTCTCGAAGACTTCGAAAGCCACTTCGCGATGTACCCGCCGGGCGCGTTTTACCTCAAGCACCTGGACCGGTTCCGTGACGACGATAGGCGCATGGTCTCGGCCGTGATCTACTTGAACGACGCCTGGCTGCCCGAGCATGGTGGCCAGTTGCGCATGTACCTCAAGGACGGCGTCGAATACGATGTGGTGCCCACCGGTGGTAGCCTGGTGGTGTTCCTGTCGGGCGAGGTGCCCCACGAAGTCATGCCCGCTACGCGCGAACGCCTGTCCCTCACCGGCTGGTTTCGCCGGCGTGGCAACGAGCCGTTTTGAGCATGGAAAAGATTCTGATCAGCCGTTGTCTGCTTGGGCACAAGGTGCGCTACGACGGCGCGGCCAGCGGGCCGTTCGACCAACTGGCCGCGTGGCAAGCCGAAGGGCGAGTGGTTGCGATCTGCCCGGAAGTGTCCGGTGGATTGCCAACGCCGCGTCCACCCGCCGAAATCTCGGGCGGGCAGGGTGTAGAGGTGTGGGAAGGCCGCGCCCAGGTGCTGACTGCCGAGGGCGAAGACTTCAGCGCTGCCTTTCTCGATGGTGCCAGCCAGGCCTTGGCGCTGGTGCAGCGCCACAACATCCGCATCGCCGTGCTCAAGGCGAACAGCCCGTCTTGTGGAAACTTGCTGACATACGACGGCACCTTCAGCGGCGTGAAGGTGAGCGGCGAAGGCGTGACGGCGGCGCTGCTCAAACAGCATGGCGTGCAGGTGTTCAGTGAGTTGGAGTTGCCTGAGGCGCTAGTAGCGCTGGCGCAGTTATCGAAACCTGTGTAACTCCCACATTGACTGAGTCAAATCCGAAAATCACTGTGCCTTGGCTACCGGGGTCTCGCTTTCAAGCCACTTCTGGGCCAACGCCTTCAATCTGCCATCGGCCTTCACCCGCCCCAACGCCTTATCCAGACTCGCCTTGAACGCCGGGTTACCTTTCTGAAACGGGATGACCAGCTCAGGCTTCTCGTTGTAAGGCTCACTGAAATCGAACCGATCCTGCAGCTCGGCAGTCATAGCGATATGGTTGATTGCCACGTCGTACTTGCCGCTTTCCACACCGGGCAACAGGTCAGCATCATTGGTGGTGATAAATGACGAGCGCACGTCCATCTCTTTGGCCAGTTGCTCACCCAGTTCCACTTCGAAGCCGGTGAGTTTGTCGTCTTCCTTGAAGTTGAACGGCGGGTTGTTGGCTTCAAGGGCGATGCGCAGTTCGCCACGGTCGAACACATCATCGACCAGTTCGGCGTGAGCCAAGGGGCTCAGAAGGGGAAGCAGCAGTAACAGGCCAGGCGAAAAGCGCATGGTCACTCCTAGAAATTTCAGATGTGCGAGGCGCCGTTCAGCATCGCTTTGCTAAGGTGTTGAGTGTCTTGGACAGCAATTTGTCGCGAAGTTGTCATAAACCTACAGATTTCATAGAAAAACTGGAGAAGCGAATGAAAGCCCTTTTGTCCCGTGCCGCCCTGGCCTCCTTGATGCTGGGTGCGTCTATGTTGGCTACCGCCGCAGACGGTATTCCGCGCAGTGCGCCGCCTGAAGGCGCCAAAGTATTCATCGTGTCGCCAAAAGACGGCGCCACTGTCGATAAAACCTTCACCGTCAAATTCGGCATGGAAGGTTTGAAACTCGCGCCTGCCACCGACCAGACGCCAGGCACTGGCCACCACCACCTGCTAGTCGACCAAAAAGAACTGCCTGACGCCAGCATGCCCATCCCGGCCACCGACACCGTGATCCACTACGGCAAGGCCCAGACCGAAACCGAACTGACCCTCACCCCAGGCAAGCACACCTTGCAACTGGTGGCCGGCGATAAGCTGCACATGCAGTTCAACCCGACTGTAGCCTCGAAAGTCATCACGGTTAATGTGAAATAAAAAAAGGGAGCCTCTTGCGGGGCTCCCGTTTTTTTATTGCTGCAAGCGGCAAGTTAAAAGCTGCAAGTAAAAGCTCTTGGCTTGCCGCTTGAAACTTGTTGCTTGCAGCGGACCCTAACCACCGCTCTAGAAAAGCACGCGGCTACGAATGGTCCCGTTGATGTGCTGCAGCTTCTCTTGCGCCAGGTCCGAGTACTCGGCGTCGACGTCGATGACCACGTAGCCGACCTTCTCGTTGGTCTGCAGGAACTGACCGGAGATGTTGATGCCGTTTTCCGCAAAGACCTTGTTGATCTCCATCATCACGCCAGGGATGTTCTGGTGGATGTGCAGCAGACGGTGCTTGCCAGGGTGAGCCGGCAGCGCCACTTCCGGGAAGTTGACCGAGGAAACGGACGTACCGTTGTCGCTGTACTTGACCAGCTTTTCAGACACTTCCAGGCCGATGTTGGCTTGGGCTTCAGCGGTGGAACCACCGATGTGCGGGGTCAGGATCACGTTGTCCAGGCCACGCAGCGGGCTTTCGAAGATGTCGTCGTTGGAGCGCGGCTCCACCGGGAACACGTCGATGGCGGCGCCGATCAGGTGCTTGTCCTTGATCGCGTCGGCCAGGGCGTCCAGCTCGACCACGGTGCCACGCGCCGCGTTGATCAGGATGCCGCCTTTCTTGATGGCACGGATTTCCTTCTCGCCGATCATCCACTGGGTTTCAGTGGTTTCCGGAACGTGCAGGGTCACGATGTCGGACATGCCCAGCAGTTCGGTCAGGCTCGACACTTGCGTGGCGTTGCCCAATGGCAGCTTGGTCAGGGTGTCGTAAAAGAACACCTGCATGCCCAAGCCTTCCGCCAGTACCGACAGCTGAGTGCCGATCGAGCCGTAACCGACGATACCCAGCTTCTTGCCGCGGATTTCGAAGGAGTTGGCTGCGCTCTTGATCCAGCCGCCACGGTGGCAGGAAGCGTTCTTCTCAGGAATGCCGCGCAGCAGCAGGATGGCCTCGGCCAGCACCAGCTCCGCGACGGAACGGGTGTTGGAGTACGGCGCGTTGAACACCGCGATGCCGCGCTCGCGCGCTGCGTTGAGGTCGACCTGGTTGGTGCCGATGCAGAAACAACCGACAGCCACGAGCTTTTTGGCGTGTTCGAAGATCTCTTCGGTCAGCTGAGTGCGGGAGCGAATGCCGATAAAGTGCGCGTCGGCGATCTTTTCCTTTAACTGGGCTTGCGGCAGAGAGCTGGTGATGTACTCAATGCTGGTGTACCCGGCAGCTTTCAGAACGTCGACAGCCGATGGGTGGACGCCTTCCAGAAGAAGGAACTTGATCTTGCTCTTATCGAGAGAAGTCTTGCTCATCTGCGTAAACCTGTATCCCGGAGAAAAATGGCAGGGAATCGGATCGAGTAAGCTGACCCGGACGGCAGGAAAGCCGTCACCGCAGAAACGCCCTTGGGCTCTGTCCTGCGGGGGCGGTATGCTAGCATACGCGCCCCGCTAAACACCTATTCCTGCGACGTGAAGCGTTCTCAGGATGACCATGAATTGTTCGAGAGTTCTGTCGATGACCCATCCTGCCCTGATTGATGAGCTGAAGACCCTGGTTGAGCCCGGCAAAGTGCTGACCGATGCAGACTCCCTGGAGGCTTACGGCAAGGATTGGACCAAGCATTTTGCACCCGCGCCGACCGCCATCGTCTTTCCCAAGACCATTGAGCAGGTCCAGGCCATCGTGCGTTGGGCCAATGCGCACAAGGTGGCGCTGGTGCCGTCCGGTGGGCGTACTGGCTTGTCGGCAGCCGCTGTGGCGGCCAACGGCGAAGTGGTTGTGTCGTTCGACTATATGAACCAGATCCTCGACGTGAACCTCACTGACCGCACTGCCGTGTGCCAGCCGGGCGTGGTTACCAAGCAATTGCAGAACGTCGCCGAAGAAAACGGCCTGTACTACCCGGTGGACTTCGCTTCGTCCGGTTCCAGCCAGATTGGCGGCAATATCGGCACCAATGCCGGCGGGATCAAGGTGATTCGCTATGGCATGACCCGCAACTGGGTGGCCGGCATGAAGGTCGTCACTGGCAAGGGCGATGTGCTGGAACTGAACAAAGACCTGATCAAGAACGCCACCGGCTACGACATGCGCCAGCTGTTTATCGGCGCTGAAGGCACCCTGGGGTTTGTGGTTGAAGCCACCATGCGCCTGGACCGTGCGCCGAAAAACCTGACGGCCATGGTGCTGGGTACCACCGATTTCGACTCGATCATGCCGGTATTGCACGCGTTCCAGAGCAAGCTGGACCTGACCGCCTTCGAATTTTTCTCCGACAAAGCCTTGGCCAAGGTCATGGGCCGTGGCGACGTGCCGGCACCGTTCGAAACCGAATGCCCGTTCTACGCGCTGCTGGAATTCGAAGCCACCACCGAAGAAGTCGCCAACCACGCGCTGGAGACCTTCGAGCACTGCGTCGAGCAGGGTTGGGTGCTGGACGGCGTGATGAGCCAGAGCGAAACCCAGTTGCACAACCTGTGGAAACTGCGCGAGTACATCTCCGAGACCATTTCCCACTGGACGCCTTACAAGAACGACATCTCGGTCACCGTCTCCAAAGTACCCGCCTTCTTGAAGGAAATCGACGCGATCGTCGGCGAACACTACCCGGATTTCGAAATTGTCTGGTTCGGCCACATCGGCGACGGCAACCTGCACCTGAACATCCTCAAGCCGGAAAACCTGAGCAAGGATGAGTTCTTCGCCAAGTGCGCCACCGTGAACAAGTGGGTGTTTGAAACCGTCGAGAAGTACAACGGCTCAATCTCCGCTGAACACGGTGTGGGCATGACCAAGCGCGATTACCTGACCTACAGCCGCTCGCCGGTTGAAATCGAATACATGAAAGCAGTGAAAGCGGTGTTCGACCCGAGCGGGATCATGAACCCCGGCAAGATATTCGCTGTTTAACCGCCCCTGAAGGAGTCGTTTCATGAGCTACCAGCACAAGTATGTCGACGGCACCAACATCCACTTTCCGGTCGGTAAAGTGGTGTGTATCGGGCGTAACTACGCCGAACATGCCAAGGAACTGGACAACCCGGTCCCTACCGAGCCGTTGCTGTTCATCAAGCCGGGCAGTTGCGTGGTGCCGTTGGAAGGTGGTTTCAGCATTCCAACCGAGCGCGGTTCGGTGCATTACGAAGCGGAAATCGCGGTATTGATCGGCAAGCCTTTGTCGAACAAGCCCAGCCGAGAAGAAGTGCTGGACGCCATCTCCGGCTTCGCCCCGGCCCTGGACCTGACCCTGCGCGATAAGCAGGCCGAGCTGAAAGCCAAGGGCTTGCCGTGGGAAATCGCCAAGTCTTTCGACGGCGCGGCAGTCATCGCACCGTTCGTGGTGGGCAGTACGTTCCCGGACGTGACCGATATCGGCATCCGCCTGACCATCAATGGCGAAGTGCGCCAGGATGGCAACAGCGCGCAAATGCTCAACCCGATCATTCCGATGATCCAGCACATGGCCGGCTGCTTCTCGCTGCAAGCGGGTGATGTGATCCTCACCGGCACCCCGGCCGGCGTGGGCCCGCTGAATGTGGGTGATGAGCTGGTGCTGGAACTGTCGGGTGTGAATCGCTTCGAAAGCAGCGTTCGCTAAAAACTGAATACAGTCCACATGTGGGAGCCGGGTAAGCCCGGCTCCCACAGCGTTTTGTGTGTGCCTGGAGTTTTCAGGTCTTTGCATTTTTTTCACACGCCATCCGGATAATCCTCAGCCACTTGCACACGGGCACCTCGATCCTGTGCTACCACCTAACGCTGACTTTCCGGAAAAAGCACCCAATGGCCGTGCCCCTGCCTACCGTCACCCCCAAGCTGCGTTCCCGCTTTGCCCTGCGCTGGTATTCTTGGCTATTGCTGACGGGCGTGATTGTGTATGGCGTTGCCTGGGCCCTGCACTGGGATGATCGCGGCGTACTGTGGATACTCGAACGCTTCGAAACCCCCGCCGAGCGCCAAGAGAGCGTGTGGCTGCCGGACTATCATGCCGTCATCGATGGCAAGCGTTTGCCGGGGATGGAGAAGGATGAAGCTTCGGACGTCTCCTACAACCCACAGACCAAAACCCTGTTTTCTGTGATGGGCAAAAACCCGTTCCTCGTCGAGTTGAGCCTGCAAGGCGATGTGCTGCGCAAGATGCCGCTCAATGGCTGGGATAACCCGGAAGGTATCACCGTGATGGAAAACGGCTTGATGGCGGTGGTCGATGAGCGCCAGCACACGGTGACTCTCGTCAAGGTCGTCGCCACCACTCAGCAATTGAACAAGGCTGACTTCCCGAGTTACGACCTGGGCCCCTCCAAGGATCAAAACAAAGCGTTTGAAGGCGTGGCTTGGGACAACCTTAACCAGCAACTGGTGTTCGGTGAGGAACGCCCGCCGGCACTGTTTACCTGGAAAAGCGACGGCAGCCAAGCCCTGGTCGGCAGCAAGCAAAAGCTCGCCAGCACCGAGCTGGATATGCGTAACCTCTCGGGCCTTGCCGTCGACCCGCGGACCGGCCATTTACTGGTGCTGTCGGCTGATTCCCACCTGCTGCTGGAGCTGGGCGAGAAGGGCGAGCAAGTCAGCTTCATGACCTTGCTCGGCGGTTTCAACGGCCTTAAAAACACCATTCCCCGTGCAGAGGGCGTGACCATGGACGACGACGGCACGCTCTACATGGTCAGTGAGCCAAACCTGTTCTATCGCTTCGAAAAGCAGAAATAGCGTACCGATTACGTCGGATATTTCTCTATCAGCGGCATTCGCCAGACACTGGGGGGCGTTTAAGTTTAAATTCAGGCAGGCCTGATATTCATTCGCCACTTTTGAGCTTGAGCCCCTCCGATGCGACGACTAGCCCGCCCCAAACCTATGTTCTTTATTCTTGCGCTGATCGCCCTGGTCAGCGCCGGGGTCGTTGCGCAGCATTTTCGCCTGTTCGAGCGCGCCTGGTTCAACTGGCAAGTGTGGCGCCAGCCGGCGAATGAGCGCTCCATCGGCCTGGCGGACTACCGGGTAGCCCTGGAGGCCCAGGTGATCGAGGGGCTCAACGACGACGTCTCGGCCCTCACCTACGACCCAGTGCGCAAAAGCCTGTTTACCGTCACCAATAAAAACGCCGAACTGATCGAGCTTTCCCTGGAGGGCAAGATCCTGCGGCGTATTCCCTTGGTGGGATTTGGCGATGCCGAGGCGGTGGAATTTATCAGCGACAACACTTATGTCATCAGCGATGAGCGCCAGCAGCGCTTGATCAAGGTACATGTGGATGACGATACCCAATTCCTCGATGCCGCCGATGCGGAGCAAATGACGCTGGGCCTGCACGTTGGCGGCAATAAAGGGTTTGAAGGCCTGGCGTACGACTCGGTGGGCAAACGCCTGTTCGTCGCCAAGGAGCGCGACCCGATGCTGATCTACGAGGTCCACGGGTTTCCTCATTTCAAAGCGGAAAAAACCTACTCGGTACACGTGATCAACAACCCCAAGCGTGACGCCGGGCTGTTTGTGCGCGACCTGTCGAGCCTGCAATACGACGAGCGCAGCGGCCATCTCTTGGCGCTGTCGGATGAGTCGTTTCTGGTGCTGGAACTGGATATCGACGGTCGCCCGTTGAGCAGTCTTTCTCTGCTGAACGGGCGCCATGGCCTGAAGAAGCGCGTGCCTCAGGCGGAAGGGATCGCGATGGACGATGACGGTAACTTGTACCTGACCAGCGAGCCGAACCTGTTCTATGTGTTCAAGAAACCAAGTCTCTGAACCACTGCCCCCACATTTAAACGCGTCAGGCCTTCAGGGTTTTCACACCTTCCGAGGTGCCCAGCAGCAACACATCCGCCGGACGCGCCGCGAACAAACCATTGGTGACCACACCAACGATCGCATTGATCTGCGTCTCAAGCGCCACCGGATTGGTGATCTGCATGTTGAACACGTCGAGGATAATATTCCCGTTGTCAGTCAACACGCCTTCGCGGTACACCGGGTCGCCGCCCAGTTTCACCAACTCGCGGGCCACGTGGCTGCGCGCCATCGGGATGACTTCCACCGGCAACGGGAACGCGCCGAGTACCGGCACCAGCTTGCTGGCGTCCGCGATGCAGATAAAGGTCTTGGCCACGGCCGCGACGATCTTCTCGCGGGTCAGGGCTGCGCCGCCGCCCTTGATCAGGTTCAGGTGTTCGTCGCTTTCATCGGCGCCGTCAACGTAGAACTCCAGGTCGCTCACGGTGTTGAGCTCATACACCGCAATCCCATGGCCCTTGAGGCGCGCGGCGGTGGCTTCGGAGCTTGCCACGGCGCCGTCGAATGCGCCCTTGTGCTGAGCCAGTGCATCGATAAAGCAGTTGGCGGTGGAGCCGGTGCCGACACCGACGATGCTCTTGTCGTCGAGTTTAGGAAGGATTAAATCGACGGCGGCCTGGGCCACTGCCTGTTTGAGTTGATCCTGGGTCATGCGGGCTCCGGAACGGGCGGGGAGTAAAGAGGGGCGCGAGTATAACCCAACAAAACCTCTGGATTCGTGTGGTCGCCCGGCCAAACGCTGGGTTAGACTCCTTGGCCCTGCCCATCCCGCCCAGTGATTTCCGCCGATGCTTGAACAGTACGTCAAAAAGATCCTCACCTCGCGCGTTTACGACATCGCCGTAGAAACTCCGTTACAGACCGCCCGCCAGCTTTCCGAGCGGCTGGGCAACAAGGTCTGGCTCAAGCGTGAAGACTTGCAGCCGGTGTTCTCGTTCAAGATTCGCGGCGCCTACAACAAGCTGACCCAACTGACCAGCGAGGAACGTGCGCGCGGTGTGGTCACGGCGTCGGCGGGTAACCATGCCCAGGGCCTGGCCCTGGCGGCCAAGGTGCTGGGGGTGAAAGCCACTATTGTCATGCCCAAGACCACTCCGGAGATCAAGGTCGAAGGCGTGCGCTCGCGTGGCGGCAAAGTGGTGCTGCATGGCGATTCCTTCCCGGAAGCTCTGGCCTACTCGCTGAAACTGGTCGACGAAAAAGGCTACGTCTACATTCACCCCTACGATGATCCGCACACCATTGCCGGGCAGGGCACCGTGGCGATGGAAATCCTGCGCCAGCATCCGGGGCCCCTGGACGCGATTTTTGTACCGGTGGGCGGCGGCGGGCTGATCGCGGGTATTGCGGCCTATGTGAAATACCTGCGCCCGGAGATCAAGATCATCGGTGTCGAGCCGGACGACTCCAATTGCCTGCAAGCCGCGATGGCGGCTGGCGAACGCGTGGTGCTGCCGACCGTGGGCCTCTTTGCCGATGGCGTGGCGGTGGCGCAGATCGGTCAGCACACCTTCGACATTTGCAAGGACTATGTCGATGAAGTGATCACCGTGAGCACCGATGAAATCTGTGCGGCGATCAAGGATATCTACGACGACACCCGCTCCATCACCGAACCCGCGGGCGCCTTGGGTGTGGCAGGCATCAAGAAATACGTCGAGACCCGGGGCGTTACCGGGCAGACTCTGGTGGCCATCGATTCCGGCGCCAACGTCAACTTCGACCGCCTGCGCCATGTGGCCGAGCGTGCCGAGCTGGGTGAAGGTCGCGAGGCGATCATCGCCGTGACCATCCCCGAAAAGCCCGGCAGCTTCAAGGCGTTCTGCGAGGCTGTGGGCAAGCGCCAGATCACCGAATTCAACTATCGCTTCCACTCCGGCAGTGAGGCACACATTTTTGTCGGCGTGCAGACCCACCCGGAAACCGACCCGCGCAGCGCGCTGATCGCCAGCCTCATCAGCCAGGGTTTTCCGGTGCTGGACCTGACCGAGAACGAGCTGGCCAAGTTGCACATCCGGCACATGGTCGGCGGCCATGCGGCCCACGTCAGCAATGAAGTGGTGTTTCGCTTCGAATTCCCGGAGCGTCCGGGCGCCTTGTTCAACTTTCTTAACAAATTGGGCGGGCGTTGGAACATCTCGATGTTCCACTATCGCAACCACGGCGCAGCAGATGGCCGTGTGGTCGCCGGCCTGCAAGTGCCGGCGGACGAGCGCCACCTGGTACCGGCAGCCCTGGAAGCCATCGGCTACCCGTACTGGGATGAAAGCGATAACCCGGCCTACACACTGTTCCTCGGATGAGCGACTACGCTGATTGGGGCGGCCTTAAGGAAGACGACACATGGAAACCCTGACCACCCTGAAAGTTATCCACATCGCGGCCACCGTATTGCTGCTGCTCAGCGGCCTGGGCTTGGCGCTGCTGGCCTGGCGCAAACGCAGCGCCGGCCCGGCGGTGACCCTGCAACGCCCTTGGGTGGTGGTCTGGTTATTGATGGGCATCTGCGTCGTCAGCATGCCGTTTACCGGTTGGTGGCTGGTGCACCTGACCGGCTGGCCGCTAGGTCAGACCTGGATTCTCGGTTCCAGCATCCTCTACACCGTGGCGGCGCTGGCGTGGTTCTGGCTGGTGGCGCGGCTTAATCGCCTGCGTAAGGGCGAGGGCGGCAGCTTGAACTTCACGTTGGTGCTGGCGGTAATCAGCCTGGTGGGGTTCGTAGCAATTGCCGGTTTGATGGGTGCCAAGCCTGTCTGAATGAGTGCCTACCTGCTGCTGAAAACCCTGCATATCCTCTCGTCGACCGTTCTGTTCGGGCTGGGCGCGGGCTCGGCTTACTACGCATTGCGTGCCTGGCGTACCGGCAACGTTGAAGTGATTGCCGTGACCTTCAAGCACCTGGTGTTCGCCGATTGGGCGTTTACCGCGACCGCGGCGCTGTTCCAACCGTTGAGCGGGATTGGCTTGATGCATCTGGCGGGCTGGTCGCTGCAGCAGAGTTGGTTGCAGTGGACGTTCGGTTTGTATGTGCTGGCGGGGATCTGCTGGTTGCCGGTGGTGTGGTTGCAGATTCGCGTACACAAGATGGCAGAGCAGGCGTTGCGGGAGGGCACGGCAATGCCGATCAAGGCCGCGACCTATATGCGCGGGTGGTTTGGCCTGGGGTGGCCGGCGTTCCTGGCCTTCATGGTGATTTTCTATCTGATGGTCGCCAAGCCGATGTAGTGAGCGGGCAAGCCCGCTCATACAGATCAGCTGCGCAGGGTAATCACCGGCCAGCCACGCTGTTCAGCCTCAGCCCGCAAATGCGGGTCCGGATCCACTGCCACCGGATGAGTCACTTGCTCCAGCAGCGGCAAATCATTCATCGAGTCGCTGTAGAAGTAACTGTTTTCCAGGCTGAACCCGGTCTCTGCCAGCCAGCGATTCAAACGTGTCACCTTACCCTCGCGAAAGCACGGCACGTCGGTGCTGCGCCCGGTGTAGCGGCCGTTTTCCATCTCGCACTCTGTGGCGATCAGGGTTTCCACGCCCAGGCGTGCGGCAATTGGCGCGGTGACGAAACGGTTGGTGGCGGTGATGATCACCAGCGTGTCACCGGCGGCGCGGTGCTTGGCCAGCAGTTCAGCGGCCAGCGGCAGCATCAGCGGCTCGATGCAGTCGCGCATGAAGTCATTGTGCCACTCGTCCAGTTGGGCCATCTCGGTACGGCCGAGAATTTCCAGGCTGAAGTTCAGGTAGGCGGCATTGTCCAGCTTGCCGGCCAGGTAATCCTGGTAGAACTCGTCGTTGCGCGCCTTGTAGGCGATGGGGTCGAGAATCCCGCGTTCACAGAGGTAATCGCCCCAGGCGTGATCGCTGTCACCGCCAAGAAGGGTGTTGTCCAAGTCGAATAAAGCCAGGCGCATTGCAGTTACTCGCTGAAAAGTCTGTAAAAAGGCGTCCAGAATACGGTCTTTTCACAAGAGTGCACATAAGGTAAGAAGCCTCGTTGCCGCTGGAACAACCTTTGTGGAACAATGCGGCGACATGCGTTTGCGAGGTTGTTGCCGTGATCGACCCCGATGGTTTCCGTCCTAATGTCGGGATTATTCTTACGAATGATGCCGGACAGGTGCTATGGGCTCGCCGAATCAACCAAGATGCCTGGCAGTTTCCTCAAGGCGGAATCAACCCCGACGAAACCCCTGAAGACGCCTTGTACCGTGAGTTGAATGAAGAAGTCGGCCTTGAGCGTGAAGATGTACAGATTCTGGCGTGTACCCGCGGCTGGTTGCGCTATCGTTTGCCGCAACGCCTGGTGCGTACCCACAGCCAACCGCTGTGCATCGGCCAGAAGCAGAAATGGTTTCTCCTGCGCCTGATCTCCGACGAGCAGCGGGTGCGGATGGATTTGACCGGTAAACCGGAGTTCGATGGCTGGCGCTGGGTCAGCTATTGGTACCCGTTGGGCCAGGTGGTGACATTCAAGCGCGAAGTTTATCGTCGCGCTCTCAAAGAGCTTGCCCCGCGCCTATTAGCGCGCGACTGACGACGGAGTTCGACCCCGAGCCATGCTCAATACGCTGCGCAAGATCGTCCAGGAAGTTAACTCCGCCAAGGATCTCAAGGCGGCGTTGGGGATTATTGTGTTGCGCGTCAAGGAAGCCATGGGCAGCCAGGTCTGCTCGGTTTACCTGCTGGACCCCGAGACCAACCGTTTTGTGCTGATGGCCACCGAGGGCCTGAACAAGCGCTCCATCGGCAAGGTCAGCATGGCGCCCAATGAAGGTCTGGTGGGCCTGGTGGGGACGCGTGAAGAACCCCTGAACCTCGAACATGCAGCCAATCACCCGCGTTACCGCTACTTTGCCGAAACCGGTGAAGAGCGTTACGCCTCGTTCCTCGGCGCACCGATCATTCACCACCGCCGCGTTGTCGGCGTGTTGGTCATCCAGCAAAAAGAGCGCCGTCAGTTCGACGAAGGTGAAGAAGCCTTCCTGGTGACGATGAGCGCGCAACTGGCCGGGGTTATCGCCCACGCCGAAGCGACGGGCTCGATTCGCGGCCTGGGTCGCGAAGGCAAGGGCATTCAGGAAGCCAAGTTCGTCGGCGTGCCGGGCTCGCCGGGCGCGGCGGTCGGTACGGCGGTGGTGATGTTGCCGCCGGCGGACCTGGATGTGGTGCCGGACAAGACCGTCAAAGACATCGACGCCGAAATCAAACTGTTCAAGACCGCCCTGGAAGGCGTGCGCGCCGACATGCGCAACCTGTCGACCAAGCTGGCGACTCAGTTGCGCCCCGAAGAACGCGCGCTGTTTGACGTGTACCAGATGATGCTCGACGACGCGTCCCTGGGTAACGAAGTCAAGACGGTGATCAAGACCGGCCAGTGGGCCCAGGGTGCACTGCGCCAAGTGGTCACCGATCACGTCAACCGTTTCGAATTGATGGACGACGCCTACCTGCGCGAGCGCGCCTCTGATGTGCGTGACCTCGGTCGCCGTCTGCTGGCCTACCTGCAGGAAGACCGCACCACCAACCTGGTCTACCCCGACAACACGATTCTGATCAGTGAAGAACTGACCGCCACCATGCTCGGCGAAGTGCCGGAAGGCAAGCTGGTGGGGCTGGTCTCGGTACTCGGTTCGGGTAACTCCCACGTCGCGATCCTGGCCCGCGCCATGGGCATCCCGACGGTGATGGGCCTGGTGGACCTGCCGTATTCCAAAGTGGATGGCATCGACATGATCGTCGATGGGCATCGCGGTGAAGTGTTTACCAACCCCAGCGAAGTGCTGCGCAAGCAATACGCCGAAGT
Organism: Pseudomonas sp. EA_65y_Pfl1_P113; assembly: GCF_963970525.1. NCBI lineage: Bacteria > Pseudomonadati > Pseudomonadota > Gammaproteobacteria > Pseudomonadales > Pseudomonadaceae > Pseudomonas > Pseudomonas sp. EA_65y_Pfl1_P113. Next base: position 35,967 of record NZ_CAXAQM010000034.1, read on the forward strand.
GGTTGAAGAAGAGAAACAACTGGCGCTGGGCCTCGACTCATTGCGCGAACTGCCGTGCGTGACCACCGATGGCCATCGTGTGCCGCTGCTGGTCAACACTGGCTTGCTGGCGGATGTAGCCCGTGCGCAACAGCGCGGCGCCGAAGGCGTGGGGCTGTACCGCACCGAAGTGCCGTTCATGATCAATCAGCGTTTTCCGAGTGAGAAGGAGCAGCTGGCGATTTATCGCGAGCAACTGCAGGCCTTCCACCCGTTGCCGGTGACCATGCGCAGCCTGGACATCGGCGGCGACAAGTCACTGTCGTATTTCCCGATCAAGGAAGACAACCCCTTCCTGGGCTGGCGCGGTATTCGCGTCACCCTCGACCACCCTGAAATTTTCCTCGTACAGACCCGCGCCATGCTCAAGGCCAGCGAAGGCCTGAACAACCTGCGCATCCTGCTGCCGATGATCTCCGGCACCCATGAGCTGGAAGAGGCGCTGCACCTGATTCACCGTGCGTGGGGCGAAGTGCGCGATGAAGGCGCCGACGTGCCGATGCCGCCGATTGGCGTGATGATCGAAATCCCGGCAGCGGTGTACCAGGCTAAAGAGCTGGCGCGGCAGGTAGATTTCCTCTCGGTGGGCTCCAATGACCTGACCCAATACCTGCTGGCCGTGGACCGCAACAACCCACGGGTGGCCGACCTCTACGACTACCTGCACCCGGCGGTGCTGCAAGCCCTGCAACACGTAGTGCGCGACGCCCATGCCGAAGGCAAGCCGGTGAGCATCTGCGGTGAAATGGCCGGCGACCCCGCAGCGGCGGTGTTGTTGATGGCGATGGGCTTTGACAGCCTGTCGATGAACGCCACCAACTTGCCGAAGGTCAAGTGGATGCTACGCCAGGTTGAATTGAGCATGGCCAAGGATTTGCTGGCGGAGCTGATGACCATCGACAACCCGCAAGTTATCCACAGCTCGCTGCAACTGGCGCTGAAGAACTTGGGGCTGACGCGGATGATCAACCCGGGCTCCGCGAAGACCCTCTAAGCAACACCGATCAAATGTGGGAGCGGGCTTGCTCGCGAATGCAGCGTGTCAGTCGTCGAATATGTGACTGATACACCGCTTTCGCGAGCAAGCCCGCACACACTGGTTTTGTGGCGTCTAGAAACTCAGGTCGACCTCGCCAAGTCGCCCACCATGCGGCCCAAAGCTACGCTCCACCATCCGCCGCGTCCCATCCGCATTCACGATCAACGCCGTACTCGCCCGCGTCCCATAACTCGGGCTGGCAATAAACAGGCTCGACAACAAACTCTCAGTCGCCAAGCCCACCCCGGTATCCGGCAAATCCGCAAACGGCGCCGTCTGCGGATCACTCAACATCTCCAACAACGCCTCAGGCTGCGGGTCCTCCAGCATCTCGCTCAACGCCGCCCTGGCCTTGATCAGCTTGGGCCACGGCGTGTCCAGCCCGGCATTGGACAACCCATACACCCCGGCCTCCAAACGTGTCGGCTCGGTATGATTGGCGTTGTAATGCCACAACTCATCTCGCGTACCCACCAGCAGGTTAAACCCGGCATATTCAATCGATCGGCCGTTAACATCGGCCAGATACTCTTCAATCGGCAGCGAACCACTGAGAAATAGCGCAACCAACTCCCCGCGTGACTTACGTGCCGGCGGCTGGTGCGGGTCGCGGATATTGGTCAAGGCGGCAAAGCGGCCGTCGGCATTCACCCCCAGCCAGGTACCGCCCGCTTCCTGATCGCGGCCGGCGAAGACTTCGGGCACGTCCGACCATTGGGCCAGCGGCAGGCTGGGGCGAGCGTAGAACTCATCACGGTTGGCCGCGACGATCAGCGGTTGGGCGTGGCCCGGCCGCCAGGCGAAAACAATCAGGCACATCAGGCGATTCCCTTTTGTGTTTTTTGCCACTCTACCGGCAGCAACGCAGGCGTACCATCGTATCCAGTTGGGTTGCATGCCTTCCATCCGTTAACATGCCGGACTTGGTCTGGGGGCTCCCATGGAATTTCTGCTGTATTTGCTGCTCGGCGCCTGTGCGGGCGTGCTCGCCGGGCTGTTTGGCGTGGGTGGCGGGATTATCATCGTGCCGGTGCTGGTGTTCAGCTTCACCTTGCAGGGCTTTGACCCGCAGGTGCTGACCCACTTGGCCGTGGGCACTTCCCTGGCAACGATCATCTTTACCTCGGTGAATGCCGTGCGTGAGCACCATCGGCGTGGCGCGGTGCGTTGGCCGATCTTTGTGTGGATGACCGTGGGTATCCTGATCGGCGCAGGCTTTGGTGCACTGACCGCCGAGGCGATTTCCGGCCCCCACCTGCAAAAGATCATCGGCGTGTTTGCCTTGTTGGTGGCCGTGCAACTGGCCCTGGAGGTCAAGCCCAATGCCAGCCGGACGGTGCCGGGCAAGGTTGGCCTGACCATCGCCGGCACATTTATCGGCTGGGCTTCGGCGATTTTCGGGATTGGCGGCGGCTCGCTGACCGTACCGTTCCTGACCTGGCGCAGCGTGCCGATGCAGCAGGCCGTGGCCACTTCATCGGCTTGTGGCCTGCCGATTGCGCTGGCCAGTGCATCAAGTTTCATGATTCTTGGCTGGCATGACCCGCTGTTGCCCGCTCATAGTCTAGGGTTCGTGTATTTGCCGGCACTGTTGGGCATTGCCCTGACCAGTATGGTGTTCGCCCGTTTCGGCGCACGCCTGGCGCACCGATTATCGCCGCGTTTGCTCAAGCGGTTGTTCGCCGGGCTGCTGTTCTGTGTCGGCTTAAACTTTTTGTTGTAATGCAGGCTTAATCGCGTCCGGGCATGGTCCGGGCGCTATAACGAATGATTTAACGAGGAGTCGCAATGCTGCCTTACCCGCAGATCGACCCGGTGGCCTTGGCTATCGGTCCGCTGAAAATCCACTGGTACGGGTTGATGTACCTGATCGGCATCGGCGGTGCCTGGTTTCTGGCTTCCCGACGCCTGAACCGTTTCGATCCGACCTGGACCAAGGAGAAGCTCTCCGACCTGATCTTCTGGTTGTCGATGGGCGTTATCGTTGGCGGGCGCCTTGGGTATGTGCTGTTCTACGACCTCCCCGCGTACATCGCCAACCCGACGCTGATTTTCGAAGTGTGGAAGGGCGGCATGGCGTTCCATGGTGGGTTTATCGGCGTGATGATTGCTGCCTGGTGGTTCGGCCGTCGCAATGGCAAGTCGTTCTTCCAACTGATGGACTTCATCGCACCGATGGTGCCGATCGGCCTGGGCGCTGGGCGTATCGGTAACTTCATCAATGCCGAACTCTGGGGCAAACCGACCGACCTCCCATGGGCGATGGTGTTCCCGCCGTTCAGTGACCCGGCGCAATTGCCGCGCCACCCGTCGCAGCTCTACCAGTTCGCGTTGGAAGGCGTGGCACTGTTCCTTATCCTTTACCTTTTCTCGCGCAAGCCGCGCCCGACCATGGCCGTGTCCGGCATGTTCGCGTTGTTCTACGGGATCTTCCGATTCGTCGTCGAGTTCGTGCGCGTGCCGGATGCGCAATTGGGCTACCTGGCATTCGGTTGGGTGACCATGGGTCAAATCCTCAGCCTGCCGATGATTCTCGGCGGCCTGGGCTTGCTGTGGTGGGCGTACAATCGCCCGCAGCCTTTGAAGAACACCGCGCTTTAAATTCGAATGCCGAGGTTTCCAAGCCTCGGCTTCAACGATACGGGTACCAGAATGAAGCAATATCTCGAACTACTGAACGACGTCGTGAGCAATGGATTGACCAAGGGCGATCGCACCGGCACCGGCACCAAAGCCGTGTTCGCCCGTCAGTATCGGCATAACTTGGCCGACGGCTTCCCGCTGCTGACCACCAAGAAGCTTCACTTCAAAAGCATCGCCAACGAGCTGATCTGGATGTTGAGTGGCAACACTAACATCAAGTGGCTCAACGAAAACGGCGTAAAGATCTGGGACGAATGGGCCACCGAAGAAGGTGACCTGGGGCCGGTGTACGGCGAGCAGTGGACCGCCTGGCCGACCAAGGACGGCGGCACGATCAACCAGATCGACTACATGGTCCACACGCTCAAGACCAACCCGAACAGCCGCCGCATCCTGTTCCACGGCTGGAACGTTGAGTACCTGCCGGACGAGACCAAGAGTCCGCAGGAAAACGCGCGAAACGGCAAACAAGCCCTGCCGCCGTGCCACCTGCTGTACCAGGCATTCGTGCACCACGGTCACCTGTCGATGCAGTTGTATATCCGCAGTTCCGACGTATTCCTCGGCCTGCCGTACAACACCGCCGCGCTGGCATTGCTGACCCATATGCTGGCCCAGCAATGCGACCTGATCCCCCACGAGATCATCGTCACCACCGGCGACACTCACGCGTACAGCAACCATATGGAGCAGATCAAGACCCAGCTGGCGCGCACGCCGAAGAAACTGCCGGAACTGGTGATCAAGCGTAAGCCTGCGTCGATCTACGACTATAAGTTCGAAGACTTCGAGATCGTGGGGTACGACGCCGACCCGAGCATCAAGGCTGACGTCGCGATCTGAAGACTACCCCCGGTGTCACTGTGGGAGCCCGCTCCCACATTTGGATTGGGTTTCACCCCATTATCAGTCAGTGGCCGTGGCTTCTGCCCACATGCGAAGGCTCCGCCTCGCTGGCCAGTACACTCCCGCTGACCTCCAGCCGCTGCAAAATCCCGCACTGATCCCCGCCGCCACAGCGTTGGCGCAGGTCCAGCAACTGTTCCTGCAACGCCAACAACCCATCAATCCGCGCTTTCACGTGGTGGATATGCTCATCGATCAACGCGTTCACGTTTTCGCACTGGTCCTGGGGGCTGTCGCGTAGCCCAAGCAGGCTGCGGATTTCTTCCAGGGTCATGTCGAGGCTGCGGCAATTGCGGATAAAGATCAGCCGCTCGGTGTGTGCCTGTGTGTACACACGGTAGTTGGCCTCGGTGCGTGCCGGGGGCGGCAACAGGCGTTCCTTCTCGTAATAACGGATGGTTTCCACCGGGCAGTCGGTCAGTTTGGCCAGTTCGCCGATCTTCATTGCGGCAATCTCCAAATGGGTGCTTGACCCTATAGTGGCTACAGGGTCTTTACTTGGCAACAGGCACCTTTACGGACGCGACAGAATGAGCGATTCCATCCACACCCCGCATAAACATGACCACGACCACGACCATGGCCCGAAAAAACTCACGCCAGTGCATGACCATGGCCACGGCAGCTCGTGCTGCTCCGGCACACCCGCACCTGCGCGGGTGCAACTGAGCGAAGCACCCACCGCCGGCTCGCGCCTGAGCACTTTTCGCATCGAAGCCATGGACTGCCCCACCGAGCAGACGCTGATCCAGAACAAGCTGGGCAAGCTTGCCGGTGTGCAGCAGCTGGAATTCAACCTCATCAATCGCATCCTTGGCGTCACCCACGACCTACCAAGCACTGCGCCGATCATCGACGCGATCAAATCCATCGGCATGCAGGCTGATCCCATCGAGGAAGGCACTCCGGCCGCCGCGCCGCCCGCCAAGAAACCCTGGTGGCCGCTGGCGTTGTCCGGTGTGGGCGCGTTGGGCGCCGAAGTGCTGCACTTCACCGATGCCGCACCCACGTGGGTGATCGCGGTGGTGGCGCTGATCTCGATTCTCAGCGGCGGCTTCACCACCTATAAGAAGGGCTGGATTGCCCTGAAAAACCTCAACCTGAACATCAATGCCCTGATGAGCATCGCCGTGACCGGCGCGATCCTGATCGGCCAATGGCCGGAAGCGGCGATGGTGATGTTCCTGTTCACCGTGGCCGAGTTGATCGAAGCCAAATCCCTGGATCGTGCGCGCAATGCCATCAGTGGCTTGATGCAGATGACGCCCGAGCAGGCGACGGTGCAGCAAGCTGATGGGGCATGGGCTGAACAAGAGGTCAAAAGCATTGATCTGGGTGCAATCGTGCGGGTAAAGCCCGGCGAGCGCATCGGACTGGACGGTGAGGTCACCGCTGGCCAATCCACCATCGATCAGGCACCGATCACGGGTGAAAGCCTGCCGATTGAAAAGACCGTGGGCGACAAAGTCTTCGCCGGCACCATCAACCAGGCCGGTTCCCTGACGTACAAAGTCACCGCAGCGGCTAACAACTCTACCCTGGCGCGCATCATCCACGCGGTGGAACAGGCGCAAGGCGCACGGGCGCCGACCCAGCGTTTTGTCGACCGTTTCTCGAAGATCTACACCCCGGCCGTGTTCCTGTTCGCGCTGGGCGTAGCGGTGATTCCGCCGCTGTTCATGGCCGGCGTGTGGTTCGACTGGATCTACCGCGCCCTGGTCCTGCTGGTGGTTGCGTGCCCATGTGCCTTGGTGATTTCCACTCCGGTGACCATCGTCAGTGGCTTGGCGGCGGCGGCGCGCAAAGGCATCCTGATCAAGGGCGGCGTGTACCTGGAGGGGGGTTACAAGCTCGACTACCTGGCCCTCGACAAGACCGGCACCATCACCCACGGCAAGCCGGTGCAAACCGATTACCTGGCGCTCTTCCCCAACATCGAAGACAGCGCACCGGCCCTGGCCGCCAGTTTGGCCGGGCGTTCCGATCACCCGGTGTCGCTGGCGATTGCCAACGCGGCTGTGGATAAAGATCTGCCGATGCACGTTGTGGATAACTTCGAAGCCCTGGCCGGGCGCGGCGTGCGTGGCGATATCAACGGCGAAACCTACCACTTGGGCAACCATCGCCTGGTGGAAGACCTGGGCCTGTGCTCACCAGCGTTGGAAGACAAGCTCTTCGCCCTGGAAAAACAGGGCAAGTCCGTGGTGCTGCTGCTCGACAAGTCCGGCCCGTTGGCGCTGTTCGCCGTGGCCGACACGGTCAAGGACAGCAGCCGTGAAGCGATCCAGCAGTTGCATGACCTGGGCATTAAAACCCTGATGCTCACCGGCGACAACACCCACACCGCCCAGGCGATCGCTGCCCAGGTCGGCATCGACCAGGCCCAGGGCGACCTGTTGCCTACGGATAAGCTGCAAGCCATTGAAGCCCTGTATGGCCAAGGTTTCCGCGTGGGCATGGTCGGCGACGGTATCAACGATGCGCCAGCCCTGGCCCGTGCCGAGATCGGTTTTGCCATGGCTGCAGCCGGCACCGACACGGCCATCGAGACCGCCGATGTGGCGCTGATGGACGATGATTTGCGCAAGATTCCGGCATTCGTTCGTCTGTCGCGGCAAACGTCGAGTATCCTCAAGCAGAACATCGCCCTGGCGCTGGTGATCAAGGCGATCTTTCTCGCGGTCACCTTCCTGGGCATGGCCACCATGTGGATGGCGGTGTTTGCCGACATGGGCGTGAGCCTGCTGGTGGTATTCAATGGCCTGCGCCTGTTGCGCAAATAATTGAGGTGAGGGTGGTGTGCTGAGTGCCGAGTTGAAGGCTTTTTTCATGGTCGCGCGCCTGGGCAGTATTACCCAGGCGGCGAAAAAACTCGGCCTGAGCCAACCCACCGTCACCACCCAGATCCGCAACCTGGAAAGCCAATACGGCGTTGAGCTGTTCTACCGAGGTGGTCGCCGCCTCACCGTCAGCGACGAAGGCGCGCGCCTGCTGCCGATGGTCAAGGTGCTGTTGCAGCAGGAAGCGGACATCGAGTTTTTCCTGCGCAACAGTGGCCAGGTCCAGGGTGCGCTGAGGATCGCCGCGACGGCGCCGTATTACATCCTCGACTTGGTCAAGGCCTTTCGCGAACGCCTGCCGCAGGTGGAAGTGTCGGTAGAAATCGGCAACTCCCAGCAGGTGCTCGAAGCGCTGGACGATTACCGCGTTGATGTCGCTGCGTCGTCGCAGTTGCTGGAAGACCCGCGCTTGATTCGCCGCGTGCTGGGCACCGACCCTTTGGTGCTGGCGGTGCATCGCAATCATCCACTGGCCAAGCTCGATCATGTACCGCTCACTGCGTTGGCCGGGCATACCTTGTTGATGCGTGAAGTCGGCTCCACCACGCGGCGCCTGACCGAAGAAATGCTACAGGGCGCAAGCGTGAGTTACGGCCCGCTGTTGGAAATCGGCAGCCGGGAGTCGATTCGCGAGGCGGTGCTGCGCAATATTGGCATCAGCATCATTGCCCGCCAGGAAGTGCCGCATGATCCGCAGTTACGGGTGTTGACCATCGAGAATGCGCCGCAGATTCCGGAGTATTTGTACTGCCTCAAGGAGCGAAAAAGCGCGCGGTTGCCAGCGGCGTTTCTGGGGTTGGCGCAGGAAATGTCTCCGATTTAAGGTAGTTTGGTGGCCTTTGAATCGCCATCGCAGGCAAGCCAGCTCCCACAGTCGAATGTGTTCACAGATCAAAACTGTGGGAGCCGGGCTTGCCCGCGATGAGGTCAGCCCAGGCAGCCCATCTCCATCAGACCTACCCAAATCCACGAATACCACTATCACTGCCTTTTGCCTTCCTGCCACACCAGCGACGCATTGCCTGCCTAGCATGGGCTTCATCAGTTTGATGAGGTGCCTCCATGAACACAGCCCTGACCCAACCCGGCGCGCCAATGAAGGTGCGCGGTGTCCAGAAACGCTTTGGCGCTTTTACCGCGCTGGATAACGTTTCGCTGGACGTCGCCGCTGGCGAGCTGGTGTGCCTGCTGGGCCCGTCCGGCTGCGGCAAGACCACCTTGTTGCGTTGCATCGCTGGCCTGGAGCGTCAGGACAGCGGCGAACTTTACCTGGGCAGCCGCGATGTTTCCCTGCTGCCACCCCAGGCGCGGGACTACGGCATTCTGTTCCAGTCCTACGCGCTGTTTCCCAACCTGACTGTCGACGCGAATATCGGCTACGGCCTCGCCGGCAGCGGCCGCGATGAAGTGCGCAAGCGCGTCGGGCAGATGCTCGAACTGGTCGGCCTGGTCGGCAGCGAAAAGAAATACCCGGGCCAACTCTCCGGCGGCCAGCAGCAACGCGTTGCGCTCGCCCGGGCATTGGCGCCGTCGCCCTCATTGCTGCTGCTGGATGAACCGATGTCGGCCCTCGACGCCCGCGTGCGCGAACATCTGTGCACCGAGCTGCGCCAGCTGCAACGCCGCCTGGGCATCACCACGCTGATGGTCACCCACAACCAGGACGAAGCCATGCTGATGGCCGACCGCATCGCTGTGATGAACAACGGCAAGGTCGAGCAATACGCCACGCCCCAGGAGATCTATGACCGCCCGGCCACCCCGTTCGTGGCGGAGTTTGTCGGCCAGGGCAACTGGCTGCCGTTCAGTCGCAACAGTGCCAGCCATGCCCAAGTCGGCGGGATGAACATGCGCTTGGCCGACGATGCTGGCATCGCCAAGTCCGGCCGTTTGTTCTGCCGCCCGGAAGCGATCAGCGTCAACCCGCCAGTGCACGAAGAAAACCTGTTCCCGGCCAAGGTCCGCGAAATCACCTTTCTCGGCAACCGCTGCCGTATGAGCTTCGAACTGGAGCAATTGCCCGGCCATCCGTTACTGGCCGAAGTGGCTCCGGAAGCGATGCCACGCCTGGGTGCCCAGGACATCTGGGTCGCCTTGCCGCCGCGCAGCCTGCAGGTGTTTGCCTGAGATGGCTGCTGTCATGACATTGCCTGAGCCGCGTCAGGTCTCCCGCGCCGAGCTGGGTGATCGTGTTTTTGTGGTCGGTGGCAAGTTGCTTTGGCTGTGCCTGCTGGGTGTTGCTGTACTGCTGCCATTGCTGGCGATCTTCTGGCGCGGTTTCAGCGGCGAAGCCGGGCAGGGCGGTGGGCTGGCGGCGGCGCGGGAACTGCTCACCAGTGACAACTTCCACTGGCTGCTGGGCAATAGCCTGAAAGTCTCCCTCAGCGTTGCGGCCATCGTCGTACCGCTGGCCTACCTGTTTGCCTACGCATTGCAGCGTACGTTGATTCCCGGCAAGGCGATCTGGCGCGGCATGTCACTGCTGCCGCTGATGGCGCCGTCGATGTTGCCGGGCATTGCGCTGGTGTATCTGTTCGGTAACCAGGGCCTGTTGCGCGGGCTGCTTTCGGACAATATCTATGGCTTCTGGGGCATTGTGCTGGGCGAGGTGATCTACACCTTCCCACATGCCTTGATGATTTTGCTGTCGGCGCTGTCCCTGGCAGATGCGCGGCTGTTTGATGCTGCCTCGAGCATGGGCGCGAGCCCGGCCCGGGCGTTCCGCAGCATCACCTGGCCGGCCACACGCCAGGCTGTGTTTGCCGCGTTCTGTTTGGTGTTCACCTTGACCATCACCGATTTCGGCGTGCCTGTGGTGGTCGGCGGCGATTATCAGGTGCTGGCGTTGGAAGCCTACAAGGCCGTGGTCGGCCAGCAACAGTTCGGTCGCGGCGCGTTGATCGGCATGGTGCTGCTGCTGCCGGCGTTGTTCAGCTTTGGCGTGGATGCCTGGCTGCGCCGTCGTCACGGCGATTCCATGAGCGGTCGTGCCCACGTCTTCCAACCGGTGCCATCGCGCGTAAGAGAGGGCTGCTACCTGGCCATCGTGCTGCTGATCTGCGCCGTTTTGCTGCTGGTATTCGGCATGGCGGTGTATTCCTCGTTGGTGAAATTCTGGCCGTACAACCTGTCGCTGTCGCTCAGCCACTACCAGTTCGAAGACACCGCCGGCGGCGGCTGGCTGGCCTATCGCAACAGCCTGACCATGGCGCTGTGCACCGCGTTGATCGGCAGCGTGCTGATCTTCACTGGCGCGTATTTGATGGAAAAGACCAAGGGCCAGAAGAGCCTGAACCTGGCGCTGCGCATGCTCAGCTTTGTGCCGATGGCGGTGCCTGGGCTGGTGTTGGGCTTGGGCTACGTGTTCTTTTTCAACCTTAACGGCAACCCGCTGCATGTGTTCTACGGGACCATGACCCTGCTGGTGGTGTGCACCATTGCTCACTATTTGACCACCGCGCAAATGACCGCGACCACGGCGTTGCGCCAGCTCGACGCCGAGTTCGAAGCCGCCGCGTTGTCGCTCAAGGCGCCGCTGTACCGCCATTACTTGAAAGTCACGGTGCCGATCTGCCTGCCGGCGCTGCTGGACATCGTGCGCTATCTGTTTGTGTCGGCGATGACCACCGTGTCCGCCGCGATCTTTCTCTACAGCCCCGACACCATCCTTGCCGCCGTTGCCGTTTTGAACATGGACGACGCCGGCAATGTGGGCGGTGCGGCGGCCATGTCGACCTTGATCCTGTTCACTTCGGCCGGCGTCTCGCTGCTGCTGGCGTGGGCCTCACGTGGCGCGTTGCGCCGCTCCCAAGCCTGGCGCCAGACCGCGCCCGGCCAATAAACATCCCTGAAGGAGGTGCTCCATGTTCAAGCCCCTGGCGCTGGTCGCTGCCGTACTGAGCGCATTCAGTCTGAATGCCTTCGCCAAGACCGAGCTGACGGTGTACACGGCCCTCGAAGCCGAGCAGTTGAAGACCTACAAAAAAGCCTTCGAGCAGGCCAACCCGGACATTGAAATCAAGTGGGTGCGTGATTCCACCGGGATCATCACCGCCAAGCTGTTGGCCGAGAAAGACCGCCCGCAAGCCGATGTGGTCTGGGGCCTGGCCGCGTCGAGCCTGGCGATCCTCGATCAGCAAGGCATGCTGGATAACTACGCGCCCAAGGACCTGGACAAGATCGGCAAAAACTACCGCGACGCCGCCAACCCTCCGGCCTGGGTCGGCATGGATGTGTGGGCCGCGACCCTCTGCTTCAACACCGTCGAGGCCGAGAAGCAGGGCCTGACCAAGCCGGTGAGCTGGCAGGACCTGACCAAGCCTGAATACAAGGGCAAGATCGTCATGCCCAACCCGGCCTCGTCCGGCACTGGTTTTCTGGACGTGAGCGCCTGGTTGCAGACCTTCGGCGAGAAACAGGGCTGGCAGTACATGGACGACCTGCACCAGAACATCGGCCAGTACGTTCACTCCGGTTCCAAGCCGTGCAAGCTGGCGGCGTCGGGTGAGTTCCCGATCGGGATTTCCTTCGAATACCCGGCCGTACAACTGAAGCGCCAGGGTGCGCCGCTGGACATCATCCTCCCCAAGGAGGGCCTGGGCTGGGACATTGAAGCCACTGCCGTGCTCAAGGGCTCTGCTCACGCCGACGCGGCGAAAAAGCTCGCCGACTTCTCGGCCAGCCCCGCTGCCATGGACTTGTACAAGAACAACTTTGCGGTCCTTGCCCAGCCGGGTATTGCCAAGCCGCAGACTGAGTTGCCGGCCGATTACGAGCAGCGCCTGATCAAGAACGACTTTGCCTGGGCCTCGAAAAATCGCGACAGCATCCTGGCCGAATGGCGTAAGCGCTATGACGGCAAGTCGGAGAAGGTGGCGGGTCAGTAAATGCTCGGTTTGGGCTGATGGCCTCATCGCAGGCTTGCCTGCGATAGCGGTCTCGAATTCAGGACATCATTCAATGACACACCACCGCGACCTGCTGATCATCGGCGCCGGCATCCTCGGTCTGTCCCACGCTTATGCGGCCGCCAGGCGCGGCCTCAAGGTCAAGGTCTTCGAACGCAGCGCCACGCCGCTCGGCGCCTCGGTCCGCAACTTCGGCCAGGCCCTGGTCACCGGTCAACCACCTGGACCGATGCTCGACCTGGCGCGGGAGAGCCGCGACATCTGGGCCCATTGGGCCCAAGTCGCCGGGCTGCAGCTCAAGCGCAACGGTTCATACCTGTTCGCCCGCACCCAAGCCGAAGAGCATCTGCTGGAAGCCTTCTGCGCCGGACGCGCCCAAGAATACGGCTACAACGTCGAACTGCTGCAAGGCGCGGCAATCAACGATTTATACGGCGGCCAGTTCCGCCATCACCGCGCCGCGCTGCATGGCAAGGACGATCAGCAACTGTATTCCCGTGAAGCGATCCCGGCGCTGATCAATTACCTGGCGCAGGAACTGAACGTGGAGTTTTACTTCTCCACCCTGGTTCGCGACGTCGAACCGGGCCAGTTGAACAGCACGGCGGGGAGCTTTCGCGGTGAGCAGATCATCGTGTGCTCCGGCCACGACTACCAAACCTTGCTGGCCGAAGCGATGGCCCAACTCAACCCGAGTACCTGCCGCTTGCAAATGCTGCGCGCGCGGCCAGCCGTGAATCTGAACCTGCAACACGCGTTGCTCAGCGGCCTGAGTTGCGTGCACTACGGCGCATTCGCCGATCTGCCGGAAGCCGCGCCGGTGCAGGCGCAGATCCTGCGTGAGGCACCGCACCTGCATGAACACGGTATTCACCTGCTGATCAGCCCGACGCCCCATGGCGAGCTGATCATCGGCGACTCCCATGACTACGGCAGCGATGCATCGCCGTTCAATGCCGAGCAGGTCGATGACTGGATGATCGAACTGGCCGAACAGACCCTGGGTTGCAAGATCCAGGTGGTAGAACGGTGGCAGGGTGTGTACGGCTCGCGAGGCCCGGCGCCGTTCTCGTTCCTGCGCGCGGCGCGGGGCGTCAGCGCGGCGTTGATGCATACCGGCGTCGGCATGAGCGTGGGGCCAGCGATGGCTGAGCGAAATATCACTGCAGTGTGGGGCGCAGCGTGATGAGCCCGGAGCAGGCGATTGCCGAAGTGTTCGGCCTGTACGAGACACGCGGCATGGCGGATTACATCGGCGAGCCGGTGTCGCAGATCGAACATATGTCCCAGTCCGCGCAACTGGCCATGTCCGAAGGCTTTGATGACGAAGTGGTACTGGCGGCATTTTTCCACGATATCGGGCATATCTGTGGCCTGGGCGGTGAAAACATGGGCGGTTATGGCGTGGTCAGCCATGAGCGTTTGGGGGCGGATTATCTGCGCCGTGCAGGGTTCAGCGAGCGTATGGCCAAGTTGGTGGAGTATCACGTGCAGGCCAAGCGTTACCTGACCTTCAGCCAGCCGGACTATTACGCCAGTTTGAGCGAAGCCAGCCGCCGAACGCTGGACTATCAGGGCGGTGTCATGAATGCGGAACAAGCCTGCGTTTTCGAGCAAGACCCGCTCTGTGCGGTGAGTCTGCGCATGCGCTATTGGGACGAACAGGCAAAGGAAATGCACGTGCCGATACTCGACCTTGACGTGCTCAGGGCCAAGGCGCGCAAGGTGCTGGCGGCTTAGGTCTCGTCGAGGCGCTGGGCCAGGGCTTCGACCTGTTCCTGGCGCTCGGCCTGGCTCAACCTGGCATGAGGGTTGAGGGACGACCATTGCGGGTGCGCGCGGGCCTTATGCAACGCGTCCGGCAGTTTTCCCTCGCGCCAGGTTTTGTCCTGGGGCGTGTCGACCTTGATGCTGTGCATCGCCGCATGGCCACGCAGGTTCAGGGCCTTGAGCAATTGGCGTTGGCGCAGGGCGAGCAGGCGCAGCACGGCGTCGTCGACGGTCAGCTCACGCTGGCCCTTGATCTTGCCCAGCAGGCGGCTGCCATAGCTGCGTGCGGTTTGCAGTGCACCACCAGCAATTGCACCGGCCAGTGCGGCGGCGCCTAGTGTTAACCCACCGACCAGTAAATCCACGCCTGCACCCGCCGCCGCGCCTGCGGCGATCCCGCCGCCGACGCGCACGCCGAGCTGCTTGAGGGTTTCCGGGTTGAACAGGTCATCGCCCCAGCGCCCATCCAGCAGCGGCAAGTCGCTGGCGGCGGCGTCCTGGGGGCGGAAGCCGAACAGCCTGAGCAACGCTTCCACGCATTTTTGCTCACGTTGACGCACGGCTTTGCGCAGATCACCGATGGCTTGCGGCTCATCTTCAGTCACCACGCTGCGTCGGCACGCCGCACAGTCGATCAGCAGCTCGGCGATCAATCGCGCGGCGCTTTGCTGGCGTGCCTGGCGTTGCGCCTGTTGATCAAGAATCAACCGCTCCAGTTGCGGCCGCGCACTTTCCATTAGCAGCGCGAGGCTTTCATACAGCCGCCGTTCGCCGTCTTCCGGTGGCGCGACGCTGTCGAAACGCACCAGCGCATGCAGGCCGAGGCGCGCCAGGGCGTCACGCCAGTCCGGCTCGCGGTGGTCGCTGCTGCTGACGAAGTTGAGTACCGGTAGCAATGGTTTTCCGCAACGGGCTAGCACTTGCAGTTCGTCGCGGTACTTGGCCAGGACCGGCTCGCGGGCGTCGATCACATACAGGCCCGCGTCAGACGCCAACAATTGGCGCAGCACCTTGGCTTCCTGTTCGAAACGCTGGCGGGCTTCGCTGCCTTCGAGAAACCGTGCCAGACGCGCCGGGCCGTCGAGGCGTTCACCGGGGCGATCCAGCCGCTCCAGGTAGTCGAGCAGTGCGATGGCATCTTCCAGGCCGGGCGTGTCGTACAGCTCCAGCAAGGCTTCGCCATTCACCGACAAGCGCGCCCCTTCGACATGCCGCGTGGTGCTGGGGCGATGGGAGACTTCGCCGAAGCCGACATCACGGGTCAGGGTGCGCAGCAGCGAGGTCTTGCCGACGTTGGTGTGGCCGACCACAGCGAGTTTCAGCGGTTTAGTCATGACCGGTCTCCAGCCAGTTCAGCGGCGCGCAGTCGGCGAAGGGCAGTTCAAGTTGTTGCAGTGCGGCGTGCCAGTCGCCCAGGCGCTCGGCGTCCAGCGCCTGGCCGGGCGGTGCTTGCAGCAGCCAGACGCGGGTGGCGGTGGCGCTGCGCGCGAGTTCGGCGATCAGCGCGAGGCTGCCACGGTCCGGCGAGCGGCGAGGGTCGCAAGCGATGGCCAGGCGTGCAGGAGGGAAGCGCGTGAGCTGCTCCAGCAGCTTGTTACGCGATTCGCGGCTGTCCAGAATGCCGGCGTTTTTCACGCTGACCGGCAGTTTGGGTGGCCACGGCTGTTGATCGTCCAGTTCGATGGCCACCAGCAGGGCGCCGTCGCTTTCCAGTTCGCTGACGCCGCCCGTGACGTGGTGCAGTTGTTCCGGCGCGGCATCGTTGACCCCCAGGCGCTCGCTGCTCGGCATCAGGCGTTCGCGCAGTTGGCTGTAGCCGGGCAGGTTGAGGTCCAGGCGCAGGGTGGCACGCCCGCGTTTCCAGCGCCACAGGCACAGCAGGGCGAGGACCAAGCGCGGCAGCAGGCCATACACCAGCAGCACGCCCACCAGCCAGGCGGCCCAGGCTTGGCGGGCGCTTTCGATATTCAGCGCAGCATCGCCGCTGGCGCGGATCATGTCGACGGTCGGTACGTTGAAGCCCAGCATAGCCGGCAAGGTGCCGAGGGCCTGGGTGACGGCGACGAAGGTGTCGGCGCCAAGAATGGTGGTTTCCCACACGAAGCCGTAACGGCGGGTGGCAAGTAGCGTAAGAAGAATCACCATGGCGCTGAGCAACGCCAACAACCACAGGCTGTTGACCAGCACACCGACGGCCCAGCGATTGAGTTTCTGGCGCTGCAGCAGCAGCAACAGCGCTGGCGCCAGCTGTGCCGCCTTGGCATCACGCGCGAGCTTTTCGCTGAGCCACAACCACAGGCGCCCAAGGCTGGCGCTGTGTTCGCCAGCAAACAGCAGGCCCAGGGCCCAACTGAGCAACAGGATGAGGTTCAAACCAAGCAGGCTGCCCAAGGCCCAGAACACATTCACCGGGGTCAGGCCGTTGCCCATGGCCGCCAAGGCCAGGCCGGCGCCACTGATCACGGCGACGATCGCGAGCAGCACCAACGCCAGACGCGCACCTTGCAGCCAGCGCGTGAGAGCGGCGGTCAGGCCATCACGCTCGGCCAGGTGCAGGGCGCGCTGTTGGATGCGCGTCGGCAAGTCGCCACCTGCCGTGCGGGCCAAGCGGTTGGCTTCCAGGTCTTCCAGGTTGCCTGCGTGTTCTTCGCGCAGGCGCACGGTTTCTGTCAGCCAGAGTGTGTGCAGGGGAGTCAGTGCAGTCACGCGCCTTCCTGTTGAGCAAGTGAACGTGGAGCATAACCGCTGGCCTGCGCCTCTGGTATTCTCATCGCCATGAAAAAAACTCTCCCTTTAAGCCTGATCGCAGCCCTCGGTGAAAACCGCGTGATCGGCGTCGACAACAGCATGCCCTGGCATTTGCCGGGGGATTTCAAATATTTCAAGGCCACCACCTTGGGCAAGCCGATCATCATGGGGCGCAAGACCTGGGACTCCCTGGGCCGACCGTTGCCGGGGCGCTTGAACCTGGTGGTTAGCCGTCAGACCGATCTGGTGCTTGAAGGTGCGGAAGTTTTTCCGTCACTGGAGGCTGCGGTGGAGCGCGCTGAGGCGTGGGCGCTGGCGCAGGGCGTGGATGAACTGATGCTGATCGGCGGTGCGCAGTTGTATGCGCAGGGGCTGGAGCAGGCGGATCGTCTTTATCTGACGCGGGTGGCGTTGAGCCCGGAAGGGGATGCTTGGTTTCCGGCGTTTGATGCGGGTAAGTGGAAGCTGGTGTCGAATGTCGAGAACGCGGCTGAGGATGATAAGCCGGCGTATAACTTCGAAGTCTGGGAAAAAGCCTAAGCGCTTCGCGGGCAAGCCCACTCTTATCAAACAAAAAATAACTCATTGTTTTTGCTCTTAAAATTTAAGCCGCTTTAACCAGCTGCAATCCAAGTTTGCGTGCCTTGCGTTCCAAGGCGCGCATCTGCCGATCACGGC
>NZ_CAXAQM010000035.1:0-51588 GCF_963970525.1 Pseudomonas sp. EA_65y_Pfl1_P113
AAGGGCGGGTGTTGGAGGGATGTTTCTGAACCACCGTCCAAGGCCTTCGAGACCCAGGACGGTGAAGATATCAAAGACCCGGTTTCCGGTGAATCGTAAGGCTGCTCCGCTTAAGTGAACAGCATTAGGCGCCAGGCCGGGTTTTTTGTTCAGCTTGCGCCGCGCATCAATGCAGGATCTGGCTCAGGAACAGCTTGGTCCGGTCATTTTGCGGGTTATCGAAGAAGTCGTTCGGTGGCGCTTGTTCGACGATTTCACCTTTATCCATGAAGATCACGCGGTTGGCCACGGTACGGGCGAAGCCCATTTCGTGGGTCACGCAGAGCATGGTCATGCCGTCTTCGGCGAGGCCGATCATGGTGTCCAGCACTTCTTTGACCATCTCCGGATCGAGGGCCGAAGTGGGTTCATCGAACAACATGATTTTTGGCTTCATGCACAACGCCCGGGCAATCGCCACGCGCTGTTGCTGGCCGCCGGACAGTTGCCCCGGAAACTTGTGAGCCTGCTCCGGAATGCGCACGCGCTCAAGGTAGTGCATGGCGATTTCTTCGGCCTTGCGCTTGGGCATCTTGCGCACCCACATCGGCGCCAGCGTGCAGTTCTGCAGGATGGTCAGGTGCGGGAAGAGGTTGAAATGCTGGAACACCATGCCGACTTCGCGGCGGATCGTTTCGATCTGCTTGAGGTCGTTGGTCAGCTCTACGCCATCGACCACAATACGTCCCTGCTGGTGCTCTTCCAAGCGGTTGAGGCAACGGATGGTGGTGGACTTGCCCGAACCCGACGGGCCGCACAGCACGATACGCTCGCCCTGCTTGACGTCGAGGTTGATGTCTTTCAACACGTGGAACTGGCCGTACCACTTGTTGACGCCCTGCATCTGGATAATGCCTTCAGGGCTCACAGGCTGTTTGATCGCTTCGCTCATAACAACAACTCCTAACGCTTGTGGCCAGTGTCGAGCTTGTGTTCCAAATGAATGGAATAGCGCGACATACCAAAACAGAAAATCCAGAACACCAGGGCCGCGAACACGTAGCCTTCGGTGGCCATGCCCAACCATTTCGGGTCAGCGGCGGCTTGCTTGACGCTGTTGAGCAGGTCGAACAGGCCGATGATGATCACCAGGCTGGTGTCCTTGAACAACGCGATAAAGGTGTTAACGATGCCGGGGATGACCAGCTTCAGGGCTTGCGGCAGAATCACCAGGCCCATGCTGCGCCAGTAACCCAGGCCCATCGCAGCGGCCGCTTCGTACTGACCTTTGGGAATCGCCTGCAGGCCGCCGCGCACCACTTCCGCCACGTAAGCCGACTGGAACAGGATCACGCCGATCAGCGCCCTCAGCAGTTTGTCGAAGTTCATGCCTTCAGGCAGGAACAGCGGCAGCATCACCGAGGCCATGAACAGCACGGTGATCAACGGTATGCCGCGCCAGAACTCGATGAAGGTCACGCAGAGCACACGAATCGCGGGCATGTTCGAACGTCGCCCCAGCGCCAATACGATGCCCAGCGGCAATGCGCCGGCGATGCCGACGGTGGCGATGACCAAGGTCAGCATCAAGCCGCCCCATTTGTTGGCAGGCACGTTAGTCAGGCCGAAACTACCGCCGTGCAGCAGGTAGTACGCGATGATCGGGTACAGCACCAAGAAGCTCAGGCCGTAGACAGCCTTACGCTGGAAGCGCGAAATGAACAACGGCGCTGCGCCGACAATCGCCAGCCAAACGGTGAGGTCCACACGCCAACGCAGGTCGACAGGGTAGTAGCCGTACATGAACTGCCCGAAGCGTTGTTGGACAAACACCCAACAGGCGCCCTCTTTGGTGCAATCGGCTTGGGTAGTGCCGATCCAGTTCGCGTCTAAAATTGACCACTGCAAAAGCGGCGGTACCACTAAATAGACCAGGTAGATCGCCAGCAATGTCAGGAGGGTGTTGAGCCAACTGGAAAACAGGTTGGCGCGCATCCATGCCATCGGGCCGAATACCTTGCCCGGCGGCGGCATGTCAGGTTTGAACGTATGCGTACTCATGGATGTTTCCTCACCGTTCAATCAGCGCAATGCGCTTGTTGTACGCGTTCATCAGCAGGGAAATGCTGATGCTGATCGCCAGGTACACGCTCATGGTGATGGCCATGACTTCAATCGCCTGGCCGGTCTGGTTGAGCACCGTGCCGGCAAACAACGAAACCATTTCCGGGTAACCGATACCGGCGGCCAACGACGAGTTTTTTGCCAGATTGAGGTATTGGCTGGTCAGTGGCGGAATGATCACCCGCAGGGCCTGCGGGATGATGACCTTGCGCAGCGTCGGCCCAGGGCGTAAGCCCAGGGAACGCGCGGCTTCGGTCTGGCCGTGGCTCACAGACTGAATACCCGAGCGCACGATCTCGGCGATAAACGCGGCCGTATAAACCGTAAGCGCCAGGGTCAGCGCCAGCAGTTCGGGGATCAATACCCAGCCACCGACAAAGTTGAAGCCTTGTAATTTAGGCATCTCCCAGTGCAGCGGTGAGCCAAAAATCAAGGTGCACAACGCGGGGATTGCGATGAACAACGCCAGGCCCGCCCAGAATTTATGGAACGGTACGCCGGTAGCCTCAAAGCGCTTGTTGGCCCAACGCGCCATCAGCACGATCGCCACGATAGCGACGACGACGCTGACCACAAACGGCCAAAAACCTTCAGCTGCCAGCGCGGCCGGCATATTCAAACCCCGGGCGCTCATAAAGAACATATCGGCAAAGTTATGGCTGTTACGCGGCAACGGCATGGTCAAAAATACTGCGAAATACCAAAAAAGGATCTGCAGTAGCGGCGGGATGTTGCGGAACACTTCCACATACACGGTCGCCAGTTTGTTGATCATCCAGTTCGGCGACAGTCGCGCCACACCGATAATAAAGCCGAGCAGCGTTGCCAGGATCACGCCGATGAACGTCACCAGCAAAGTGTTGAGCAAACCGATCACAAAGACCCGGGCGTAGCTGTCCGATTCGGTGTAGTCGATCAAATGCTGCGCGATGCCGAAGCCGGCACTGCGTTCAAGAAAGTCGAAACCCGAGGTGATGCCCCGGTGCTGCATGTTGGTCTGGGTATTGTCGAAGAGGTACCAGCCGAGCCAGACCACCGCCACAATCGTGATGATCTGGAAGAGCCACGCACGCACTTTGGGATCGCTGAAGCTGAGCTTCTGCTTGGGTGCGCCGATTTTATTTTGCATGAAGTGCCCCGAAAATAATGGAACAGAACATCACCCGGCAGTTGGCCCACCGGGTGACAGAACCATCAGCGATCAGCGCACAGGGGGTGCGTATTGAATGCCGCCGGCGTTCCACAGCGCGTTCAGGCCGCGGTCGATTTCCAGCGGGGTGTCCTTGCCGAGGTTGCGCTCGAACACTTCGCCGTAGTTACCGACTTGCTTGACTATCTGTACGACCCAGTCTTTCTTCACTTTCAGGTCTTTGCCGTATTCGCCGTCAGCACCGAGCAGACGAGCGACGTCCGGGTTCTTGGTGGACTTGGCTTCAGCTTCAACGTTTTTCGAAGTGATACCGGCTTCCTCAGCGTTGAGCATGGCGTAGCCAACCCAGCGCACGATGGCCAGCCACTCGTCGTCGCCGTTACGCACGACCGGGCCCAGCGGCTCCTTGGAAATAGTTTCCGGCAGAACCACGTAGTCTTTCGGTGCGGCCAGCTTGCTGCGCTGGGCGAACAGTTGGGACTTGTCGGAGGTCAGTACGTCGCAACGACCGGATTCCAGCGCCTTGGCGCTTTCATCGGAGGTGTCGAAGGTGATCGGGGTGTATTTGAGGTTGTTGCCGCGGAAGTAGTCGGAAACGTTCAGCTCGGTGGTGGTGCCGGCCTGGATGCAGATGGTTGCACCGTCCAATTCCTTGGCACTTTTAACGCCCAGCTTTTTGTTTACCAGGAAGCCGATGCCGTCGTAGTAAGTGATGAAGCCTGGGAATTTCAGGCCCATGCCGGCGTCGCGGGAGCTGGTCATGGTGGTGTTACGGGACAGAATGTCGACTTCGCCCGATTGAAGTGCGGTGAAACGCTCCTTGGCGTTCAACTGGCTGAATTTGACCTTGGTCGCGTCTCCGAAAACGGCAGCGGCCACAGCGCGGCACACGTCAGCGTCGATCCCCAGGATCTTGCCGCTGGCATCCGGTACCGAGAAACCCGGCAGACCGTCACTCACGCCACATTGCACAAAGCCTTTCTTCTGCACGGCGTCCAGCGTGGCGCCAGCTTGGGCAAAACCACTGACACCCAGTACAGCCGCCGCGGAAACGATGGCCAGGGTGGATTTCAATAACTTCATTCAAACCTCCAGTTGCTCTTGTTGTGTCGGAGCTCGAACCTCAGCGCACCCTTATGAGGCGATATCGACCCGTGTTGGCTTTTTTTAGGGTCAAGCGGCATGAGGTTGTTGCAGTCAATCCAGTTGCTATCCCGTAAGCGGCAGTCACTGATAGTGTTACCGTCCTGAGATAGCGCTGACATCGTCCAACACGTAGCAAGGCCCGTACCATAGTGCCGGCTGAGTCGATTCAGCCCACGGTCAATAGCAAAAGATTCAACCGTGCGACATCTTATTAACAGATCAACCCGTCGCGCACCGTTCCGTTGCACTTAATCGGAGCGCACGCACATTAATGGAGCAGACATGACCGAACCCTTGATTCTTCAGCCCTCCAAGCCCGCAGACGCCTGCGTAATCTGGTTGCATGGCCTGGGTGCCGATCGCTACGACTTCCTGCCGGTGGCCGAGGCGTTACAGGAAAGCTTGCTGACGACCCGCTTCGTTTTGCCCCAGGCACCTACTCGTGCGGTGACGATCAATGGCGGCTATGAGATGCCCAGTTGGTACGACATCAAGGCCATGAGCCCGGCCCGCTCGATCAGCCTGGAAGAGCTGGAGGTGTCGGCAAAAATGGTCGCGGATTTGATCGAAGCGCAGAAGAGAACCGGAATAGACGCGTCGCGGATTTTCCTCGCCGGGTTTTCCCAGGGCGGCGCCGTGGTATTTCATACCGCATTCCTGAATTGGGAAGGCCCACTGGGCGGCGTTATTGCCCTCTCAACCTACGCACCGACATTCGGCGATGAGCTGGCGTTATCCGCCAGCCAGCAGCGCATTCCAACGCTGTGCCTGCACGGCCAGTACGATGAAGTGGTGCAGAACGCCATGGGCCGCAGCGCCTACGAGCATTTAAAGAGCCGTGGTGTCACCGTGACATGGCAGGAATACCCAATGGGACACGAAGTGTTACCGGAAGAGATCCGTGATATCGGTGCCTGGTTGACTGCTCGCCTGGGCTGAAAACCACCGTTTGTGTAGCCGTATGACAGACGCACTACGCCGCGCCCGATTCTTGCATTACACTGGCCGGCGTACATTCCTTAACCAATTAATGAGATCACCGTGCTCAAAGCACTCAAGAAGATGTTCGGCAAAAGCGAGGCTGAGCCGCTCGCGCCTGATTCCAGTGCTCCTGTCTCTATTACCGGCAGCCGCAACGACGGTGAACAACCCGGCCGGACAGCACCCGTTGCCCAGCCGAAGGTAACACCGCCTGAACAGGCAATACCGGCTGCAGCCGCGCCCGCGCCAGTGGCTCCCAAGCCTCGCCGCGAACGCGCACCAAAGCCGGTCGTCATCCCCTGGAAACTCGAAGACTTCGCCGTCGAGCCCCAGGAAGGCAAGACCCGCTTCCACGATTTCAAACTGGCCCCGGAACTGATGCACGCCATCCAGGACCTGGGGTTCCCGTACTGCACGCCGATCCAGGCGCAGGTGTTGGGCTTTACCCTGGCGGGCAAAGACGCCATCGGCCGCGCCCAGACCGGTACCGGCAAGACCGCCGCGTTCCTGATTTCGATCATCACCCAACTGCTGCAGACGCCGCCGCCGAAAGAACGCTACATGGGTGAACCGCGCGCGCTGATCATCGCCCCAACCCGGGAGCTGGTGGTACAGATCGCCAAGGACGCCGCCGACCTGACCAAGTACACCGGCCTCAACGTCATGACGTTCGTCGGTGGCATGGACTTCGACAAGCAGCTCAAGCACCTCGAAGCCCGTCACTGCGACATCCTGGTAGCGACGCCGGGCCGCCTGCTCGACTTCAACCAGCGCGGCGACGTGCACTTGGACATGGTCGAAGTGATGGTCTTGGACGAAGCCGACCGCATGCTCGACATGGGCTTTATCCCGCAAGTGCGTCAGATCATCCGCCAGACCCCGCCCAAAGCCGAGCGCCAAACCCTGCTGTTCTCCGCGACCTTCACCGAAGACGTGATGAACCTCGCCAAGCAATGGACCACTGACCCGTCCATCGTCGAGATCGAGGCGCTTAACGTCGCCAGCGAAAACGTCGAGCAGCACATCTACGCCGTGGCCGGTGCCGACAAGTACAAGCTGCTCTACAACCTGGTCAACGACAACGGTTGGGAGCGCGTGATGGTATTCGCCAACCGCAAGGACGAAGTACGCCGCATCGAAGAGCGCTTGGTGCGCGATGGTGTGAACGCCGCGCAACTGTCGGGCGACGTGCCGCAGCACAAACGCATCAAGACGCTGGAAGGCTTCCGCGAAGGCAAGATCCGCGTATTGGTCGCCACCGACGTGGCGGGTCGCGGGATTCACATTGATGGCATCAGCCACGTGATCAACTTTACCCTGCCGGAAGTGCCGGACGACTACGTGCACCGCATTGGCCGTACCGGCCGTGCCGGGGCGGCGGGTGTGTCGATCAGCTTTGCGGGCGAGGATGACTCGTATCAGTTGCCGTCGATCGAGGCGCTGCTGGGGCGCAAGATCAGTTGCGAGACGCCGCCGACGCACCTGCTGCGAGCCGTTGAGCGTAAACGCCCCCAGGCTGAAACGCAGTAAAAAATGTGGGAGCGGGCTTGCCCGCTCCCACATTTTGTTCTGCGTTCGGCGTGCTATTTCCAGCGATCAGCGGCTGCATGGTCGCTACTGCGCCCTTCTACCCAGCGCGGCCCCTCACGGGTGTTTTCTTTTTTCCAGAACGGCGCCCGTGTCTTCAAGTAGTCCATCACAAACGCACAGGCATCAAACGCCGCCTGGCGATGGGCACTGGCTGCCGCAACAAACACAATCGGCTCACCCGGCTCCAGCGCGCCAATGCGGTGCAGCACTTCCAGCTTGAGCAACGGCCAGCGCTGTTCAGCTTCCAAGGCGATCTTGGCCAGGGCCTTTTCGGTCATGCCGGGGTAGTGCTCCAGGAACATGCCAGACACGTCGCGGCCGTCATTGAAGTCGCGCACGTAGCCGACAAAACTCACCACCGCGCCCACGCCGACATTGGCCGCGTGCATCGCATTCACCTCGACGCCCGGATCAAACGCCTGGGCCTGCACACGAATGCCCATGCTTAGCCTCCCGTCACGGGCGGGAAGAACGCCACTTCGTCGCCAGCTTGCAATGGCTCGTCGAGACCACACAACTCCTGGTTGCGCGCGCACATCAGGCTGGTTTCGTTGAGCACTTCGAAGCCCGGATCACCGGCCAACGCTTGGCGCACCGCATCGACGGTGGCGAAGTCGCCTTCCATTTCCAAGGAGTCCAGGCCAACCGCTTCGCTGTAACGCGCAAAAAACAGTACGTTGATGCTCATGGCTGGTCCGCCTTGAAGTGCCCACTTTTACCGCCAAGCTTTTCCAGCAGGCGAATGCTTTCGATGATCATGCCGCGATCCACGGCCTTGCACATGTCGTAGATGGTCAATGCCGCGACGCTGGCGGCAGTCAACGCTTCCATCTCCACGCCGGTCTGGCCGGAGAGTTTGCAGCGCGCCAAGATATGCACCGAGTCTGCGCCGTCGGCGCTCAGTTCGACCTTGACGCCCGTCAACATCAACGGGTGGCACAGAGGGATCAGGTCACTGGTTTTTTTCGCGGCCTGGATTCCGGCAATGCGGGCCACGGCAAACACGTCGCCCTTGGGATGGGCGCCGTCAACAATCATTTTCAGGGTCTCGGGCAACATGCGCACGCGCGCTTCGGCCACCGCCTCACGGAACGTCACGGACTTGTCGGTGACGTCGACCATATGGGCGCGACCTTGGGAATCGAGATGAGTTAGCACGAGGCCTCCTTGAGGCAGCAAAAAAGCTACAAGCGGCAAGCGGCCAGTGAAAAGCTCACTGGACCAACCTGCAGCTTGTAGCTTAAAGCTTGCTACTCAGAGATGCGACTCTGCGTATTCAGCCAGGATCGAACGTGGAACACCCTGCAGCGCAATGTGTACGCCGTTCGGGAAGTCTTTGAAGCGCTCCGTCAGGTACGTCAGCCCGGAGCTGGTCGCGGACAGGTAAGGGGTGTCGATCTGCGCCAGGTTGCCCAGGCACACCACTTTGGAACCGGCACCGGCACGGGTGATGATGGTTTTCATCTGGTGTGGGGTCAGGTTCTGGCATTCATCGATCAAAATCAGGCTCTGCTGGAAGCTGCGACCTCGAATGTAGTTGAGGGATTTGAACTGCAACGGCACTTTGCTGAGGATGTAGTCGACGCTGCCATGGGTGTTTTCGTCATCCATGTGCAAGGCTTCGAGGTTGTCGGTGATCGCCCCTAGCCACGGTTCCATTTTTTCCGCCTCGGTGCCGGGCAGGAAACCGATTTCCTGGTCCAGGCCCTGCACGCTGCGGGTGGCGATGATGCGGCGATAGCGCTTGGTCACCATGGTCTGCTCGATGGCGGCAGCCAAGGCAAGGATGGTTTTACCGGAACCGGCAGCACCCGTCAGGTTGACCAAGTGAATGTCCGGGTCGAGCAGCGCGTACAACGCCAGGCTCTGGTAGATATCGCGCGGTTTCAGGCCCCAGGCTTCCTGGTGCAACAGGGGTTCCTGATGCAGATCGAGAATCAGCAGCTTGTCGACCTGGATTTCTTTGATCCAGCCGACAAAGCCCTGTTCGTCGATGATGAATTCATTGATGTGTACCGCCGGCAGGTTGTCGATCAGCTGTACCTGATGCCAGGTGCGGCCATGGTCCTGACGGGTTTCGACCTTGCTGACGAGGTCCCAGAAGGAGCCTGTTACCGTGTGATAGCCACGCGACAACATCGACACGTCGTCGACCAGTTGGTCGGTGCTGTAGTCCTCGGCGGCGATCCCACACGCGCGTGCCTTGAGGCGCATATTGATGTCTTTGGTCACCAGCACCACGCGCAGGTCCTTGTCGCGGGCGTGCAGGTCGATCAATTGGTTGATGATTTTGTTGTCGTTCAGATTTTCCGGCAGCAGGCTGTTGGGCTCGCTGCGCTTGCTCATCAGAATCGACAGCAAGCCCTTGGGCCCGCTTTTGCCACGCTGGATGGGTACGCCGACTTCAACATCCTCCGGCGATGCTTCGCCCAGTGTCTTGTCGATCAGGCGGATGGCCTGGCGGCATTCGGCGGCAACGCTGTGGGGCCCGCCTTTGAGTTTGTCGAGCTCCTCAAGCACGATCATCGGAATGGCGACGTGGTGTTCTTCGAAGTTAAGCAGTGCGTTCGGGTCGTGTATCAGTACGTTGGTATCAAGCACATAAAGGATTGGCTGGTCGGAAGAAGGGTTACGTCCATGATCATCCATACTCGGTCACCTTTGTGGGAGCCAGTCGACGCAATACCTGGGCGGTGCTGCGCCTCGATTCGACCACCGACTGCACCTGAGTGACGTCAAGCGCAGTGCCCACATGAGGAGTCTTGAAAGACGCCACCTGTGTTGCAGGTTTCGGCGATCTGACTTCGTAATACCGCAAAACCCATGACAGGAAAAAGCACTTTGACGCTTTTTTGAAGTTTATTTTTCAAGATGACGAATAGCACTAGCCGAGTACCAAGTACCCCGTTAAAGTCGGAAGTCGGCCTACATCGAATTACCGTACAAAATCACCCCGAAAATGCCTCACACCGAACAGGGTCGGGCTCTTCAGCGAAACGCCTCTCGGCAGTCCTGCCAACCCAGACCACTCTGCGCCGTTGCCTGTAGCAGGATGGGTAAAGCAACCCGCGCCTTGTCCTGGGTATCGTGAAACACAATCACGCCTTTGCGCCACAGCAGCATCAATGTCAGCACCCGTTGCGCCGACTCATCGGCCTTGAGCTTACCGGGCTCGTCCTGGGAATCGATGTCCCACAATGCCACCTGCAAGCCTTGGGCTTGAAAGAAACCCTGGCTGTCGGCGCGACGCTGGCCGTAGGGCGGACGGAAGAGAGGCACGTAGTTTTCCGGCATCAGGTTTTGCGCCAGTGAGGCACTGCGGGTGATGGAGCTCTGCCAATCCACCCAATGACTGTGGGAACGGTACTGCCAACCCTGGGTGCCCACGCACTGGCCCTGGTACAGCGCCTGCACATCAGCAACGGAACTGCGCTCCACCCGGGTTTGCAGGCTGCTGCCGAGGACGAAGAACGTGGCGTTCATCTTTTGCTTGCGCAGGTAGTCGGTGAGCCAGTCGGTGTTGCCGCTGACCGGGGCCGGACCGCCGTCGAAGGTCAGCAGGAACAGCCGGTCGTTGAATTCATCGCCATTACGCTCATGGTCACCAAACCGCGCGATTTCACTGCTGATCTGTGGAAACAGCGCAGCCTTGCGCAGCAGTTCATCCAAGTAGCGTTCATGGAAGGTATGACTGGGGCCGGCCCAGCTTATATAGAAGGAATCGCTGCTGACCTCGAACTTGCCGGCCTGCTCGCGCAGGTCCTCCATGTTTTCCACTAGGTAGCAAAACGAAGCATCTTCCTCGCAACTCTGCTGGGCGAAGGTGTAGTTTTCGAGCAGGCGCTGCCAGAGCTGACGACGCAGGTCATCGATGGCGGACAGATTGATGATCTTCAGGCCCAGGCGCTGTTTGAGCGCGGCTTCATCCTGATTCTCGCTGGCCAACAGGCTATGGGCGAACATCAGGATTTCCGCGCGCGAGGCGACGTCGAACAACGCCGGGCTGCCGAGTTTTTCGGGCCAGGTGCCACGGTCCAGGCTGACCACATCCACGGGCGCCGCCTGGGCATTCAGGCACAGCAGGCACGCCGACAATAAAAGCGCTATTCGCACACAGGGTCTCCCTCTCCAGAGTCGTCGGCCATCATAGCGGATCGCGCCTATCGCCATCATAGGTGGAGTCAAAACGCTCAAGCCCCTAGAATCCCTCCCACGATTCCAGGAGCCAACTTCATGCTGATGGTGATTTCCCCCGCCAAGACCCTCGATTTCGAGACCGCGCCCGTGACCCAGCGCTTCACCCAGCCGCAGTACCTGGACCACTCCCAGGCACTGATCGAGCAATTGCGCACCCTCAGCCCGGCGCAAATCAGCGAATTGATGCACGTATCCGACAAGATCGGTGGCCTCAACGCCGCCCGCTTCGGCAGCTGGACCCCAGCGTTCACCCACGCCAACGCCAAACAGGCACTGCTGGCGTTCAAGGGTGATGTCTACACCGGCCTGAATGCCGACACCTTCAGCGATGCCGATTTCACCTACGCCCAGGACCATCTGCGCATGCTCTCGGGCCTCTATGGCCTGTTGCGCCCGCTGGACCTGATGATGCCGTACCGCCTGGAAATGGGCACCAAACTGCCCAACGCCCGTGGCAAGGACCTGTACGCCTTCTGGGGCACGCGCATCAGCGAATGGCTCAATCAAGCGCTGGCCGAACAAGGTGATGACGTGCTGCTCAACCTGGCCTCGAACGAGTACTTCTCGGCGGTCAAGCGCACGGCCCTGAACGCGCGGATCATCAACACCGAGTTCAAGGACCTGAAGAACGGCCAGTACAAGATCATCAGCTTCTACGCCAAGAAGGCACGGGGCATGATGAGCCGCTTTGTGATCGAAGAACGCATCAACGACCCGGAAAAGCTCAAAGCGTTTGATGTGCAGGGGTATCGCTTCAATGCAGAGCAGTCGAAGCCGGACAACCTGGTATTTTTGCGCGATCACGCACCGCAATAAGGCCTTCACGGGCACAGATGTTCAAATGTGGGAGCTGCGGTGCGACAAGTCGAATTGTCGCGCCGCAGTTCCCACATTTCTGTCCGCGCTTCAACGCCGGATCGTCATACTTTTGGCGTCAAAAAACATCTTGAAGTATGTCTAACAATTCTTTCACTCGACATCCGTCATTTTTTTTCGTAGTGGCACCACTTTTTTAATAACGTGATGGCACAAAACTATCTCTGCGCGCCAACTCCCCACAACTACTGCCCCAAATAGCAAGTGCTATCAATATAGCACTAGTGCCATCTTGCCTAATATTTCAAGAAATTTCGGGAAACAGGATGAGCGGCCCGGAACTTCGTCAATACGCACGGCTCATACCACCGGTAACGAAATTCTCTGTTTCTGTAGGAGATGACTTACATGGCGACCAATGGAGAGTATCGAAGTTGTCACATTAAACTTTGACTGAGTGGTCACTCTATAGATGCTTAGTTAGGAGCGGCGACAAGGATGATTTGCCACGAACTATGAGGCCAAGGCTGTGCTTACCCTAATGGGTCAGTGACACAATCCAAGACATTGATATTTAAGGCTAAAAAAGCCCATATCAAAATCTTGTGGCACTGGCGCCACGCCCTTCTCCCAGGAAGGCTGGCTGCATTTCAGGGCAGGCCCCAACAATAAGGCCACGTTGCGCACAACTTGAGTGCAATAGTTAGTCACTCACTATTTAACATGCCTGTACGCGATAAGTCGGCGTCTATTCGCCTAACTTTCGCGGCATCAGTGACGCTTGCAAACATGAACTCCGGCCAATTATTGGCATGATTAACACCGTCTTCAATGACACATGAGGTAAATGCGATGCGCATCAGCATATTTGGTTTGGGTTACGTTGGCGCAGTCTGTGCCGGTTGCCTGTCTGCACGTGGCCACGAAGTGGTCGGCGTAGATATCTCCAAGGATAAGATCGACCTGATCAACGCTGGCAAATCGCCGATTGTTGAGCCAGGCCTGGGCGAACTGTTGAGCCAGGGTATTGAAACCGGCCGGCTGCGCGGCACGACCAACTTCGCCGAAGCCATCCGCGATACCGACCTGTCGATGATTTGCGTCGGCACGCCGAGCAAGAAGAACGGCGACCTGGAACTCGACTACATCGAAGCGGTATGCCGCGAGATCGGCCTGGTCCTACGTGACAAAGCCACCCGCCACACTGTGGTCGTGCGTAGCACCGTCTTGCCAGGCACCGTAGCCAACGTGGTGATCCCGATCCTCGAAGACTGCTCTGGCAAAAAAGCCGGTGTGGACTTCGGCGTTGCGGTCAACCCGGAATTCCTGCGTGAATCCACCGCCATCGCTGACTACGACCTGCCACCGATGACCGTGATCGGCGAATTCGACAAAGCCTCCGGCGATGTCCTGCAGTCGCTGTACGAAGAACTCGACGCGCCGATCATCCGCAAGGACATCGCCGTTGCCGAGATGATCAAGTACACCTGCAACGTGTGGCACGCCGCCAAAGTGACCTTCGCCAATGAGATCGGCAACATCGCCAAGGCTGTCGGCGTCGACGGTCGCGAAGTGATGGAAGTGGTGTGCCAGGACAAGACCCTCAACCTGTCCCAGTACTACATGCGCCCAGGCTTCGCCTTCGGCGGCTCGTGCCTGCCAAAAGACGTGCGCGCCCTCACCTACCGCGCCAGCACCCTGGACGTGGAAGCGCCGCTGCTCAACTCGCTGATGCGCAGCAACGAGTCTCAGGTGCAGAACGCCTTCGACATCGTTTCCAGCCACGACAAACGCAAAGTCGCGCTGCTGGGCCTGAGCTTCAAGGCCGGCACCGATGACCTGCGCGAGAGCCCGCTGGTAGAGCTGGCCGAAATGCTGATCGGCAAGGGTTATGACCTGAGTATCTACGACAGCAACGTCGAGTACGCCCGTGTCCACGGCGCGAACAAAGACTACATCGAAGGCAAGATCCCGCACGTGTCGTCCCTGCTCAACTCGGACTTCGACGACGTGATCAACAACTCCGACGTGATCATCCTGGGCAACCGCGATGAGAAGTTCCGTGCCCTGGCGCAGAACGCCCCGCACGGCAAGCAAGTGGTTGACCTGGTGGGCTTCATGTCCAAAGCCACCAGCGTAACCGGCCGTACCGAAGGCATTTGCTGGTAACAGCAACGGCAAGTTCCGGGCTGCAAGCGTACCAATCCCCAGCGCTTGCAGCCTGGAGCCTTCTTCACCTTCGGATGACGCTCATGTCCAAGTTAAAACACGTACTGCTCCAATCCGCCGGCTGGCTGTTCTTCCTGAGCCTGCTGCTGGGACTCGCCCTGCTGCTGCCGGCGAGTACGTTCGACTCTGAGTCGAAGAATTTTATTTTCCTGATTGGCGCCGTTGGTATCTGGCGCTACTCGATGGGTGCTACGCATTTCTTTCGCGGCATGCTGTTCCTGTACGTGGTCTACCCGCACCTGCGCCGTAAAGTGCGCAAGCTGGGCAAGGCCGCAGACCCCTCCCATGTGTTCTTGATGGTCACCAGCTTCCGTATCGATGCGCTGACCACTGCCCAGGTCTACAGCTCGGTGATTCGCGAAGCCATCGAATGCGGCTTCCCTACGACCGTGGTCTGCTCACTGGTGGAAATGTCCGACGAGTTGCTGGTGAAGAGTTTGTGGGAACGCATGAACCCACCGGAGCACGTCAAGCTCGACTTCGTGCGGATCGCCGGTACCGGCAAACGCGACGGCCTGGCCTTTGGTTTCCGCGCCATCTCCCGCCACCTGCCGGATGACCGTGCAGTGGTTGCGGTGATCGATGGCGACACCGTGCTCGCCGAAGGCGTCGTGCGCAAGACCGTGCCGTGGTTCCAGCTGTTCGGCAATGTCGGCGGCCTGACCACCAACGAGTTCTGCGAAGTGCGCGGCGGCTACATCATGAGCGAGTGGCACAAACTGCGCTTCGCCCAACGCCACATCAACATGTGTTCCATGGCCCTGTCCAAGCGCGTACTGACCATGACCGGTCGTATGTCGGTGTTCCGTGCCAGCGTAGTGACCGACCCGGGCTTTATCGCCGATGTGGAAAGCGACTCGCTGCAACACTGGCGCCTGGGCCGCTTCAAGTTCCTGACCGGCGACGACAAGTCCAGCTGGTTCAGCCTGATGCGCCTGGGTTACGACACGTTCTACGTGCCGGACGCCGCGATCAATACCGTGGAACACCCGCCGGAAAAAAGCTTCATCAAGGCCAGCCGCAAGCTGATGTTCCGCTGGTACGGCAACAACCTGCGCCAGAACTCCCGTGCCCTGGGCCTGGGTGTTCGTCGGCTGGGCTTGTTCACCAGCGTGGTGCTGTTCGACCAGCGCGTGTCGATGTGGACGTCCCTGCTCGGCCTGACCGTGGCGATCATCGCCACCTTCAAATACGGCGGCGCGTTCATCCTTGCGTACCTGCTGTGGATCGGCATCACCCGCCTGATCCTGACCCTGCTGCTGTCGTGCTCCGGCCACAAGATCGGCCCGGCCTACCCGGTGATTCTCTATTACAACCAGATCATGGGCGCACTGGTGAAGATCTACGTGTTCTTCCGCCTTGATCAACAGTCCTGGACCCGCCAGGACACCAAACTGACCCGCGATTTGGCCAGCTTTCAACGTTGGTTCAACACCTGGTCGTCTCGGACCATGACCTTCTCCGCCGGCAGCATATTCGTTGCCGTGTTGCTGATGATGGTCTGACCCTGCCAAGCCTGAATTAACTCTAGGAAATGCCCTGATGAACAGTCCAGTAAACGCCAACGTAGTCCACGAATCCGAAGCCCAGCGCCAGCACGCCCGTGTCAAAATCCCGGCCAAGCTGCGCTTTTTCAACACCGACCGCACGCCGACCGAAGCACGCGTGCACGACCTGTCCGCCGGCGGCCTCTCGTTCACAGCGACGCAGCCGCTGACCATCGGTGAAGTGCACAAGGGGCGCCTGCAATTCGTCATCGACAACCTCGGCCTGGCCATGGACGTGGAGCTGCAGATTCGCTCCTACGACCGCCAGACCGGCCGCACCGGTTGCCAGTTCCAGAACCTCGATGCCCAGGATATTTCCACCCTGCGCCACCTGATCACCTCGCACTTGTCCGGTGACATCGTGACCATGGGCGACGTGCTCGCGACCCTGCAGCGTGACAACTTCACCAAGGCGCGCAAGGTCAAGGACAGTGGCAGCAACATGAGCGCCTTCGGTCGCTTGCGCGCCGTGACTTTCAGCCTGGCAATCTTCCTGGTGGGTCTGGCCGCGTTCGGCTTTGTGTTCAAGTCGGTCTACGGCATGTACTTCGTCAGCCACGCCCAGGCCGGCATTGTCAGCGTGCCTGGCATGAACGTAACCATGCCACGCGACGGCACCGTGCAAAGCCTGCTCAAGGGTGATGCGATCGCGGTTAAGGGCGCACCACTGGCCACCTTCAGCACCAGCATGCTGGATGTGCTCAAGGGCCATCTGGATGAAGACCAACTGCAACCGGCCAAGGTTGAGGAGCTGTTCGGCAAGCAAATGACCGGCACCCTGACTTCGCCATGCGACTGCATCGTTGCCCAGCAAATGGTCGCCGACGGTCAGTACGCCAGCAAAGGCGATGTGATCTTCCAACTGGTACCGCGCGGCGCCCAAGCCAACGTTGAAGCGCGCTTCACCTATCGCCAGTTTGGTGACGTTCGCCCAGGTACACCGGTGAGCTTCCAGGTGGCCGACGAAGAACAACTGCGCACGGGCACCATCGTCAGCAGCACCAGCCTGAACAGTGCCGACCTGTCCTCGGACATCCGCGTGCAGATCAAGCCTGACGCGCCGCTGGACAGCACTTACGCCGGCCGCCCGGTCGAAGTGACCAGCGACCGTGGCCCATCGCTGAACTGGCTGATCGATAAAGCCATGGCTCACGGTCTGTAAGCGAGGACATGCCTGTGAACCCAATTTCAAGAACAGCACAGCCCCCTGTGGGAGCCAGGCTTGCCCGCGATGGCATCGACTCGGTACACCTGCAACACCGAGGTGCCCGCATCGCAGGCAAGCCAGCTCCCACACAGAGCAGATCTCATTCGGCCGCCGTGTATTGCGCTCTGGCTCTGGCCGTCAGCCTCGCCGGTTGCGCCGGCCTGCCCGACCAACGCCTGGCCAATGAAGCGCTCAAGCGTGGCGACACCGTCACCGCGCAGCAGAATTACCAGCAACTGGCAGACCTGGGTTACAGCGAGGCCCAAGTGGGCCTGGCCGATATCCAGGTAGGCACCCGCGATCCGGCGCAAATCAAACAGGCTGAAGCCACTTACCGTGCGGCGGCGGGCACCTCGTCCCGTGCCCAGGCTCGTCTCGGTCGCCTGCTGGTGGCCAAGCCCGGCTCCACCGAAGCCGAGCACCATGAAGCCGAAGGCCTGCTGAAAAAAGCCTTCGCCAATGGCGAAGGCAACACGTTAATTCCGCTGGCGATGCTGTACCTGCAATACCCGCACAGCTTTGCGAACGTGAACGCCCAGCAGCAGATCAGCAAGTGGCAAGCAGCGGGTTATCCGGAAGCCGGCTTGGCCCAGGTGCTGCTGTATCGCACCCAGGACACCTACGACCAGCATCTGGATGATGTGGAGCGCATTTGTAAAGCCGCGCTCAACACCACAGACATCTGCTACGTCGAGCTGGCCACGGTTTACCAGAAAAAAGCCGAGCCCGAAAAACAGGCCGAGCTGCTCAAACAAATGGAAGCAGGCTACAGCCATGGCACCGTCACCGCACAACGCGTCGACAGTGTTGCTCGCGTATTGGGTGATGCTTCGCTGGGCAAGACCGACGAGAAAACTGCCCAGGCGCTGCTGGAAAAAATCGCGCCTGGCTACCCGGCTTCCTGGGTCAGCCTGGCGCAACTGCTCTACGACTTCCCGGAACTCGGCGACGTCGACCAGATGATGAAGTACCTGGACAACGGCCGCGCCGCCGATCAGCCGCGCGCCGAGCTGTTGCTGGGCAAGCTCTACTACGAAGGCAAGTGGGTGCCGGCAGACGCCAAGGCGGCCGAAGCACACTTTCAGAACGCCTTAGGCCGCGAAGTGGCTGCCGATTACTACCTCGGCCAGATCTACCGCCGTGGCTACCTGGGCAAGGTCTACTCGCAAAAAGCGCTGGACCACTTGCTGACGGCAGCGCGCAACGGCCAGAAGAGTGCCGACTACGCCATCGCCCAATTGTTTTCTCAAGGCAAGGGCACCAAGCCCGACCCACTGAATGCCTATGTCTTCAGCCAATTGGCTAAAGCCCAGGGCACGCCAGAGGCCAATGACTTGGCCACGCAGCTGGAAGCGCCGCTGACGCCTGAGCAACGCGCTCAAGGCCAACGCCTGGTGCAACAGGAACTGGCCGCACGCGGCACCCTGGCCCAGAGCACGCTGCAACTGCACGCCCTGCAAGAAGAAGACGGCGAGGAATCCCTATGAAGCTCAACCCATTCGTCAAAGCCGGCATCGGCCTGACCTTCGCCCTGCTGTGGTCGTGCCCGACCCTGGCCGCGCTGACCGAAGCCAAGAACTTCGGCCTGGAAGTCAAAGCCACCGCGCAGTCCGAAGATGACCGCGATCTCGGCACCCAGAAAGGCGGCGACGTCAACGGCGTCGGCCTCGACCTGCGTCCTTGGATCTACGGCGAAAGCGGTGCGTGGAGCGCCTACGCCATGGGCCAGGCGGTGGTGTCCAGCGACATCATCGAGACTGATACGCTGCAACAGTCGGCCGATGACCAGAACCAGCAAACCACCAACAACGACCGTAAGGCCAAGAAAAACTACCTGGCCATGCGCGAGTTCTGGGTCGGCTACAGCGGCTTCACGCCTTACCCCGGCGAGATCCTCAAGCTGGGTCGTCAACGCCTGCGCAATGACGACGGCCAATGGCGTGACACCAACATCGAAGCGCTGAACTGGACCTTCGACACCACCCTGCTCAAGGCCAATGTCGGCGTTGCCGAACGCTTCAGCGAATACCGCACCGACCTCAAGGAACTGTCGCCGAAGGACAAGGACCGTCAGCACTTGTACGCCGACGCGTCCTACCAGTGGACGCCGGGCCAATGGATCGGCCTGCGCGGCCACCACACCCATGACAACGGTAAGCTCGATTACCCGGAACCGGGCCAACCGACCGACTCGCTGGACAAGCGCGAGAACGGCGACCTGACCTGGCTCGGCATCGAAGCCAACAGCGACGCGTACAACTGGCGCAACACCAACACCGTCAACTATTGGGCGAGCATCACCGGCATGCAGGGCGACCGTGACACGGTCAACGCGTTGAAGGCCGACGGCACCCGTCCCGACCAGGCCAAGCGCAGCGACGACGTGAATGGTTGGGCCACCGACTTGGGTATTCGCCTGCGCCTCGACCCGCAGTGGCAAGTGGGTGCGGCCTACGCCCGCGCCAGCGCCGAATACGAACAGAACGGTCTGCAAAGCAACCGTTCGAACTGGACCGGCACCCAGTCCCGCGTGCACCGCTTCGGCGAAGCCTTCCGTGGCGAAATGAACAACATGCAGTCCATGAGTCTCTTCGGTTCCTGGCAGTTGCGCGAAGACTACGACGCCAGTTTGGTGTACCACAAATTCTGGCGTGTCGACGGCAACAAGCCGGTGGGCAGCAACGGCATCGATGCCGTACAGAACAACACCGACGATGTGACCGGCGCGATCCTGTCCAGCACTTCCCTGCCGCTTGAAGACGGCAAGAAAGACCTGGGCCAAGAGATGGATCTGGTCGTTACCAAGTACTTCAAGACCGGCTTGCTGCCGGCCGCGCTCAGCCAGTCGATTGATGAGCCGTCTGCGCTGGTGCGTTTGCGTGCCGGTGTGTTCAAGCCGGGTGACGCCTATGGCAGCCAGGTTGACTCGTACATGCATCGCGCCTTTGTCGACGTGATTTGGAAGTTCTGATGGGAGCCTGCGCAATGATTCCTAAACGCTTGCTGGTGACCGCGATACTGATGGCCAGCGCCACAGCTTTCGCCGATACCGCGCAGCAGGTCAAGGCGCCGACCATCGCCAAAGAACTGCAACAGGCCAAGACCTACACTATTTCCAGCCCGCCGACCGCGCCGCTGGAAATGGCCAAGCCGGCCCTGCCGGACCTGTCGGGCTACACCGCTGCTGCGATGCAAAAGAAGATCGTGCGGGGCAAAGCGGGCAAGATCAGCATCCGTCGCATGATGCAGGAAGACGCCCTCAAGGACTTCATTGGCGGTGACAACAAGATGGCCGAATGGGTGGTGCGCCAGCACGGCATTCCCCAGGCGATCTTTGTCGATGACGGCTACATGAACCTCAAGGACCTGCTGGGCAAGGTGCCCAAGCAGTACCTGAGCGAAACTTCGCCGGGCGTGTTCCTGGCCAAGTTGCCGATCGTGGTCGGGCGCAAAGGCATCCTGGAAATCGACAAGAAAACCCAGGAATTGCGTTTGTCCCAGGAAGCCGGTTCGTTCCTGATCAACGATGGCCAGCTGTTTGTGAGTGACACTAAAGTCACCGGCTGGAGCGAAAAAGCAAACGGCCCGGCGCTGTTCAAGTCGGCCAAGGAATTTCGCCCGTTCCTGCTGGCTTGGGGCGGCACCGAGACGTACATCTCCAATACCAAGATGGCCAGCTTCGGCTACGCCAACAGTAAGTCGTACGGGGTGAGTATTTCCCAGTACACGCCGAACATGGCCAAGGTGCTCAAGCGTCCTGAGCCGACCGGTTGGATCATTGATTCCGAGTTCTCGGACATGTGGTACGGCTTCTACTGCTACGAGACCACGGGCTTCGTGATCAAGGGCAATACCTACAAAGACAACATCGTCTACGGCATTGACCCCCACGACCGTTCCCATGGCCTGATCATCGCGGACAACACCGTCTACGGCACCAAGAAGAAGCACGGCATCATCATTTCCCGTGAAGTGAACGACAGCTTCATCTTCAACAACCGCAGCTACGACAACAAACTTTCAGGCTTGGTGATCGACCGTAACAGCGTGAACAACCTGATCGCCGACAACGAGATCTACCGTAACCACACCGACGGCATCACCCTCTATGAGAGCGGCGACAACCTGTTGTGGGGCAACAAAGTGATTGCCAACCGTCGCCACGGTATCCGCGTGCGTAACAGCGTGAACATCAAGCTGTACGAAAACACTGCCATGGCCAACGGCCTGACCGGCGTCTACGGCCACATCAAGGATTTGACCGACACCGACCGCGACATCGCCCTCGACCCGTTCGACGCCAAGGTCTCGCTGATCGTGGTCGGCGGTGAACTGGCGGGTAACGGCAGCGGGCCGCTGTCCATCGACTCGCCGTTGAGCATCGAGCTGTACCGCGTGTCGATGCTGGCGCCGACCAAATCCAGCGGCATCAGCTTCTCCGGCGTGCTTGGCGATCGCCAGGAAGAGATTCTCGACCTGCTGGTTCGCCAGCAGAAAGCCGTGCTGATCGACCCTGTCGAACGCCAGACCGAAATGCAGGACTGAGGATGACCCTTATGCACCCACACATGATCAAACTGCTGAGCCTCTCGGGTCTGACCCTCGGCCTGCTCGCGGCCAGCCAGGGCGTGCGCGCCGACGAAATCAAGGCGCCGACCTTCACCGCCGAGCCGTGCTGCAGCCTGTGCCCGGCCGCCCATGACGCGCGCAACTACACCACACGTTATCAGCAGAACTTCACCACCCTGGTACAAGCCCAGGGCGACTGGCTGTTCCGTACTCAGGAAGACCTGCGTACCGAGTTCGACACTACCCCGTCTGGCTACAAGCGCATGCAACAACTGCATGACGCGTTCAAGTCCAAGGGTGTGGAACTGGTGGTGGTCTACCAGCCGACCCGTGGCCTGGTGAACCGCAACAAGCTCAACCCCGAGGAAAAAGCCAAGTTCGATTTCGACAAGGCATTGACCAACTACAAGACCATGCTTGGCCGTTTCGCCAAGATGGGCTACGTAGTGCCGGACCTGTCGCCGTTGACCAACGAGCAACTGCCGGATGAGCTGCCGGCCCACGATTTCTACTTCCGTGGCGACCAGCACTGGACCCCGTACGGCGCCCAGCGCACCGCGAAAATCGTCGGCGCCAAAGTGCGTGCCATGCCTGAATTCGCCGATATTCCCAAGCGCGAATTCGAAACCAAGCGCTCCGGGCGCATGGGCAAGACCGGCACCCTGCATAACATGGCCGGGCAACTGTGCGGCACCAGCTACGCGATCCAGTACATGGACCAGTTCACCACCGAGCCGAAGGGCGAAGCCGGTGACGGCGACCTGTTCGGCGATTCGAGCAACCCGCAGATCACCCTGGTGGGCACCAGTCACAGCGGCAAGAACTACAACTTCGCCGGCTTCCTGCAACAGGAAATCGGCGCCGATATCCTCAACGTCGCCTTCCCCGGTGGTGGTCTTGAAGGCTCGATGCTCCAGTACCTGGGCAGCGACGAATTCCAGAAGTCGCCGCCAAAGATTCTGATCTGGGAGTTCTCGCCGCTGTATCGCCTCGACCAGGAGACCATCTATCGCCAGATGATGTCCCTGCTCGATAACGGCTGCGAAGGCAAGACCGCGCAGATGGCCGCGAGCACCACCTTGAAACCCGGCAAGAACGAATTGCTGGTGAACAGTTCGAACAAAGACCTGCGCAACGCCAACCATCAGGTTGATATCCGCTTTGCCGACCCGTCGGTGAAAACCTTGCAAGCCACCCTCTGGTACATGAACGGTCGCCACGAGGACATCAAGATCGAGAAACCCGAAACATCCGATACAGACGGGCGTTTCGCCTTTGAACTGCGCACCGATGAAGACTGGGCCTCTCAGAACTTGCTGGCCGTGGAAGTGCAGGGCCCCGAAGCAGGCGCTGCCGCGCAGAAAGTCGAAGCGAAAATTTGCACACGCAACGTATTCCCAAGCGGCGGTCAAAAAACCGCATCAACGCATTGAAATAAGCGTGCAATGAGGTTACCTATGCAGAAGTTATTGATCCCTACGTTACTGGGCCTGGCGATGTTCGCAGGCTCCGTCAACGCCGCGGCACCGCTGCGTCCACCACAAGGCTATTTCGCACCGATTGAAGCGTTCAAGACCGGCGATTTCAAGAAAAACTGCGACACCATGCCGACGCCGTACACCGGGCCGTTGCAGTTTCGCAGCAAGTACGAAGGCTCCGACAAGGCGCGTTCCACGCTGAATGTGCAATCCGAAAAAGCCTTCCGCGACAGCACTGCCGACATCACCAAGCTGGAAAAAGACACCAGCAAACGCGTGATGCAGTTCATGCGCGACGGTCGCCCCGAGCAACTCGAATGCACCCTGAACTGGCTGGTATCGTGGGCCAAGGCCGATGCATTGATGTCCAAGGACTTCAACCACACCGGCAAATCCATGCGCAAGTGGGCGCTGGGCAGCATGGCCTCGGCCTATGTGCGCCTGAAGTTCTCCGACTCGCACCCGCTGGCTAACCACCAGCAGGAATCGCAACTGATCGAAGCCTGGTTCAACAAACTGGCCGATCAGGTAGTCAGTGACTGGGACAACCTGCCCCTGGAAAAAACCAACAACCACTCCTACTGGGCCGCCTGGTCGGTGATGGCAACGTCCGTCGCCACCAACCGCCGCGACCTGTTTGATTGGGCGGTCAAGGAATACAAGGTCGGCGTCAACCAGGTCGATGACCAAGGCTTCTTGCCGAACGAATTGAAACGCCAGCAACGCGCCTTGTCGTACCACAACTACGCCCTGCCGCCGCTGTCAATGATCGCCAGTTTTGCCCTGGTCAACGGTGTTGATCTGCGCCAGGAAAACAACAGCGCGCTCAAGCGCCTGGGCGACAAAGTGCTGGCTGGGGTGAAAGACCCGGAAATCTTCGAGCAGAAAAATGGCAAAGAGCAAGACATGAAGGACCTCAGGGAAGACATGAAATACGCATGGCTTGAGCCGTTCTGCACCCTCTACACCTGTGCGCCGGATGTGATCGAGCGCAAACACGGGATGCAGCCGTTCAAGACGTTCCGCCTCGGGGGCGACCTGACCAAGGTGTACGACCCGGCGCATGAGAAAGGCGACAAAGGTTCCTGACCGGACTCGGTCCCCTGTGGGAGCGGGCTTGCCCGCGATAGCTATATGACATGCAACATTGATGTCGTCTGACACACCGCTATCGCAGGCAAGCCAGCTCCCACACTGAGCCGGTTTCGACAGTGAAATTGTTGTACCGCCCTCCCCCGAATTTCGTGGGGGGGTTTGGGGGGGCTCTGGCCCTTGACTGTCTGTTAAACATGGAGAGATCGGGATGGTTTTCTCGTCCAATGTGTTCCTGTTTCTGTTCTTGCCGATCTTTCTCGGTTTGTATTACTTGAGCGGGCAACGCTATCGCAACCTGCTGCTGCTACTGGCCAGCTACGTGTTCTACGCCTGGTGGCGAGTGGACTTCCTGGCGCTGTTCGCCGCGGTGACGCTGTGGAACTACTGGATCGGCCTCAAGGTCGGTGCGGCAGGCGTGCGCACCAAGCCGGCCCAGCGCTGGCTGCTGCTGGGCGTGGTGGTCGACCTGTGCATCCTCGGCTACTTCAAGTACGCCAACTTCGGCGTCGACAGCATCAATGTGATGATGAAGTCGGCGGGCCTGGAGCCGTTTATCCTGACCCACGTGTTGTTGCCGATCGGTATCTCGTTCTACATCTTCGAGTCCATCAGCTACATCATCGACGTGTATCGCGGCGACACCCCGGCCACGCGCAACCTCATCGACTTTGCAGCGTTCGTGGCAATCTTCCCGCACTTGATTGCCGGCCCTGTGTTGCGCTTTCGCGACCTGGCCGACCAGTTCAACAACCGCACCCACACCCTCGACAAGTTCTCCGAGGGCTGCACGCGGTTCATGCAGGGTTTCATCAAGAAGGTCTTCATCGCCGACACCCTGGCGGTGGTGGCCGACCATTGCTTCGCCCTGCAAAACCCGACAACGGGTGATGCCTGGCTCGGCGCGCTGGCCTACACCGCACAACTGTACTTCGACTTCTCCGGCTACAGCGACATGGCGATTGGTTTGGGCTTGATGATGGGTTTCCGCTTCATGGAAAATTTCAAGCAGCCGTACATCAGCCAGTCGATCACCGAGTTCTGGCGTCGCTGGCACATCAGCCTCTCCACCTGGCTGCGTGACTACCTGTACATCACCCTGGGCGGCAACCGTAAAGGCACGCTGACCACCTACCGCAACCTGTTCCTGACCATGTTGCTCGGTGGCCTGTGGCACGGTGCGAACATCACCTACATCGTGTGGGGCGCCTGGCACGGCATGTGGCTGGCGATTGAAAAAGCCATCGGCCTCAACACCTCGCCGCGCAGCTTCAACCCCGTGCGGTGGGCCTTTACCTTCCTGCTGGTGGTAATGGGCTGGGTGATCTTCCGCGCCGAAAACCTGCACGTCGCCGGCCGCATGTACGGTGCGATGTTCAGCTTTGGCGAGTGGTCGCTGTCGGAACTCAACCGCGCCAACCTCACCGGCCTGCAAGTGGCAACGCTGGTGGTGGCCTATGCAACCCTGGCGTTTTTTGGCCTGCGCGACTTCTACACCAATCGCCCTGCCGAGAAGACCAAGCCAGCCGACCCGAGCCTGATCAAGGCCGTACCGGGCGACAACCCTGGCAGCATCCACGAGCCCGGTTTCACCGTGGGCCAAGATGCCGCCGTGCAACCGGCCTACTGGACCGCTGACTGGCCACGCTACGCCATGCGCGCTGCGGTGCTGCTGTTGTTCGTGGCGTCGATTCTCAAATTGTCGGCGCAGAGTTTCTCGCCGTTCCTTTACTTCCAATTCTGAGGGAGCCGACCATGACCCGTTCATTACGCGTCGTCTATATCGGCCTGTTCCTGGTGCTGCTGCTGACCCTGGGTGCCTGGTCGCTGCGCAGTTTCTTCGGATTCAGCACCAATGCCGACGCGACGGTGCTCAACGGCCGTTGGACCAAGGCTGTCGAGACGCACTACGACGAAGAGTTCCCGATCAAACGCCTGGGCACCAACCTGTGGGCAGCGCTGGACTATAAGCTGTTCAATGAAGGTCGCCCTGGCGTGGTACTGGGTCGCGATCACTGGTTGTACAGCGACGAGGAGTTCAACCCCATCGTCAACGAAGACCAGAACCTTGAAGGCAACTACGCGCTGGTCGAAGGCGTACGCCAGAAGCTTAA
This sequence comes from Pseudomonas sp. EA_65y_Pfl1_P113, assembly GCF_963970525.1. Lineage (NCBI taxonomy): Bacteria > Pseudomonadati > Pseudomonadota > Gammaproteobacteria > Pseudomonadales > Pseudomonadaceae > Pseudomonas > Pseudomonas sp. EA_65y_Pfl1_P113. The sequence goes on from NZ_CAXAQM010000035.1 coordinate 26,220, forward strand.
GGCGCAGGGCATTCAACTGGTGATGGCGATCGTGCCGGCCAAGGTGCGCCTGTACCCGGAACACCTGGGTGAAGTGAAACCGGCCAGCATCCACGCCAACCTGTACCAGGACTTCCACGCCCGTGTCGCCGCCGACAAGATCATCGCCCCCGACCTGCTTGGCCCACTGCAACAGGCCAAGCTCGCTGGCAAGCAGGTGTTCCTGCGCACCGACACTCACTGGACGCCGGACGGTGCTGAAATTGCCGCCAAGCAGTTGGCCAAGACGATTACCGAAAAGACCCCGCTGAGCGGCGAGCCTCAACGCTTTGTCACCGAAGCCGAGAAAACCGAGCCGCACAAAGGCGACCTGCGCCTGTTCCTGCCCCTGGACCCGCTGTTCGAAAACCTGATGCCACCTAAAGAGCCGCTGGAAAAACGCGTCACGCACCTGGCCGAAACCAAAGGTGACGACGCGCTGTTCAGCGACAGCGAAACCCCGGTGGCACTGGTGGGCACCAGCTACAGCGCCAACCCCAACTGGAACTTCGTCGGCGCCCTCAAGCAAGCCCTGGGCAGCGACGTAGTCAGCTACGCCGAAGACGGCCATGGCCCGATCCTGCCGATGCTCAGCTACCTCAAAAGCGATGACTTCAAGAACAGCCCGCCACAGGTGCTGATCTGGGAGTTTCCTGAACGTTATCTGCCCGTGAACAACGAAATCGGCGATGCCGACCCCAAGTGGGTTGCGCAACTTAAACAAGCCGGTACGCGCCGACAAGACATGGCACAGAACACCCCAGTTAAACATCAAAAATCCGAGACGCCCGACCGGGCGCACAACTGAAAGAGAGGTAACTCACATGACTTTCACTACAACTCCTCGTCGTCTCGCCAAAACCTTGGCCCTCGCCGCTGGCATGAGCATCGCTTCGATGTCGGCCTTCGCCGGTGATGCCGCCTTGTACGGCCCCGTCGCACCGAAAGGTTCAAGCTTCGTGCGCGTCTACAACGCCTCCAATCAAGAAGTCAGCGCCACCGTTGGCAGCACCAACCTGAGCGACGTCGCGCCGCTGGCGAGCAGCGATTTCAGCTTCATGCCGGGCGGTGACTACAGCGCCAAGGTGGGCAGCCAGACCGTACCGGTCAAACTCGCCGCCGACCACTACTACACCCTGGTCAACAACGGCAGCGGCCAGCCACAGCTGATCGAAGAACCACCGTTCAAGAATAAGCAGAAGTCCCTGGTGCGCGTGCAGAACCTCAGCGACAAGGCCCTGGCCCTGAAAACCGCTGACGGCAAGACCGACGTGGTCAAGACCGTGGCTGCCAAAGGCCGCGGCGAGCGCGAAATCAACCCGGTGAAAGTGAGCCTGGCCTTGTATGACGGCGACAAGAAAGTCAGCGACCTGAAGCCAGTTGCGCTGGAGCGCGGTGAAGCCGCCGTGCTGTACGTTACGGGTTCCGGTTCGAGCCTGTCGCCAGTCTGGGTGAAACGCCCAGTGTCGACCCGCTGATCAATTTTTCGACCAGACTCCGTTCCCCTGTGGGAGCTGGCTCCCACAGGGAGCGAGGAGTCTGGTCGGACCGAGACAAAAACAAGAGTGAAACGACAAACCTTCGTAGCTCTGACCCAAATTGATTCAAGGAGAAACACATGATCCCAGTAATCCTTTCCGGTGGTAGCGGCTCACGTCTTTGGCCGCTTTCCCGTAAACAGTTCCCTAAACAATTCCTGGCCCTGACCGGCGAACACACGCTGTTCCAGCAAACCCTGGAACGCCTGGTGTTTGAAGGCATGGACGCCCCGATCGTGGTCTGCAACAAGGACCACCGCTTTATCGTCAACGAACAACTGGCGACCCGTAAGCTGGAATGCCAGCGCATCCTGATGGAACCGTTCGGTCGCAACACTGCGCCGGCCGTGGCTCTCACCGCGATGATGCTGGTCAACGAAGGCCGCGACGAGCTGATGCTGGTGCTGCCGGCCGACCACGTGATCGACGACCAGAAAGCCCTGCAACGTGCGCTGGCCCTGGCCACCGTAGCCGCCGAGCGTGGTGAGATGGTGTTGTTCGGCGTGCCGGCGACACGTCCGGAAACCGGTTATGGCTACATCAAGTCCACCGCCGATTCGCTGCTGCCCGAAGGCGTGAGCCGCGTGCAACAGTTCGTGGAAAAACCCGATGAAAAACGTGCAGTCGAGTTCGTCAAAAGCGGCGGTTACTTCTGGAACAGCGGCATGTTCCTGTTCCGCGCCAGCCGCTTCCTCGAAGAGCTGAAAAAGCACGATCCGGACATCTACGACACCTGCGTGCTGACCCTGGAACGCAGCGAGCAAGATGCCGACACCGTGTCCTTAGACGAAGCCACCTTCGCCTGCTGCCCGGACAACTCCATCGACTACGCCGTGATGGAAAAAACCCAGCGCGCCTGCGTGGTGCCGCTGAGCGCCGGCTGGAGCGACGTGGGTTGCTGGGCGTCGCTGTGGGCTGTCAACGACAAAGACATCCACGGCAACGTCAGCAAAGGCGACGTGGTGATCCAGGACAGCCGCAACTGCATGATCCACGGCAACGGCAAACTGGTGTCGGTGATTGGTTTGGACAACATCGTGGTCGTTGAAACCAAGGACGCGATGATGATTGCCCACAAGGACAAGGTCCAGGGCGTCAAGCAGATGGTCAACACCCTGAACGACCAGGGCCGCACTGAAACCCAGAACCACTGTGAAGTCTATCGCCCGTGGGGCTCCTACGACTCGGTGGACATGGGCGGCCGCTTCCAGGTCAAACACATTTCGGTCAAGCCGGGCGCGTGCCTGTCGCTGCAAATGCACCACCACCGCGCCGAACACTGGATCGTGGTCAGCGGCACGGCCGAAGTCACCTGTGACGAGAACGTGTTCCTGCTCACCGAAAACCAGTCCACCTACATCCCCATCGCCTCGGTGCATCGCCTGCGCAACCCAGGCAAGATCCCGTTGGAGATCATCGAAGTGCAATCGGGCAGCTATTTGGGCGAAGACGATATCGAGCGGTTTGAAGATATCTACGGCCGCTCGACGCCAGTTGAGCGTGGCGTGTCGGTGAAAACTATCGCGCAGTAAAACAGTCGTACAAGAAGCCCCCGTCCAGCCGCCTGCGTCCCCTATCCGCAGCCGGTTGGGCGGGGGCTTTTTAGTTCACCGGCCGTTCAAGACTATGCGCGACCGCCCCAGTTACTTGGGGAATAGGCATTGTAATTGCCCGTATTGTTAGTGCTGGCGCCCGCCCTGTCATATTTGTTCTTGCCATATTCCTCCATAGTCCTGCCGCCCCAGACCATAGCCCCTCCGAACACTTTCGCACCTGCGCCACCACTGGTCGCAATTCTCGCGCCAGCCCCCTGCATCGCCGCACCTGCCACCGTTATGGCGGCCCCGGCGGCCTTGCCCTTATTCGAATCATCCTTAACGTGAAGCGCCGTTGAAAACGGCGAATTGACGCGATTGCTGATGCCTTGCATGAGTGTGTGGCGCAGATTCGTAAGCCCCAGGTTTTGCATACGCGGTAACCCGTTCGAGCTGACCTCTTGCTTGAGCACTTGATTGGGTGTTTCCAGCACCGCAGGCGCTGGCGTGGATGCCAGCGAGACAAAAGGCGTCGGTACAGGGGCAAGGGTATTTGATACGGTCATAGAACATCTCACTTCGTAAGTCTACGGTAGAGTTCCTTCATGGCTAAACGCGCAACTCCGTGCTCAAACTCTGTGGGAAAAAGCTCGAAACCGGTTCCCGTATCAAAGGAAATGCCTACACACCCAGGTCGTGCTTTGCGGCTGCTGAACAGACGCAATCCTGGGTTTTGATTGCCGTTACCTACGATTGGCGTGATCGAATGTGTCGGCACCATACTCCTGGGCAACCTTGCCCCCCACGATCATCGCGGCGCCGAGGACCTTGGACAACGCCCCACCGCTGGTGGCCAGTTTTTGCCCAGCCTCCTGGGTGGCCATGCCGCCCATGCCAATACCAAACCCCTTGGCGTGCCGGGCGCTCATACCGCTGTTGCGCAGATCTGCTGAAGGCGCTTGCAGCAAGGTTTGCCCCAAGTTTGTAAGCTTCTGATTCTGCATACGACCAGACGGGCGTGAACCCGGCTCTTCGTTCGTTTGCCTGGACGCTCCAGCCGTATTCGCCGCTGGTGCTCGCTGAGCCGTGATGAGAGAGGTCACCGCCGACGCCAGGGCGGAGGTGACGGCCGGCGCAAGAAGGGCTGCTGCAATCATAGTTTTTCTCACTTAATCAGACTGCGGTTGATAACCCTCCTGGGTAGTCGGTATTTCCCTATGCTGGCTCTGTGGAGAAAATGAGTTATCAGGTTCCCTGTAAACGAAAACCGCCTCCCGCGATAGGCACCGAGGCCACCCCGCAGGTAGGATGTTTTATCTGCTTATGAGGTTGTCATCATGTTCTTCGGCGTCCTACTGATCATCACCTGGTTGATCCTGCTGCTGCGCTACCCGGCCAAGGCCTTGCCAGTGTCGCTGGCAGCCGCCATTGGCCTGGGCCTGGTCGCCGTGTGGGTGGTATGGCTGGACAACCGCGAAGCCTCTCAATTAGCCCGGCTGGAACTGCGAATCACCTATGCCGCCGAAGAATGCCCGGCCGACCGGCCGCTCAAACTGACCCTGAACAACGGCAACGACGTGCCCCTCACCGAGCTGCGTTGGCGCGTCGCCGCCTATGCGCCGGGCGACACGGTCAACCTCGCCGACAATGTCTACGCCGCCCCGCGCTATCGCGGCCCTGGTGAGTTGCAGGCCGGCGCCACCTGGGACGATTGCCTGCCCACACCGCCTCTGCGCGCCGGCTACCGCCCGCAAACCCTGCAATTTCGTGCCGAGCACGTGCAAGGCAGTTTCTCGGACTGACAAAGGACTGACCCATGCCCAACGTACTCATCACCGGATGTTCAAGCGGCATCGGCCGTGCTCTGGTAGATGCTTTCAAAGCGGCTGGCTACACCGTGTGGGCCAGCGCCCGCCGCCCGGAAGATGTCACCGCTCTCGCCGCCGCTGGCTTCAATGCCGTCGAACTGGACGTCAACGATCGGGTCGCCTTGATGCACCTGACCGAGCAATTGGGAGAGCTGGATGTTCTGATCAACAACGCTGGCTATGGCGCCATGGGACCGCTGCTGGACGGCGGCACCGAGGCAATGCAGCGCCAATTCGAGACCAACGTGTTCTCCATCGTCGGCGTGACCCAGGCGTTGTTCCCAACCCTACGGCGCAGTAGGGGCCTGGTGGTGAATATCGGCAGCGTTTCCGGGGTACTGGTAACGCCTTTCGCAGGCGCCTACTGCGCGTCGAAAGCGGCCGTGCATGCATTGAGCGATGCGCTGCGCATGGAGTTGGCACCGTTTGGTGTGCGCGTGATGGAGGTCCAGCCTGGCGCAATCAACACCCACTTCGCAAAAAATGCCGGGGCCCAGGCCGAACTGTTGATCAATGAACAGTCGCCGTGGTGGCCGTTGCGCGACAACATCCGTGCGCGCAGCCAGGCCTCCCAGGACAAGCCGACGCCGGCCAGCGAGTTCGCGGCCGAGGTGCTCAAGGCCGTGCAGCAACCTCAGCCTCCACGCCTGTTGCGTTCGGGCAATGGCAGCCGAGCGCTGCCGTTGATGGCGGCACTGCTGCCCAAAGGTTTATTAGAGAGCGTCTTGAAAAAGCGCTTTGGATTGGAGCGGAGTTTGTAATGATCGACTACAGCGACTTTTTTGATGAAGTGATCCAGACCCATGTCGAGATCGAGCAATGGTTTGCCGGCGTTGCGCCGGAGGGCACTTTGCAGAGTTTGCTCGCGCGTTTCTCGCCGGCGTTCAGCATGGTTGCACCGGCGACCGGTACCCGGGTCAATACGGCCGGGGTCAATGCGCTATTCACCCGTTTGGGCGGCATGCGTCCAGGGTTGAAGATCACGTTGAGCGAGATGACCGGGATTGACCGGCATGCACGTGGCGCCACGGTGACTTATCGTGAACATCAGATCGACGACAGCGGCACCCAGACCGATCGCCGCGCCACGGTGGTGTTCGAGAAGCAAGCCAGCGGCGCGCTGTTGTGGCGGCATTTGCATGAGACTTTTATAGCGCAATGAGGTAACTGCCAGGCCGGGTCCTACAAGAAACAGCGAAATGCCTGACAGCATTACAACTAACCAATCCCCAGGCTCTTTCACCTCTGTTTACTCACAGGTGAAAGGATGCCCAGCGATTTCTTGCGAAGCGGTGTGCCGGATGCGCACACCACGACCCGCCAGCGACTGACCAGTCAGCTGGACTTGCCTAAGCTCTATCGAACACTCGATGCCGACCCGGCTATCGTCGGGGCCGGGGTGGTGCATATCGGCAGTGATTATCAGGTGACGGTGCTGCGTGAGTTTTTACCGTTATGTGGCGTCAAGCCCAAACGGGTGATTTTGCGGGAGGTGGCTGGGCCGATAATGACTGCCGATGACTATGCGGAGCTGACGGCAAGCTCGCCGCGTGAATCGCAGCTATGGCGAGAGGCATCGGGGATGGCTACCTCCTGTGGAGGGGCCGTAATTGGCTACATCATTGCGAAATCAGGAATCGCAGCAGCGCCTTTCAGCGCGGGTACCAGCCTTGCATTAAGCTACGTCGCTTACAGCGCTGCGACTGCCAGTGCCCTCCAGTGTGTCAATGGTTCATGGAGAGTCGCCAACGAATTGACCAATCCCGCCACAAACGACTATTACGACAGCCTAAGCTGGTATCAGGCAATGACCGTCGCCCTGGATGGCATTTCATTGGTCGGGGCAGGTACCACCACCTTCGCTAACGTCAAAACAGTAATGGCCATCAAGCGTGCGACTGGGCGTAATTCGACAGACATCTTGAGACGCATGAGTCGCCAGGAACGTGCAAAGTTAACGACCGAAGTGCTGCGACTGCAGAACCCTCGCCATCCCCGCGAAAGGCTTCGCCTGAAGCAGCTGGCGGGGCAGCTACCCAAACGCTACAGCAACCCCCAATTGCGTTTAGGCATTCTCACTCAAATAAAAGACCAGGTTGGAGCGACATTGAGCGTTGGAGGCAGCACCTATTCCGGAAATATCAATCACATAGTCATTGGTCTCTATGAGGAGTTTTCCGACCATGACTTATAGCGTCGACCCCTCCCGTGAATATCGAATTTGGCGCCGTTACGCCTATCGGTTCTTACCCTCATGGGGCAGTGCTCTGCTGCTGAGCCTGAACAACATAGCGATCAACATGGCGCTTAGCTTGTCTTATTACGCAAAGGCCAATCATTTACCGATTGAGTTTTCTTTCGGGACAGGTATGGCACTTTGTCTGATTTTTTTAGCAGGCCAGATAATGCTATTTGAAGGCTTGCGTCACGCATTCCGAATACTCACACCCGTCGCCATCGTTAATACCTGGCTCGCGATTAGCTACCTGGCCAATCACCCGGCGACGCTGTTCAACTTATTCCCTTTGTTCACATCCCTGCTTTACATCTTGGTCCTCCACTCAAAGAACCACCGCCGCTATACCAGCATGCTCAGGGTAAAGCGCCGACGAAAAATCAGGTTTAAAGCACTATTTACCTAGACCCACCTCTTCATTTTTGCACTGCACCGACAATCACCGTGCAAGTAATCCCCGCTGCCAGCAACACCCCCTCTGCCAGGCCGGGTCCTACAAAAAACAGCGAAATGCCTGACAGCATTACAACTAACCAATCCCCAGGCTCTTTCACCTCTGTTTACTCACAGGTGAAAGGATGCCCAGCGATTTCCTGCGAAGCGGTCGCCGGATGCGCACACCACGACCCGCCAGCGACTGACCAGTCAGCTGGACTTGCCTAAGCTCTATCGAACAATCGATGCCGACCCGGCTATCGTCGGGGCCGGGGTGGTGCATATCGGCAGTGATTATCGTGTGACGGTGCTGCGTGAGTTTTTACCGTTATGTGGCGTCAAGCCCAAACGGGTGATTTTGCGGGAGGTGGCCGGGGTGTTGATGACCGCCGATGACTACGCGCAACTGGCGGCAAGTTCACCGCGAGAGTCTCAGCTGTGGAAGGAGGCGTCGGGAATGGCGCCGGCGTGCAGTGGGGCCGCGATTGGAATCATCGTGGCCAAGGCAGGGATCGCGACGGCTGCGCTAAGTGCGGGTTCCACTCTTGCAATCACTTACATTGCTTATACAGCCGCGGCTGCAAGCGGTGTGCAATGTGCCAACGGTCTGTGGCGAACCTACAAAGAACTTACCAACCCGGCAGAGAACGATTATTACGACAGCCTAAGCTGGTATCAGGCAATGACTTCAGCCTTGGACGGTATTTCGCTGGTGGGCGCGGGCAGCACGACGTTTGTCACGGTAAAAACCGTCATGACGATCAAAAACACCACAGACCGCAGCGTCACTGACATTTTAAGACGCTTGAGTCGACAGGAACGCGCAAAACTGACTCATGAAGTTCTGCGCCTGCAAAATCCCCGCCATGCTCGCGAAATGATCCGGTTGAAGCAATTGGCTGGAAAGCTTCCAAAGCGGTTCAGCAATCCCCAGCTACGTCGGGACATTCTCATTCAACTAGCCGATCAAGTGGGGGCGGTTATTGCGATAACTGGCAGCAGCCTCTCTGGGAATATCAACCAAATCGTCATCGCCTTATATGAGGAGTTTGACAACCATGAGCAGTAAAAACGAACCCACTCGGGCGCCTCAAACATTGCGGCGTTACACCCAGCGTTTTGCTTTTACGGTGGGTACCGCAGTGTCCATGAACTTGGTCAGTCTCTCAGGCAACCTTTCACATAGCCTGTCGTATTACTCCCGAATAAATTATCTCCCCAGCGAATACTCGATAGCGGCGAGCCTGATGTTGCTACTGATAATTTGCGCTGGTTTGACCCTGGTAGCGGCAGGCTTACGCTTGGGGCCTGTTCTACTTGTGGGCGCCGCCGCCCTGAACGCTTTGCTGGCGGCAGACTATTTGGGCAACCACCGCGTTACTATGTTCGCGCTATTTCCGTTGGTTCAAGCTCTGTTCTGCCTACTGTTGCTCAATACAAAAAACCATCGCCGCTTCGTCGGTATGTTGCGCGTCAGACGCCGGCGCAAAGTGAGGGCCAGAGCACTCGCGTATTAGTCAGACTCAATCGACCTGCAACTCTCGAACAATCACGGTGCAGGTAATGCCTGCCGCCAACAACACCCCTTCCGGCACTTCATCAATGTGAATCCGCACCGGCACGCGCTGCGCTAAACGCACCCAATTGAAGGTCGGGTTCACATCGGCAATCAGCTCGCGACTTTCGGGGTTGTCACGGTCGTAGATGCCGCGCGAGATGCTTTCTACGTGCCCCTTGAGGGTCTCGCCGCTCATCAATTGCATATCGGCTTTGTCACCGACCTTGACGTGAGGCAGTTTGGTTTCTTCGAAGAACCCGTAGACCCAGAACGAGTTCATATCCACCACCGCCATCTTGGCTTCGCCGATGCGGGCGTAGTCGCCGCGATGCACATTCAGGTTGGTGACATAACCATCGACCGCCGCCACGACTTGAGTGCGTTTGAGGTTGAGTTCGGCCGCTTCCAATTGCGCCAACGCGTGCTGGTAATCCGCCAGCGCCGAGTCAGCGATGTTGCTGGCGTCTTCCCGGTTTTCCTTGGAGATCACCAGCGCATCCAGGTCAGCTCGGCGATGGGCGTTGACCTTGCGCATCTCCCAGGTGGCCTTGCGCGACGCCACCAGCGATTGCGCCTGCTTGACCGCAATGCGGTAGTGCTCGGGGTCGATCTGCATCAGCAGGTCACCCTTTTTCACCCGTTGGTTATCACGCACAGGCACATCGACCACTTCACCCGTTACGTCAGCCGCCACGTTGATGATGTCCGCACGCACGCGGCCGTCGCGGGTCCATGGGGTCTCCATGTAATGCACCCACAGCGTGCGGCCAATCCAGATCGCCAAAGCCAATACCAGCAAGGTCGCAAGCAGGCTGAAAAACTTTTTCATCGGGGCATTCTCAACGGTAGACGGTCAGCGCAAGGGCGCCAAACAGGCAAACGAACAGGCTCAGGCGCAGCAACGCCGGGTGCCAGAAAAAACGGTACAGGTCGAACCCGGCCAGGAAGCGATCCAGCGCCCAGGCCAGCACGGCCGCGATCAGGAACATCAGGGTCATGGTCGGCATGTACACGCCGTGGAAGGCGATTTCACGGGGCATGCGGAGATCCTTGCGTGGCGCCTTCGAGGGCTGCCAGTGGTGATTGCGGGTTCAAAAGCGAGGTGCGGATAAAGTGCAGATAGCTCTTCACCCGGCGCAGGGCCGAGGTGTCGAAGTGCGGGGCGAAGGGTTCGTCGGTGGCCTGCACGCGGCTGATCGCGTGGTCCACAGCGATCAGGCCACGCTCCAGGTTGCTCGCGCTGGGTTGCAGGAACAGGCGCACCAGTGAGCGGCCCATCACGCGGATCGCCTGGCGCCAGGGCTGGGATTCGGCGTACGCCGGGTGCACTGGCAAAATCGCCTGTTCCTTGCGCAACTCGATGATCGCGTGGCCGACTTCCAGCACCACGAACATCCAGCGCAGCAGGTCGCGCTGCACGTGTGGCTGGCCGACGGCCAGGCCATAGGCCTGGTGCAGCAGGTCGCGGGTGCGGCTTTCGAAACTCGAGGCCAGGCCCTTGAGCTTGCCGCTGATCGCGTATACCACTTGCTCACGCAGGTCCTGCTCCAGGCGGCGCCACAGCCAGCGGCTGTTGGGCGGCAGGATGATCGCCCCCGCCGCCGCGCACACCAGCATGCCGATGACCATGGCGATGTAGTCGTTGATAAAGGTGTAGGGGTTGTAGACCGTAAGGTTGTCCGGCACCGAGCCGGTGCTGAAGAAGATCAGCAGGCCCACGCCTACACCCGCGTATTGCGGGCGTGAAGCGAGGAAGGCGCCAAAGATGATCACCGGGGCGAGCATCACGCAGAGCAGCGCAAAACCGTCGATCAAGGGAAATACGAAGAACATTTCGACAAAACCCACCAGTGCACCGATCAAGGTGCCACACGCCATCTGGAATGCCATGCGCTTGGGGTTGGGTGTGGCGGCGGACAAGCCGACGGTGGCAGCGGCGATCAGGGTCATGGTTGCGCCGCTGGGCCAGGCGGTAGCGACCCAATAGCTGCCGAGCACAATCAAGATGAATGACGCACGAATCCCCGAGGCGGCGCAGGCCAGCCAATTGGTTTTCGGTATGAAGGTTTCGTCCCACTGCTCGCGCGCATGGCTGTGATCCGCGAGGGAGGCGTGGGTTTGTGCGTAGTTGTGCAGGTCATCGACAAAGCGGTAAAGCAGCTCGTAGGCGGTATGAAAATCCAGCTGTTCGGCTTCGCTGGGGCTCTGTTCCTGGAAGGTCGCGCGCAGGCTGCGGACCTTGGCGGGCAGGTCGCCCTTGTAGGCGCTCAGTTGGTTGACCAGGCGCGCCGCGTCAGGGCTGGTGAGTGCGCGACCGGAGAAACCGTCGAGCACTTCGGCAAGATCCTGCAGGCCGGGTTTGATTGCCGCTACCACGTGGTCCGCCTCGTCGGTGCGTAGGCGTTCAAGCAACTGGTGCAAGGCGTTGAACCGCGTGGTGATACTCATGAATTCGCTGTTGAGGCGGCTCAGCCGACCATTGCGCCGGCGCATGTGCGGGTCTTCAAACACGGTGAGACTGCGCAGCCCTTCCAGGCCGATCGCTTCGGCGATAAAGCGTACATTGCTGGCCTCGAAACAGTGGCGTTCACTGCGCCCGCGCAGGCCATCGGTGACAAACAGCGCGAACACGCCAAAACGTTGGTACAAAGCGTTGCGCATGGCGGCGCTGCTGGTTTGCGGCAGGATCGCCGCGCTGACCAGCGTGGAACACAAAATCCCCAGGGAGATTTCCAGCACGCGCCACACCGCCGCCATAAAGGCGCCGTCCGGGTGGGCCAGGGCTGGCAAGCCGACCATCGCCGCCGTGTAGCCGGCCAGTACAAACCCGTAGGCGCGAAAGTTACGGTTGCGCGTCGCACCTGCAGTGCAGACACCGACCCAGATCGCCAGCGCGCCGAGAAACAACTCGGTGTTCTGCGCAAACAGGGCAATCAACAACACCATCACCGCGGACCCCGCCAGGGTGCCAAGGAAGCGGTAGAAACTCTTGGCAAACACCTGGCCGCTCTGCGGTTGCATCACGATAAACACGGTGATCATTGCCGTGCGCGGTTGCGGCAGCTCCAGGCGCATGGCCAACCACAGCGTGAGGAACGCGGCGATCAGCACCTTGAAGATATACACCCAGGTCACGCCGTCGCTGCGTGCCCAGTCGAAAAAACCACGGCGCCACTCAAGGGAATGCAGCCAGCGCAGCGGTGCAGGCAAGGGGGTCATCTAATCCTACTCAGTGATCAAACACGGCGAGCGCCGCCGGGGTCTTGCTCGGGAGGGTCTTGGTATCTGGCGGTACGTCGTCGCCGGCCTTGATACCGCCGCCCAGGGCGGTCACCAGTTCGGCATAGGTGGCCAGGCGCGCGGCCTGTACTTGTTGCTCGATCTGCTGCTGGCGGAACAGCAAGGTCTGGGCGTTGAGCACATTGAGATAATCGGTGAGGCCGCGCTGGTAGGCGATCATCGCGATGTCGTAGGTCTTTTGCGCCGACGCCACCGATTGCGCGGCGAAAGAGGATTGCTTATCCATCGATTCACGGCGGATCAATTGATCGCTGATGCCTTTGAGCGCATTCACCAGGGTTTGGTTATAGCGCGCCACCGCGATGTCATAACCGGCACTGGCCTCACCCAGTTGCGCACGCAAGCGACCGCCGTCGAAGATCGGCAAGGTGATCGCCGGGCCAACGTTGTAGTTGAATTTCTTGCCCGCCAGGAACGCTAGCATGCCGCCGCCGGTGGCCACATAGCCAAGGCTGCCGAGCAGGTCCACGTTGGGATAAAAGCCGGCGTGGGCCACATCGATGCCACGCGCCTGGGCCGCAACCTGCCAGCGACTGGCGACCACATCCGGACGTTGGCCGAGCAATTGCGCGGGCAGGCTTGAGGGTAATGTCAGCGGTGCGGCCAGGGACAGTGTCGGGCGATGCAATTGCGCGCCCTCCCCCGGGCCTTTGCCCGCCAACGCCGCCAACTGGTTACGGCTCAGGGCAATTTCTTCGTCCAGGGCGTCAAGTTGCCGGTGGGTTTCCGGCAGCGGGGTTTCAGCCTGGCTGACGTCGAAGTGCGTGCCGATCCCGGCGTTCAGGCGTTTGTTGGCCAGGTCGAGAATCTGCTGCTGTTGCGCCAGGGTGGCCGCGACGATATCGCGATTGGCGTAGTGCAATGACAGCTGGATATAGGCGCGCACCACGTTATTTTGCAGTTCGAGCTGGGCCTGGCGTGCTTCGGCGGCGCTCACATGCGCCAGGTCGACGGCACGCTCGGTGGTATTGCTTTCGCGGCCCCAGAGATCAAGGGCATAGCTCAGGCCGAGGGACGAATTATTGTCCCAGGTGTTGGCGCCACTCAATTCACCTGGGCCATAGAACTGATCCTTCGGCCAGTTGTGGCGCTTGAGGGTGGTGTCACTGTTGACCTGCAACGACTCGGCTGACTCGGCAATCCCGGCCATCGCCCGTGCTTCACGGACGCGTGCGGCAGCCATGGCCATGCTCGGGTTGTTTTGAGTGGCGAGGTCGACCCAGCGGTTGAGTTGAGGGTCGCCGTAGGCCTGCCACCATTGCGCGGTGGGCCAATGAGCATCCTTGGCGGCACTCTGAATCGCTTCGTCGGTGGTCAGGTTGTTGGCGTTGAGGGACTGGCCTTGGGGAGCGATTCCTCCGGTTCCGATGCAGCCGCTGATTGCTAACGATAAAGCGCAAACACTGAGAGCCTTCAGCCCTCTGTTAATGAGAGTCTTCAGCTCTCTGCTGATGCGACGCGGCACGGCAAGCGAATTCCTGAGGTGGTGATGCGAGGGAGGTGGCGCAATTCTAGGCGGCACCATGAGAGACGATAAGCTGGTATTCCTGTGAATCTTTGTTACCGTTCCAGCGATAATCCGTTGGTAGGGATCACTGGACGGCGTAACTTTCTGTCACAATTTGTTATCTCCCCTGAGAAATCCCCATGGACACTTTGCAAAATATGCGCGCCTTCAGTTGCGTGGCCGAAGCGGGCAGCTTCACCGCCGCCGCCGTGCAACTGGATACCACCACAGCCAACGTGTCGCGCGCGGTCTCCAACCTTGAGGCCCATCTGCAAACCCGCTTGCTCAACCGCACCACCCGCCGCATTGCGCTGACCGAAGCCGGAAAGCGTTATTTGTTGCGCTGCGAGCAAATCCTGGCCTACGTCGAAGAAGCCGAGGCCGAAGCCAGCGATGCCCACGCGCGCCCTTCCGGGCAGTTGAAAGTGCACACCATGACCGGCATCGGCCAGCATTTCGTGATTGACGCGATCGCCCGCTACCGCCGTACCCACCCGGACGTGACCTTCGACCTGACCCTGGCCAACCGCGTGCCGGACTTGCTCGACGAGGGCTATGACGTGTCGATCGTGCTCGCCAGCGAGCTGCCGGACTCGGGTTTCGTGTCGCAGCGCCTGGGCATCACCTACAGCATCGCCTGCGCCTCGCCGGATTACGTCAAGGCCAAGGGCTGCGCGCATCGCCCCCATGACCTGCTCAACCATGCCTGCCTGCGCCTGGTCAGCCCGGTGATCCAGCTGGACAAGTGGACCTTCAACGGCCCCGAAGGCCAGGAAAGCGTGGCGATCAACACCTCGCCTTTTCTGGTGAACTCGGCCGATGCGATGAAAACCGCGATCACCAGCGGCATGGGCATCGGCTTGCTGCCGGTGTATGCGGCCATCGAGGGCGTGCGCAACGGCACCCTGGTGCGGGTGATGCCCAATTACCGCTCCCAGGAGTTGAACCTGTACGCCATCTACCCGTCGCGCCAATACCTCGATGCGAAGATCAAAACCTGGGTGGAATACCTGCGCGGCTCGCTGCCGGAGATTCTGGCGGCGCACCAGGCGGAGTTGGTGGCGTATGAGTTGAGTGGCAGCCTCAGCGGCGCTCGGTTGGCGAACTGAGTCCTCTCACGCAACACCGATTCAATGTGGGAGCTTGCCTGCGATAGTGGCGGGTCCGCGACGGCTGATGTTGGCTGATACGCCGCCATCGCAGGCAAGCCACACACATTCGCTCCCTGCCCACTTTAGGTCGGCGGTGCCCTGACAATTGTTGGCAGGAATGTTAGCGTGCTTGGCATTCTTCCGTAGTCGATGAGCCCGCCTGCAATGAAAAAGACTGTCCTCGCCTTCAGCCGTGTCACCCCGGAAATGATCGAACGCCTGCAACAGGATTTCGAGGTGATTGCGCCCAACCCCAAGCTGGGCGATATCAACGCTCAATTCAATGAAGCCCTGCCCCACGCCCACGGCCTGATCGGCGTGGGTCGCAAGCTGGGCCGCGAGCAGTTGCAAGGCGCGGGCAAACTGGAAGTGGTGTCCAGCGTGTCGGTGGGTTACGACAACTATGACGTACCGTTCTTCAACGAGCGCGGGATCATGCTCACCAACACCCCCGACGTCCTCACCGAAAGCACCGCCGACCTGGCCTTCGCCCTGCTGATGAGCAGCGCCCGCCGTGTGGCCGAGTTGGACGCCTGGACCAAAGCCGGCCAGTGGAAAGCCAGCGTGGGCGCGCCGTTGTTCGGTTGCGATGTGCATGGCAAGACGCTGGGCATCGTCGGCATGGGCAATATCGGCGCGGCCGTGGCACGGCGTGGACGCTTGGGTTTCAACATGCCGGTCCTGTACAGCGGCAACAGCCGCAAGCCGGCGCTGGAGCAGGAACTGGGCGCACAATTTCGCAGCCTGGATGAACTGCTGGCCGAGGCGGACTTCGTCTGCCTGGTGGTGCCGTTGAGCGACAAGACCCGTCACCTGATCAGCACCCGCGAGCTGGGGCTGATGAAGACCAGCGCGATCCTGATCAACATTTCCCGAGGCCCGGTGGTCGACGAGCCGGCGCTGATCGAAGCACTGCAAACCCAGCGCATCCGTGGCGCCGGGCTGGATGTGTATGAACAAGAGCCGTTGGCCGAGTCGCCGCTGTTCCAACTGAGCAATGCCGTGACCCTGCCGCACATTGGCTCGGCCACGAATGAAACCCGTGAAGCCATGGCCAACCGTGCGGTGGACAACCTGCGCAGCGCCCTGCTGGGTCAACGTCCGCAGGACCTGGTGAACCCGCAGGTGTGGAAGGGTTGACAAAAATTCTCTGTGGGAGCGGGCCATGTACCACACAAAATACGGTTAAAGCCTGGCGCGCCCAAGTCGATAACCTTCCATAGATCGTCCTCCCTGATCCACAGAAGGTTTTTATGTCCACCACCAAAGCCCGCGCAGACTCACTTTCGCTTCTGCTCTTTACCTTGCGCAGCGGCAAGCTGATGGCCATCAACCTGCTGAAAGTCAGCGAAATCATTCCGTGCCCGCCGCTGACCAAGCTGCCGGAGTCTCACCCGCACGTCAAAGGCATTGCCACCCTGCGCGGTGCCTCGCTGGCAGTGATCGACCTGAGCCGTGCCCTGGGCGAAATGCCCCTTGAAGACCCCAACGGCGGCTGCCTGATCGTCACGGATGTGAGCCGTTCCAAGCAGGGCCTGCATGTGCAGGCGGTGAGCAAGATCGTGCATTGCCTGACCACCGACATCCGCCCGCCGCCCTATGGCTCCGGCGGTAACCGCGCGTTCATCACCGGGGTCACCCAGGTGGAAGGCGGCCTGGTGCAGGTACTGGATATCGAAAAAGTCATCCACGGTATCGCGCCGGCACCGGTCGAAGTGGCGCCTACCGACCTGACCATGGAAGAAGCTGAAGTACTCGGCCATGCGCGGATCCTGGTGGTCGACGACAGCCAGGTCGCCCTGCAGCAATCGGTGCACACCCTGCGCAACCTCGGCCTCACCTGCCACACCGCGCGCAGCGCCAAGGAAGCTATTGATGTGCTGCTGGAGCTGCAAGGCACGGCCGAGCAGATCAATGTGGTGGTGTCGGACATCGAGATGTCTGAAATGGACGGCTATGCCCTCACCCGCACCCTGCGTGAAACACCGGACTTCCAGCACCTGTATGTATTGCTGCACACCTCCCTGGACAGCGCGATGAACAGCGAAAAAGCCCGCCTGGCCGGGGCTAACTCGGTGCTGACCAAGTTTTCCTCGCCCGAGCTGACCAAGTGCCTGGTAGTGGCCGCCAAAACCGTGGCGCAACAGGGTCTGTGACCGAGTATTTCCAACTACTGCGCCGCGACCTGAGGGGCAGCCTGCCCGCCCCGCAGTGGCCGGCCAATACACAGTTGGATCATTACCGCGCAGACCTCGCCCCGGCGATTCACGCGGTGTTGCGCATGACCCAGGACCAGGGCGGCGGCCGCGTTCCCAACCTGGAAACCTGGCAGCGCCAATTCAATACCGATGCCGAGTTCGACCCCACGCTGTGCCTGGTGGCCAGCAACGGCGAGAGCATTCTCGGCGTGGCCCAGTGCTGGACCAGCGCCTTTATCAAGAACCTTTGCGTACACCCTTGCGCCCAGGGCCAGGGAGTGGGCCGCGCGTTGTTGCTGCACAGCTTCCAGGTCTTCAAGCAGCGCGGCGAACCCTACGTGGACCTCAAGGTGCTGGAGAGCAACCTGCGTGCCCGGCAACTGTATGAAAGCGCGGGCATGGTATTTGTCCTACGGGATGTGGCCGCAGACGACTGACAGTCGCTGGCGCATAACTTGCTTCCAGAGTCCCTGAACGGTGAACAGAGGTAAAAACCCGTCACCGTTCCTGCGTGCCTTCTGACCTAGCCTGGTGACAGATCTGCCATGAACACTCACTTTTCCTGCGTCGGTTGCGGTAAATGCTGCACCGACCATCACGTGCCCCTGACACTCGACGAGGCCCGCCTGTGGGCGGCGGACGGCGGTAACGTCATCGTCCTGGTGGAAGGGTTCCTGGGTAATGGCCTGGGCCTGCCCCAGCAGCAACGCGAACATGCCGAGCGCCGTTCGGTGGTGGTGCCCAGCGGCAACACCGAGGCGTTTGTGGCGATCACCTTTGCCGCCTACAACGCCGGACGCTGCCGGAATCTTGACGAAGACAACCTGTGCCGCATCTATGAACGCCGGCCATTGGTGTGCCGCATCTACCCAATGGAGATCAACCCGCACATCCCGCTGAACCCTGCCGCCAAGGATTGCCCACCGGAATCCTGGGAACAGGGCCCTGCGCTGATCGTGGGCGGTGAGTTGATGGACCTGGAGCTGGCTGAGTTGATCCGCCGTTCACGTCAGGCCGATCGCGATGACGTGCAGACCAAGGAAACGGTGTGCGCCTTGCTGGGCATACGGACCACGGCGCTCAAGGGGGATGGGTTTACCGCTTACCTGCCGGACATGGGCGCATTTGGCCAGGCGATTGAGTCCGCAGCGAATCAGCCACCCGTGGCCAGCGAGTGGGTGTTCCATGTGTCGGGCCTGGACATCGCCGAACAGGTGCTGGACGCCGGCGCGCGGGTTGCGACTGAGGTGCCGGCCAACTATGCGTTTATTTCGTTGCGGGCGGCTTAGGCTGTTCCTGCCCGCGATAGCGATGGCGCTTTCACCACGAGGGCGTTGATTTGCGTGACGCACTGGCTGGGGCTGGCACCTCCAGTGCGACGCCAGCATGCTGGGCCTGTTGGACGCTCACGGTGCATTCAGCCGGTAAGGCGCAAGAATCCGCTGATACTCGCCGTTGTGCATAAGGTGTTCGAGGGCGCGATTAAGCTCAGTACGCAACGCCGTGTCGGTATTGCGCAGTGCAATCGCCACGCCCTCGCCCAGCAGTTCGGCAGACACGGCAGGGCCCAGAAAGTCGAAATCCGCACCAGCGACCGTGTCGAGCAGGGCGTTGCGGATTTCCACAGTGCCCTGCAGAGTGGCGTCAATATCGCCTGCCACCAGGCTGCGCACCAATTCGTCGTTGAGCCAGAAGCTCTTGATGATCACGCCGTTGCGCGCCCATTGCGACCGGGCAAAGGCTTCGCGATTGCTGCCCAACAATACGCCAACGCGCTTGCCCTTGAGCGACGCTGTCGTTGGCATCAGGCCTGAGGTTCGATGCGCGACCAGGCGCGTGGTGAAGGGGTAGAGGATATCGCTGAAGCTCACCCAGCGCCGCCGCTTGGGGGTGGGCGCGATCCCCATGATTGCATCGAATTGGCGGGCATCAAGGCCTTCGAAGTTCTCGACCAACACCTGGTCGACCCAGGTGCAGCGCGCATTCAACTGCCGGCACAAAGCATTGCCCAGCTCGATATTCAGACCGACCAACTGCCCTTTAGGGTTACGGCTCTGGAAGGGGGGGAATTGCGCGGCAACGGCGAAGCGGATTTCGCGTCGCGGTTGATCAATGCCAGCAACGGCATCCACCGCGAGCAACAGGGCAAGCGCTACACAGAGCTGTATCAGGGCCACAGGAAACATCCTTTTCCGGAAAGAGCGCCGTCTGTTCAGCCTCGGTAAAAAGTCGAGGCTGAACAGAAGCGGTGCAAGCTTTCAAGAAACGATCGCGGGCCTACAAGCGGAAATTTCAGCGGGCGCTGTAGGTAGCATCCTGCAATGCGTGTTGCAGATTATTCCTAACGTTTACCCATCGAACGACGAGTACCCGGCGGCGCCATGCCTGGGGTCTTGGTGTGGCCGTTCTTGGCACCGTTTTTGTACCAGGGCTGGGCGTCACTCTTGCTGCCGCCCAGTTCACCCGGTTTGAAGGGAAACTTGAACGCCGGGATCTCGGCTTTTTCAACGCCGTCGGCGTTGGCCGAATCGACGAGTTCGGCCGCTTCAACAGAGGGGGGTGTCGGGGATTTCATGAAAGCTCCGGGGCATGCAGAAAATGATGTAGCCCCAAGTGAAGGGCCCCATAGATAGGAAGTATACCTGTGCGACTCAGATCTTTGACCAACGTCGTACGAATGGTCAGGAGTTAACTGACGCAGCTGTCAGATGGCGGTCACTTTACTGACTGGGTCAGCAGGCTATAAATACTCCCACCTACCTCAACCCCTGCCTTGGCGCCTTACAGCATGCACATTAAAAGAAAAACTGTATTGACCGTGGGAGTCCTCGCAATTCTGGCTGTCGCGGCCTGGGCGCTGACCCGACCTGCCAAGCCCAAACTGGTTGTCTCCACCGCCGTGCCGGTAAGGGTCGTGAAGGTGGTGGAGCAGGACTTGCCGCGCTACGTGACCGGAATCGGCTCGGTGCTGTCGTTGCACAGCGTGATCATTCGCCCGCAAATCGACGGCATCCTCACTCGATTGCTGGTCAAGGAGGGGCAACGGGTCAAGGCTGGTGATCTGCTGGCGAGCATCGATGACCGCTCGATCCGTGCCAGCCTCGACCAGGCCAAGGCACAACTGGGCGAAAGCCAGGCGCAACTGCACGTGGCGCAGGTCAACCTCAAGCGCTACAAGGAGCTGAGCATTGATGATGGCATCTCCAAGCAGACCTACGACCAGCAACAAGCGCTGGTCAACCAGCTGAAAGCCACGTTACAGGGTAATCAGGCCGCCATCGACGCGGCCCAGGTGCAACTGTCTTACACGCAGATTCGCTCGCCCGTCACCGGCCGCGTCGGTATCCGTAGTGTGGATGAAGGCAACTTCCTGCGCATGAGCGATGCCCAAGGGCTGTTCTCGGTCACCCAGATCGACCCGATTGGCATAGAATTCTCCCTGCCACAGCAGATGTTACCGACGTTGCAGGGCCTGATCGCAGCCGCTTATCCCGCCCGCGTGGACGCCTACCTGGGTGCCGATACCGAAGGCGACAACGCCGACCTGCTGGGCCAGGGCCGCTTGAGCCTGATCGACAACCAGATCAGCAGTACCACCGGCACCCTCCGCGCCAAGGCCGAATTCAGCAACAGCACACAGAAACTCTGGCCGGGCCAACTGGTGACGATCAAGATCCAGACCGCCCTCGACCGCAACGCCCTGGCGGTTCCGCCAAGCGTGGTGCAGCGCGGCCTGGACTCGCACTTTGTGTACCGCGTCAACGGTGACAAGGTTGAAATCGTGCCGGTGCAAGTGGTGTATCAGGACAGTGAACGCAACATTCTCAAGGGCATCCAGGCGGGCGATGTGCTGGTCAGCGATGGTCAGTCGCGGCTCAAGACGGGCGCCAAGATAGAGGTTCTCAAAGAACCACCCCAAGTGATCCAGACCGCTGACGTCAAGGTGCAGCCATGATGACATCCCGGGGCTCGATTTCCGCCTGGTGTATCGACCGCCCGGTCGCCACCCTGCTGCTCACCTTCGCCCTGGTGCTGCTCGGGCTGATTGCCTTTCCAAAATTACCCATCGCCCCACTGCCACAGGCTGAATTTCCCACCATTCAGGTGACCGCACAGTTACCAGGTGCCAGCCCCGACACCATGGCATCGTCGATTGCGACCCCGCTGGAAGTGCAGTTCAGCGCAATCCCTGGCATGACTCAGATGACCTCCAGCAGTGCCTTGGGCTCCACTCTGCTGACCCTGCAATTCACCCTCGATAAAAGCATCGATACCGCTGCGCAGGAAGTCCAGGCAGCTATCAATACCGCTGCCGGCAAACTGCCGAGCGATATGCCGAGTCTGCCGACCTGGCGCAAGGTAAACCCGGCGGACAGTCCGATTCTGATCGTCAGCGTCAGCTCCCACGACATGTCCGGCACTGAACTGAGTGATTTGGTCGAAACGTTGTTGGCGCGTCAGATCAGCCAGATCGACGGCGTAGGCGAGATCAACATCACCGGCCAGCAGCGCCCGGCGATTCGCGTGCAGGCTTCTCCCGATAAGCTCGCCGCCATCGGCCTGACCTTGGCCGACATCCGCCTGGCGATCCAGCAATCCAGCCTCAACCTGGCCAAAGGGGCGCTGTACGGCAAGAACAGCGTCTCGACCCTGGCAACCAACGATCAGCTATTTCACCCGAGTGAATACGGCGACTTGATCGTCTCCTACAAGGATGGCGCACCTGTTCAACTGCGCGACGTCGCCAACGTCGTCAGCGGATCGGAAAACGCCTACGTACAGGCGTGGGCCGTCGACACGCCTGGCGTTAACCTGGTAATTACCCGCCAGCCCGGCGCCAACATCGTCGAGACCGTGGAGCGCATCCAGGCCGAATTACCACGACTGGAGGCCATGTTGCCGGCATCGGTGCAGGCCAGCGTGCTGATGGACCGTACCACCACCATCCGTGCCTCGCTGCACGAAGTGGAAATGACCTTGTTGATCGCCGTATTGCTGGTGGTCGGGGTGATGGCGATTTTCCTGCGCCAATGGTCGGCAACCATCATTGTCTCCAGCGTGCTGGGCGT
Source organism: Pseudomonas sp. EA_65y_Pfl1_P113 (assembly GCF_963970525.1). NCBI lineage: Bacteria > Pseudomonadati > Pseudomonadota > Gammaproteobacteria > Pseudomonadales > Pseudomonadaceae > Pseudomonas > Pseudomonas sp. EA_65y_Pfl1_P113. Next base: position 48,633 of record NZ_CAXAQM010000035.1, read on the forward strand.
ATCGTTGATCGCGAGTTTTGCCCTGATGTACGTGCTGGGCTTCAGCCTGAACAACCTGACCCTGGTAGCCATCGTGGTGGCCGTAGGCTTTGTGGTGGACGATGCGATTGTGGTGGTGGAGAACATCCATCGCCATCTTGAGACCGGCATGGACAAGCGCGAGGCGGCGATCAAGGGGGCCAGTGAAATTGGCTTTACCGTGGTGTCTATCAGCGTGTCCCTGGTGGCAGCGTTTATTCCGCTGCTGTTCATGGGCGGCGTAGTCGGCAGGCTGTTCAAGGAGTTTGCCTTGACCGCCACGTCGACCATTCTGATTTCTGTCGTGGTGTCCCTGACGCTGGCGCCGACCCTGGCGGCATTGTTCATGAATGCACCAAACCACCGCGCGCATGACAAACCCGGCTTTGGTGAAAGACTGCTGGCAGCCTACGAAAGAACCTTGCGTCGCGCCCTGGCCCACCAGCGCACCATGGCTGGCATCTTCATGCTGACCTTGGCCCTGGCCGTGGCTGGCTATGTGTTTATTCCCAAGGGTTTCTTTCCGGTGCAGGACACCGGTTTTATCCTCGGCACCAGCGAGGCGGCGGCGGACGCGTCTTACCCGGACATGGTCGCCAAGCACAAGGCGCTGGCGCAAATCATGAAAAAAGATCCGGCTGTGCGAGCGTTCTCCCACTCCGTCGGTGTAACCGGTAGAACCCAGACCATCGCCAACGGGCGCTTCTGGATTTCCCTTGTACCCCGGGGTGATCGGGATGTGTCCGCCAGCCAATTTATCGACCGCATCCGACCTCAGCTGGCCAAGGTGCCTGGCATCGTGTTGTACCTGCGCGCAGGCCAGGACATCAACCTCAGCTCTGGCCCACGCCGTAGTCAATATCAGTACGTGCTCAAAAGTAACGACGGCGCGACGCTGAATACCTGGACCCAACGTCTGACCGAAAAACTGCGTTCCATTCCGGCGTTCCGCGACATATCCAATGACCTGCAACTGGGCGGCAGCATCACCCACATCACCATCGATCGCCGCGCTGCAGCACGGTTCGGGCTCACCGCCACCGACGTCGACCAAGCGCTGTATGACGCCTTCGGCCAACGCCAGGTCAATGAGTTCCAAACCGAGGTCAACCAATACCAAGTGGTACTGGAGTTGGACACCCAACAGCGCGGCAAGGCCGAAAGCCTGAATTACTTCTACCTGCGTTCGCCGCTGACCAATGAAATGGTGCCGCTGTCGGCATTGGCCCGCGTCGAAGCGCCCACTGTTGGGCCGCTTTCCATCAGCCACCACGGCATGTTCCCGGCCGCCAACCTGTCGTTCAACCTGGCGCCCGGTATTGCGTTGGGTGATGCGGTGATTCTGCTCAACCAGGCGAAAAACGAGATCGGCATGCCGGCTTCGATCATTGGCAGTTTCCAGGGTGCGGCGCAGGCGTTCCAGAGTTCGCTGGCCAGCCAGCCGTGGCTGATCCTTGCGGCATTGGTGGCGGTCTATATCATTCTCGGCGTGCTGTATGAGAGCTTCGTGCACCCGCTGACGATCATCTCGACGTTGCCCTCGGCAGGCCTGGGTGCGCTGGTCATGCTGTGGTTGTTGGGCCAGGATTTCTCGATCATGGCGCTGATCGGCCTGGTGCTGTTGATCGGCATCGTCAAGAAGAACGGTATCCTGCTGATCGATTTCGCCCTGGACGCCCAGCGCACACGTGGGCTGTCACCGCAGGATGCGATCTTCGAAGCCTGCATCACACGGTTCCGACCGATCATCATGACGTCCTTGGCCGCGCTGCTCGGCGCCCTGCCGCTGATGCTCGGTTATGGCGCCGGTGCGGAACTGCGCCAGCCGCTGGGCATCTCAGTGGTCGGCGGGCTGCTGGTCAGCCAGGCGCTGACGCTGTTCACCACGCCGGTCATCTACTTGTACCTTGAGAAGTTTTTCCACAAGCCCAAACCAACACCTGAGTTGGCGACCACACATTGAGGCTGGGCCCCCACCCTAGAGCAAAAGGCTCATGTGCGTCCTGATTATTGAAGGCGAAGAAAAAACCGCGGACTACCTGCACCACGGCCTGATAGAACAGGGCTAGACCGTCGATGTGGCCCGCGAAGGCGTCGAGGGTTTGCACCTGGCGCGGAGAATGACTACGCCGTGATCGTGCTCGATGTGATGCTGCCAGGCCTCGATGGCTTTGGTTATTGCGTACGTTGCGTGCGCGCAAACAAACGCGGGTGATCATGCTCACCGCCCGCAAGCGCGTGCAAGATCGCATTCATGGCCTGCGCGAAGGCGCTGACGATTACCTCGGCAAGCCGTTCTCTTTCCTGGAGCTGGTGGCACGCTTGCAAGCCTTGACCCGCCGCAGCGGTGATCATGAGCCGGTGCAGGTAACCGTTGCCGACCTGTGGATCGACCTGATCAGCCGCATTGCAGAAATGGTCTGAGACATCAATTTCGACAGCGGCGCCAACGCCGCGGAAGTGGCGATCAAGCGCCTACGCGTCAAACTCGATGGGCCGTTCGACACCAAGCTGCTGCACACCATTCGTGGCATGAGGTATGTGCTGGAGAGTCGCAGTGTCAGCTAACTCCATTGCCCTCCCACAGTTTGTTCGATGTACACCAGACGAAGATATCAGGCAGCCCGACTGTTGCAGTTTGGGCAACAGTCATTATCTTGTTACACTCTGTATCGTACCGCTCGCCTGCGTTAATTTGACGCATCGATGAGCGCGACGGCAAAGGCAGCTTGCGCTTACCCGAATTTCCCTCGACTTATTTCCAGGGCTCTACACTGGGAATCTGTCTTAAAGCCGCTGACTTCAGCGGCTTTTTTTTGGTTCTTCACGGATTGCCGGGAAAGACGCTCTTGATCTTCATGAAGAAGAACTCGCTGTCCCGGTAACCGTACGCCATTCGTTTGATGACCTTTATTCGATTGTTTATTCCTTCCAACTG
>NZ_CAXAQM010000036.1:0-51338 GCF_963970525.1 Pseudomonas sp. EA_65y_Pfl1_P113
TGACGACGGAGAGATACGTGATCTCTCAGGTCCGATGTTCATGGACATGCTTCATATGCTGGCATAGCTCGCGGGACCACTTTCGCCGACCTCTCCCGGTCACAATGGGCGGGAGTCGACCCAGAGCAGCCCTTCTGGGAGGGCAAAAAAACGGCCTCCAGGAGAGTTCTATTAATTTCCGACGCGGACGTCCAAGCCTATACGGTAATGCTTTGTTCTAATTATCCGTTTCTTGACCGCCATAAATATTATTGCGCGAGATCAATGATGTCTGCGGCCATTGGATGCCGCACTGACGCAATGCGACCTCCAGCGGTTGCTTCACTACATATGCTCCAAATATTCTATGGAGACCTCTCCGTCGATGTAAGGGCCGTCACCACTACAATCCATTACCGGCTCGTCAAAATTAACCCAGACACTCGTGATAATTCTTTCTTTGCCAGCAATCGTTCGCTGAGTACTAGTGAATGCCACCTCGCCATCCAAAGCTTCTTTTACAAATTCTGGCGGTAACGAAACCACTCCAACCCCACCATTCGGCCACCACAAGTGCGGCTTAATTTTTATTCTATCACCATCTTTAAACTTCATTTATTTTGGACCATGTTGCCGACTTTGATTTTCCATTTACCATTCGGTTAATGGGCGGGCTTTATCCGTCCCACTGAGCATGGCCAACGATTTTAGCGCATTTTTATGTCTTGCTGTTTTCCGCTAATCTTGCTGGTCAAAAATGGTGCGCATGAATGGTTAAGTCGAATGCACAGGAAGGCGAGCCCGTGCAATTCCCAGCCGGGGATCCGAAAATGGCGGAGAGAAAATTCTGAATCGCCCCTGATTTTGTAGAGTATTGAATGACTGCTTCTGGCCGATTTATGCCAGTCACAACAGGCATAAATCGGCCAAAGGTAGACAGTTTACAATCTCACCCTAAGAGCCACCGCTGTACTTTACGCACACTACTTAGGCAAAACGATGTCGGAAAGCATCATCAACAGTATGCCGCCAATAAAGCACAAATCCGAACGTCAGATGCGCAGTGACGCTCCTACGCTAATTTATATTTAAGAGGCGTACCCAGTAAGTCTTGCATAGTTCAAATATCGCCACGCACTGTGATTTCACAGAGGACACACCTTTACCAAACTTTAAAGCTAACGCCAGAATAAGCAAAAAAGGCCAAAGATTCAGCTGAAATGCATAGGTTTTCGGATCAAAATAGTTTTTTGAAGCTTCAATAACTTTAGTATATTTATCAATACTTTGCTGGGTAGTAATCTGTGTCTCTGTCCAGTCATTGAGCTGCTTCAGCTCGCTATTTGGAGTGGATAAGCATGGGGTAAGCGCAGTGAGAATAAGTGTAGCGTTATCGACCTGTGCAAGTTGAATTTGCTTAACGTAGTCTCCTGCTTCCGACCCGCGGTAAACCGCTTCATCAAGCATCTGTATTTGGTCCAAGCTTTTGCTCTTAATCACACCATTGGCAATACTGACTTCGTAATATGCACCGAGTCCTAAATCTCTCTGAGAAAGTGATTTATAGCTTTTGATTAATTCTTGGGTGGTAGTGGAGAGTAACACCTTCGACTCCTCAATCTCCAGCAGCATTGATTCTGCGCTATTGCAGACTTTTAAAAGTCGCTTTTCGATAGGTAAACCCGCGCCAGCGTTAGCAACTGAAACGAATTTGGTCACCATGGGGGATAATTTTTTTGCGGCATCACATTCAGGTGTTGAGACGTTGTCTTTACAAATCTCGGTCAATTTTGGAATTGAATTTATCAAGTTTATATAACCTTCATAAAGACCTATATCCATCTTAACCTTTACGCGCGGTTGATTTTCTAGTGCCAGCCGCTGCTCTCTTTGAAGTAATTCTTGTTTCTGTGTTGCCTCAACTACTTGTCGCTGTCCGCTATTGTTGTGAAATAATAGGATTATCCCAATTGCCGCTAATGGATAATATAGGCAATCAACCCACGTCCAAAACTTTGACTTATGGAATATAAACCCGATTAGGCCTATAAAAAAGAACGCTATCACGCTAAACATAATCAACGGCATCAGCACATCTCGATCTTATAGAAAAATTGATTCTGCAACGAAATTCAGGTTAGTGGCAATATCGCATCACGCGCTACGGTACCAGCAGCGCGCCTCAGTTCAAAGTGCCGAACGTCTTCAGTTGCCGAACCGAATGCTTCGGCCGAGGCAATAGGCGTACGATTCGCCCATCGGATTGCAACTCGTAGGCTACTCCGCATCGCGCAAATACACTGTTAACGTCGACCATGAACTCAAACTGGCCTTCACTCTAATTAAAACCAAGGTGATTGTGATTGTGATAATCGTGACGTTTGACTACAAAAGGCTTCGCCACCACATCATGCACATACTCTACGAAATCCAGAATTAGCAGAGTTGCTGGTGCCATTGGGATTGGGGACCCAAAGCTAAAATCAGGATCTGTCTGAGTAGTTTGAAGCGGCCATTCTAAGCCAGGCATCAGGGCCCTGACATTGGCCCCCAGGGCTTTCTCATCAGTACCGTAAGGGGCGGCTCCATCGGGACAATTCACCGGAAAGCGGAACCCAAAACCACCATTGGCTATATATCCCTGAACCACAGCCACAATACCGGCCCAAGCAAGCGGCGAAATCACCTGATCTATGCGAGGAACAGGCCCGTTCTCGCGGTCACTGAAGTAGTCCGTCACCTTGTTCTCTCCCATACTAGGACGCTAAATGGGAGCACCTCTACGCACTTGGCCCCGGCTTTTTTAGGCCAGGGCTTGAGGGTGCCGTCCGGATCAATTTTTGTTGTATCCAAAAGCACCTCGCGTATGCAGAGCCTCCTTCCAAAAACTTTCTCGTCGGATGACGACCTCATCATCAGTTCGCATTGAGCGATATTCGAGCAAGGTAAAACTGAAATATTCACGAGCATACTCAATTCCTTCTGTCGAAATCAGTTTGGTCAGCTCATCGCTATGCCCACCGTGCCCCGTTAGAAGATAGGCCTGCCAGCGCGACCAAAGGCCCTCTTTGCCATATGCAGCCCCAATATATTTTTTTCCATTTTTCTTATCGGCAATTAGGTACACACCTTTGGTGTTCTCCAGGGCGGTCTTCCAGTCGAGGCGCTCCGTCAAAAAGATTGTTTCCATTGCAGAATAGCTCAGCGATAAATTGTCGAAGCCTGGGAAGCGTTCGCCGGTGTAGATCTCCTTAAACAGCTCAACGATACACATACCGTCGGCATACTCTTCCATCAGACATCGCCGGGCGCGGCCAATGGGCGGTGCTTCGATTTTGAGCTTACCAATCAGATGTTCATACTCTTCAAGTAACCTCACACTATAGGCGGTTGACTCTGGAACGTTGGTCGAACTGAGGACCTCCCAAACCCCTCCAAACAGCCATGTATTTGCCTTTGGTTCTGGATAAAAATCGATTAGCGAGAAAATGTATCGACGATTGAAGTCATCCCGCTTTCCCCGCCAAGAGTTCCACTGTTGCCATTCTTTACGAGATCGAATGAAGACATCTAAAGGCTGGCTATACTGATTCCAGCAGGCAAAATGGATTTTGTGTTCTTTGTAATTTAGGTCAGGGAATAAAGTGCGGAGTGGGATAGTCATCTGCTGCTCAGTGAATGTCATGTGCCAAAATGACAAGAAAAGGATTTTCCATTGCGTCTGTGACTGTCGGCAGACGACTCGCTAAATAGGCTCTCGACAAGCCCAGCGCACCGGGCTTTCCTTGAGTCATTCGCTTTGCAATTGCTGCTTGCGCGCGCATGAGAAGCGAAGGAATCAAACTCGCTTACTCTCCATGTTCGAAACAATCACCCTGATCCATATCATCTTCATTTGCTCCTTGATAAGCATCGTTATTGGGGTTGAGTTGATTGGAGTGGTTATCCATGCTTGAGTCATACGCATCATTGTTCGGGTTCATGCTGTCACTACGGTCATCATTAGGCGTTCTGCTCATTTTGTTACTCCGTTTTTAATTAAATTTTTTTGAAATATGCTGATTTACCTTCGACACTAGTCGAGTCGGTCACATTACTTCTGACCACCGAGCAAAAAGTACCTGACGACAGGACTTTTCTTTCTACTCGCCTTCGAGGCGAACAACCCAGTTAAACGTTTTTGGATTGTCTGGGTATTTCCACTTGGAGCCGAAGATAATTATGTCGCCCTCATCGGGATCGACAAAAACGCGGCACGTCAGTTGAGCGACATCAGGCAACTCTTGGCTAGTCGCAATGCCTGTAAAAATGGAACCGTTGTTTCTGGTGAGTTTTACTGTGTAGGTTTGCTCATCCTCCGAATGCCAGAAATCGAAAACAATTTCATCCCCATCGTTTCGCCGGATGACGGCCTGAAGCTCATAACCTTCATCTAGATCGTGAAAACTTCTGCTAAACATCACAACTCCTTTCCTTGGCCCCGTGGTTGATTACGCATATCTGCTCCAGAACCCCTGGGATGCCGAGCAGTACCTTTAAGCCAACACCTGGCTAGCCCTGTCATCTGAGCCATGATGGCTCTAGTGAAGCGGTCTGGCCACTAATGTAACGATGTTAGTTTACTTTGGCCGCAAAACAGCGGCTCGAAGTGGTGATGAGTTTCAGCCCCCATGACAAAGCCACAGTCGAGCTTCACCCTGGCCCCATTCGGTACGCTTTTGCCATTATCTAATACGAACTGAACACGGTCCGTAGTGACTTCTTGGCCAATATCTGTTCGAACAGTCATCAACTCATCAAGAACTAATGCGGTGTACCCAACCTTTGCAGGGGGCTTGATGTTTTCTAGCGGGTCATTAACTGCAAGCGTGAAAACTCTCCCTGTAAAATGCATGGGGTTTGGGCCTGATTGTGCTGGCGGTGCCTCTGCAGCCAAGACTGCAAAAGAAAACAGCGCCGTAATTAGCAAAAGTGATTTCATGATTCTCTGTCACTCACCGTCATTTCCATGGACGCAAAAGCCGCGTCTATCCTACCGAAAAAGGCCCTTTCGAGCCGAGTTCCTCAGCGAGCATTTTCATATCAATGCTGACTAGCCGAAAGAGTTACCGATATCACTATGCCAGTGCAAGCTCGAAAGCGCGACGTATAACCTCGATGTCAACAGTGAGATACCGCTTGCTGTGATCGAGGCAGGCATGACCGAGGATGGTGTGTAACGTCTCCTCGCCGGTCGCAGCCAGCCGCCTGCCAATGTGGGACGAACCGTGCTTGACACCGGCCTGCCTGTAGAACCGACTGATCGTCTGCCGGAGTGATTCACTGGCACCGTAAACCTCAGGACCGCTGTCCAATTGGCGATGTTTAAACGCAAGTTCAAACCCTTAGCACTTGTGTTAGGGGGGCTTGACCCTGGGCGCAGCCGCCGATATTCATCAGCACCGGAAAGGCCCCAGCCGCGTTGAAAGCGAACCGCGATCCAGCGGTACAAGGCGGCAAGGCGGCAAGGCGGCAAGGCAACGAGCATGTATCAGGTATAAATTGCTGGGTTGGCAGCCCTTGGTGATGTCTGCTCGTAGATACACCTCGGACTTAATAGCTCCGCTGGGGTACAGCACGTCTGGGACCTCCAGCAAGGCCAGTTCGGTGACGCGAATTCCAGCGGTGTGTGTGAGCCATAAGAGCATCACGTCGCGCTCTGGCAGACGGCAACTAACAGATATGACACGGATCAGTGTTTGAATTGCCCTGGACGAAGGAATGTTGCGCGGCGGATGGGTGTAGTCATAGGGTTCTCTGTCAGGATTGATGACGAATCGCGGACGATCCTGAGAGAGCTTGCAACGGGCCTCCTGAATAGCTTACAGACCCGCGTGCCGTGGTGTTCACGGAAAATACCACGCAACATTCAAAACAACCCGCCCAACGCCGCCGGTTCCCAGTTCATGATCACCAGCTCGCCACTGAGCTCGGCCCTCCCTTGCCGCTGATTAGCTGTGCTGTATCGAATATCAATCATCTCGAAGTGAAACCCATCAAACACACGCCGGATATCGGAATGATCGTTGATGCTAACCATCACCTTCCCTTTGCAACGCCGCATGAAATCAGCCATGCGCTCGTAATTCTCAAATGGAAAATCCACGCCATAGCCTGCCGTTTGCCAGTAAGGCGGATCCATGTAGTGAAACGTGTGTGCACGGTCGTAGCGCTCAGCGCAGTCCAACCAAGGTAGGTTTTCCACGTAGGTGCCGGACAACCGCTGCCACGCTGCAGACAGGTTCTCCTCGATCCGTAGCAGATTGATGGCCGGGCCAGTGGTCGCGGTACCAAACGTCTGCCCGGTCACCTTGCCGGCGAAGGCATGATGCTGCAGATAGAAGAATCGCGCGGCGCGCTGGATGTCAGTGAGGGTTTCAGGCCGGGTCATCTTCTGCCACTCAAACACCTGGCGCGAACTGGGCGCCCACTTGAACTGGCGGACAAATTCTTCCAGGTGGTTCTGCACGACGCGGTACAGCGTCACCAGATCGCCGTTGATGTCGTTGAGAACTTCAACTGGCGCGGCCTGAGGACGCATGAAGTAGAGCGCGGCGCCGCCGGCAAAGACTTCTACATAGCATTCGTGGGGTGGGAAGAGCGGGATAAGGCGGTCGGCCAGGCGGCGTTTGCCGCCCATCCAAGGAATGATGGGTGTGGACATATAAAAGCAAGACCTTTTCTGTATGGATAAACAGTGCTAGGCTCGCTCCGCTTTGTGCACGAAGCAGGAGCCTTGGCTGGACTTGCAGGGACGTTCTGCGGGGAAGGTGGCCGGGTTGGATGTTGACGCATCCTGCCCAGCCGCTCCTTTTACTTCGGTGTAGAAACTTCCTTTGCGTAGGCCTGACAGGCCCGCAGGGCGATCAATCCTTGGTCGCCGGCATCGGTGATTCCGATAATTCGTTGAGCATGCGCTGGGTCAAGTTGGACTCTTGTGGGGCCATGAACCACGCGGCCGGTGGCGGTGGTGGCTGGCACTGAACAGCCGCTGGTGGCATCGGTGGCGGCGAGTACGACTGACAGCCGCAGATCAGCAGTAGCCAGGCGATCACGCAGACGAGCCTGCTTGGTTTGCGCATCCGTCAATTCCTTGTGGTGGGTTTCGTCATTGTTCTGCAGGCGCTGCTCCAGGGCGAAGCGCTTGCCCTGCTCGTCGCGCTGCAAAGCGGCGCTGGCAAGGGATAACTCGGTGAGGGTGTCGGCATGGAGCCGGGCCTGGCGTTCCAACTGCTGGCCGTAACGCCAGCCTTGAGCAATCCAGGCCGATGCAGCAGACCCAGCAGTCAGAACGACCAACAACAAACCGACGGCGGCAATTCGGAACTGCGCGGGGATCAAGTCGAGGAGACGCATAACACCTCCCTGGCTCTGGCCCAAAGCTGCAGCCGATCTTCCAGGCCGTTGAGCCCGCCATTGATCCGGCGGGTAATGGTGTTGAACTGCTCTTGATCCGTGAGCGCGTTCAACCCGTTCACTGACCAGTACCACGCCGCAGACTCTGCCGCCCATTGCGGCAGCTCCAGCAGCTCCGGCGTGCGGAGCAACCGCTCATCACCAAACAGCGCCAGGCTGCAACGCAGGTAGTTGTCATGGCCGGTGATCTGGATCAGCCCACGGCCGCGATAGCGCTGCCCGTCTCCGTCGGCGGCAGGCGTGTTCCCCAATCTGGCAGCGAGCGTGCCGGTGTCATACTTGCTGAGGTATTGATCACCCCCCAGTTCACGCACGTACTGCAGTTGCCCGGACTCGTGGCCGATCTGGGCGAGGAAGGCTGCCTGACGCTTCGGTGTATCGATCTTGCGATTGGCCATGGCTGCGTTTAGGGCGGATACAAAAACGCCCGCTTGGCGGCGGGCGTTGGGCATGATGTGTTGAAGTTGATGCTCGGTGATGGACATCGCTCTTTCCCAGACAAAAAAATACCACTCAATGGCGGCGGGTGTTGAAGCAGGTATGACCCAGTTACAACTCTAGGACTTTGACCTCCTTGGACTTTTTCTTCCCTGCCGCCTTGGCTTTACCTTTCTTCCCTGCATTGCATTCCACAGTGGTACTCCAACCGGACTCGGTGAACACCTGCTCCACCGATTCCACTAGGAACTCCCCGTCCAGCCCTTCCTTGAAGCCCTGCGCATTGATCTGCCGCTCAGCAAACAGATCCGTACGGCCAACCATCTCCAGGCGAACCTCAGCGGTCGAGCGGTTGAACGCCGCGAGTCGCGCCTTGGCTGCTTGCTCGGCGGCGGATTTATTCGGATGAATATGCCGGTCGGTATGAACCGACGGTAAACCTGCAGGCGCGTCGTCGTTGTCCAGGGTCAAGTTGACCAGCTCACCAGTTTTCTTGTCCTGGTACTTGGCCTTGACGGCTTTTTGTGTGGTGCGGTCAGTGAAACGGAATTGCCATCGGCTGGGCCTGAAGAAAGGCCAGTTGCTCATCGGTGGTTGCGGTCACGCGCGCCTTGACCACCGGCAGGGTGCTGCCGTCGGGAAGGACAAGCGTGCGCGAGGTGAAGAGCGTGTCGCGGAAAACGCGACCAGGCCCTGCATCGTCCTGGTTGTCGGGTTTGTTCTTGCTCATCAACGGATGCTCCTAAAAGGAAAAACCCGCACTATGCGGGTCGGAATCAGTGTTTGTGGTTCGGCGTGTTGCCGCCGACATCGATGACCTTGCCGGCGCTGTTGATGTCGCCCGTCGTGTTCAACGTGCTGTTGATCTGGGTAGCACCATCGATGGTGACCAAACCCACCAGGTTGATCTTGCTCGACACCAACCGCGCGCTGTCCGGCATTATCTCCAGCACCGAGCCACCGACTTTGATACTGACGGTGCCGGCCGGCAGATCAATGCTGTAGCTGTGAGCCTGCCAGTCGTAAACCAGTGAACCACCGTCATCGAAACGCCAAACCTCCACGTGGTCGCGGTTGTCCGGCTGGGCGCCGGCATTGCCGTACAAACCGGGGATGAAGGTGCCCATCGCAGGTTCGCCACTGGGACTGATCAACGCGCCCTGCTCTCCTATGCTCGGCACCCGCCAGTGGCGTGCCTTGCCAGCAGCCTGGCTGTGCCAGCGCACCCAAGCGCTTGTCCAGTCCCCCGACTTAACACGGACCATGGCTGCGGCCAGATCCACCCCAACAACGACGCAGGGCATCACCGTCGAGGCGATCATTCGGTCGTGCTGGGCAGCGACATAGCTCATAACAGATCCTCTGGATTGACCGAACCAACGCCAGGTCCCAGGTCGATGACCAGCGAGCCCGGCGGCTCATCCGGCCACGGCCATTCTTCGGTGCCCAGGTAAACCGTCTGATCCCACTCGACCAGCCAGACGAAGTAGCCGTCCAGTTCGGGCTTGGTCCAGTCCTGGGTGGAGCGCACGAACTGCGCGCAATCGACCTCCAAGCCCCAACTCTGCCCCCGCAGAAGCACCGCCAGTTGAGAGGCCAACTGCACAGCCTGCCGTTGCGGATCTGCACTGATCGAGTCGACGATTATTCGCGCCTCGAACTCGCAGGTCAGCGCGGTTTCACCCGTCCCGATATCTGGTGCGGGTTCCATCTCGGCCATTTCCAGTAGCACCACCGGCGTGGGGATGCTGGTGTCTGCCGATAGATCTGGCCAGAACGATGCGCCTTGAATCCCAGGCAACTGCTCTCGCAGATGCTGCTCGATGGCCTCATACAAACGGTCGAGGCTGAAGGGCTGATCAGACACGGGCGGTCCCCTTGAGGTACTTCTGCAATTCAAAGTTGAGTTCTTGCTTGAGGATCTCCAACAAGCGTTCATCGGCGCGCTTCACCCAGTTATCGAAGTGCGGTCGCACCTGGTCCAGCGAGACCTTGGCTTTCGCCAGCGGGAAGCGGTTGTCGCTTTCCGCGATAAAGCCAGAGCTGCGTCGCCCCTGCGTGCTGCCGGGATAATCCGTGGCGTTGAAGTGCTTGCTCGACGTACGAATCCAGATGTCGGGGCTGCTGCCATACACCTGCTTGAAGAACGCGCCCTGGTATCGCCGCCCCGCCACCGATACACCGGAGCGGGATTGCCGAGGTCGACCGATGCGGCTGGCCTCAATGGCGTTGACCCCAAACCACAACTTGCCACGCATCGCCCCACCGCTGACCGGGTAAGCCCGAAGGCGTTGCCTAACAGCGCCGATGGCGATCCGCTCCTGCTTGCCCACTGACCGCGCGATGTGGGTTCGCAGCCAGCCCAACGTTTTGTTGATCGCTCGACGTTGAGCCGCTGCAGCAGCCTTGGGCACCAACTGGCCGAACTCACGCAAGGCCTGGGAATGCACCGCCGACGGCATGATGTTGATCATCCCGCTGTCGCGGTTCTGCTGCACATGGCTACCAACGCTCATGGACGCTTCCTCAAGATCAGGGCCACCAGGCCATCGCCACCGGGCTCCAGCTGCAGCAGGTCGTAGTCGCCCCCGCCATCCAAGGCTGGCAGGTCGATGGTGACCCGCAGGCCCTTGCTCAGCCCGTCCGAATCCTTCACGCGAATCTCGAAGCGAGGCTCGCGAAGTCCGGTGTGGACCTTGCCGAACTGCGGTTGCTTCCACGGCGCCGCGAACATCCCCAGCACCGGCTCCACGCGGCCTTCGATCTGGGCGCTGTCGCCCAAGGTCTCGAAGACAGCATCGTCGATGTCGTCGATCAGATCGCGGAAGGCCACGGTCAGAGTTCCAGCAGAATCTGCGCCCGAGGACGCGTGCACAGGTGCAGCGGGTTGGACTGGGCTTCACCGGCTACGCCCTTGCCGAACTGCATTGGCTCGATCTTGCTGTAGTAAGGGATGCCCTGGGTGTTGACCGTTTCCATGTAGTCGGCCGGCGCGAAGCACGAGATGTAGAGATCCGGCACGCCCTCGGGGATCAGCAGGGCCTTGTCGTCGTGGACGAACGCAACACCCGCCACCTTGCCGCGATAACGCTCCCAAACGATCCCGCCAAACTCGAAGCTTTCACGGGCGTCGCCACGCAGGGACGCGGCCTGCATGGTGTTGAGGTAGGTCTCTTTGACCGACTTATGCACGATGAGCTTGTTCCAGAAGTTCTTGCCGCACATCGCGCGGGAGCCGCTGCTGGTGACACTGCCGAGAGCTTCCTCTTGCATGTCCAACGCTTCGCCGCATTTGACCCGCAGCTCGGTGTCTGGACTGTTCAGCCCCATCTGAAGCTTCAGGCGATTCACGCCGAAGGATTTATAAATGTCCAAGAGGACCGTCTTGCCATCGGCATCCAGGACCTGCCCGTTCAACGCGCCCATGCGCTGGAACTCGTGGGTGGCGTCCAACTGGCGACGCGCTTTCGCCAGGCGCTTGTTGACCACATCCTGCACAGCCTGCAACTCGCTGCGCGTGCCGAAGGCGCGAATGCCCTGGATCTCGTCGGCCTTGATGGTGAAGCGTTCGGGCAGGAGCGCCCGCTCGCGCAGCCTGTCTTGGGGTATGCGCACCATTCGCTCACCAGAACTTTAGAAACTGAAATTTTCTCGGACGAAGAACTGGCCGACCTTACTGGATACAAGCAGCGAGCCCATCAACGGAGATGGCTCAACGACCGCAATTGGGTATTCGTTGAGAGCCGTGGTGGCCGCCCATTGGTCGGGCGCATGTACGCTCGTATGAAGCTTGGCATGACCAGTCCGACGTTCGCAGAACAGAGCACACCGCCGGCGAGACCAGCTTGGACACCTGACTTCTCCAGGGTGAACTGAGATGCGACCTCGAAACACCGAAAACAGGGACTTACCGCCGGGAATGGTTCGGAGAAAACGCCCTCGCAAGAACGGTAAAGTGTGGGTGGGTTATTACTACAGAGACTCAACGGGAAAGGAGATCCCGCTTGGGGGAGACTTGAGCAAAGCCCGATTGAAGTGGGCAGAGCTTGAGTCCAAAGAAAAGCCAGCCGATCTGACGATGATGAAGGGGATCTTTGATCGATACGTCCGCGACGTCATTCCGAAAAAAGGCGAGCGCACCCAAAAGGACAATCTGGCCGAACTCAAACAATTGCGGCCCATGTTCGATGGAGCGCCCATCGACTCAATCACACCAGCCAGCATCGCTGGATACCGCGACGCCCGTACCGCCAAGGTACGGGCCAATCGGGAGATCGCCCTACTCTCCCACGTTTTCAACATGGCGCGGGAATGGGGTCTGACCGAGCGGGAGAACCCGTGCCAGGGCATCCGTAAGAACAAGGAAACGCCGCGTGACTACTACGCGAATGCCGCGGTTTGGGACGCGGTCTACGGGATGGCTGAGCCTGAACTAAAAGAAGCCATGGACCTGGGCTACCTGACAGGCCAGCGGCCAGCAGACGTGATCGTCATGCGCAGGGACGACGTTGAGGGCGATTACTTCTTGGTCACGCAAGGCAAGACAGGGCTGAAGCTAAGGATCCTGATGTGCACAGAGGAGGGAGAAAACAGCTTGGGTAGGTTGATTCGGGAAATTACGGAGAGGAATGCCGGTCACCTCTCGAAGTACTTGCTGATAAACAGACACGGAAAGCGAATGACGAAGGGAATGCTGCGCTTGCGCTGGGACAAGGCGCGGGAGAAGGCTTGTGCCAAAGCAATCGAAGAGGGCGATCCGCTCCTCGCCGCGAAGATTGGCGGTTTTCAGTTTCGCGACATCCGACCGAAAGCAGCATCGGAAATCATCGATATTGGCGACGCAAGCCTGCTACTAGGGCACAGTAAGCAGGAGATCACAAAGCGGGTTTACAGGAGGATTGGCGCCACTGCTAAACCATCAAAATAGGCAAAGTTTCGGAACGCCTACCCGAAAGTTTCGGAACGCCTCTCAAAACCGTCATGTTCCACCCAAACCCCAGAAACACAAAAGCCCCGCATTGCGGGGCTTTTGTTTGAATCTTGGCGGGAAACCAGGGATTCGAACCCTGGGAACGCTATTAACGTTCGCCGGTTTTCAAGACCGGTGCATTCAACCACTCTGCCAATTTCCCTTGCGCATCACAGGATTATAGTAGCCTATCCTGTCTCAGCGGGCGCCATAATACCCGAATGAAACACACTGTCAAACTCTCGGCATCGCTTGTTACAGAGCGTCTGTTATGATCTTTGCGACTGAACGTTTCAAAACCGAAGGAGTGTCGCCATGCGCGAACAGAATTACGCAGTGAATGGCAACGCGCAGGCTGAGCAGCTTGAAGTCAGCCGCGTGTTGCGCAACACCTATGGCTTGCTCGCCCTTACGCTCGCATTCAGCGGCGTAATGGCGTTTGTGGCTCAGCAGATGCGCGTCGGTTACCCGAACATCTTTGTCGTACTGATCGGCTTCTATGGGCTGTTCTTCCTGACCAACAAGCTGCGGGACTCGGCCTGGGGTCTGGTGTCGGCGTTTGCCTTGACCGGTTTCATGGGCTTCATCCTCGGCCCGATCCTCAACCGTTACCTCGGCATGGCCGGCGGTGCGGAAGTGGTCAGCTCGGCGTTTGCCATGACGGCCTTGGTGTTTGGTGGCCTGTCGGCCTACGTGCTGATCACCCGTAAGGACATGAGCTTCCTGGGCGGCTTCATCACCGCAGGCTTCTTTGTGCTGCTGGCGGCTGTGGTCGCAGGTATGTTTTTCCAGATCAGCGGCCTGCAACTGGCGATCAGCGCGGGGTTTGTGCTGTTCTCCTCGGTGTGCATCCTGTTCCAGACCAGCGCCATCATCCACGGCGGTGAGCGTAACTACATCATGGCGACCGTGAGCCTGTATGTGTCGATCTACAACCTGTTTATCAGCCTGTTGCAGATCTTCGGCATCATGAGCCGCGATGACTGATTAGTTAACGCAATAAAAAATGCCCCGTATCGAAAGATACGGGGCATTTTTGTTTTTACGCCGTTAAGAGCAGGTTTCAGTATTTGTTGGGTTCCATCTCCAGATCAACCTTGAAGCGCTGCGCAATATCCTGCTGGATCCGCTGAGCCAGGTTGGCAATATCGTGCCCCGAGGCGCCTCCATAGTTGACCAACACCAGCGCCTGCAGTTTGTGCACACCTGCATCCCCCTCACGAAAGCCTTTCCAGCCAGCCTTGTCGATCAGCCAACCGGCCGCGAGCTTCATCTGCCCATCGGGCTGCGGATAAGCCACCAGGTCCGGGTACAGTGCCTGCAGCTCAGCCGCCAACACCTGGGACACCAAGGGGTTCTTGAAGAAGCTCCCGGCATTGCCAAGCTCTGCCGGGTCCGGCAGTTTTTCCCGGCGGATGCTGCAGATCGCACGGCTGACGTCGCTCGGCGTCGCTTCAGTGATCCCCTGCCCCGCCAGGCGTTGCTGCACCGGGCCATAGTCGAGTTTCAGGTGGCGGGTGCGGCTCAGGGCAAAGCGCACCCGCAGGATCAGCCAGCGGCCGGTTTCGTGCTTGAACACGCTGTCACGGTAGGCAAAGTTGCATTCTTCCAGACTGAATTCGCGCAGTTCGCCGGTGTGGCGATCCAGGGCGGTCAGGCCAGCGAATACGTCCTTGATCTCCACGCCGTAGGCGCCGATGTTCTGCATCGGTGCTGCGCCAACGGTACCGGGGATGAGGCTGAGGTTTTCCAGGCCACAGAACCCCTGTTCCAGGGTCCACAACACGAAGGGGTGCCAGGCTTCGCCCGCTTGCGCCTCGACCACCACCTGCGTGCCGTCATCGTGGACCACGCGGACGCCGTGGGTCGCCATGCGCAAGACCAGCGCAGGAATGTCCTGGGTCAGCAGCAAGTTGCTGCCACCGCCGATCACCAACAGTGGCACCGCATGTGCGGCTGAATAAGCCAGGGCCTCGCGGACGTCATCGTCGCTGTGAGCCTCGGCGAACAACTGGGCGCGTACGTCGATGCCAAAGCTATTGAAGGGCTTGAGCGATACCTGCGAGAGCACCTGCAAGGTCATAACCGGCCCTTCAATTCGATCACCAATAAATCACAGGCGCGTTCAATCAGGTCCAGGACCCGCTCGAAGCCTTGTTCACCTTCGTAATACGGGTCTGGCACTTCGTCCACTTCGCCATCGTAGCGGCGCAGGAACAGGTCCAGCTCCGCTGTGCCTTGGCCCGGCTGCATAGCCTTGAGGTTGCGCAGGTTGCTGTGGTCCATGGCCAGGATCAGGTCATAGCGCGCAAAGTCGGCACGGGAGACCTGCTGGGCTCGCTGGGCCGACAAGTCATAGCCGCGCACCAGCGCCGCACGCTGGCTGCGCTTATCCGGTGGGTTGCCAATATGCCATTCACCCGTACCGGCGGACGCTACCTCGACCTGCCCTGTCAAACCCGCTTCGCGCAATTTATGGCGCAGCACGCCTTCTGCGGTGGGCGAGCGACAGATATTGCCCAGGCAGACAAACAAGACCTCCATCAGGCCCCCAGCAGGCGACGGACGCGCTCAAGGTCTTCCGGCGTATCGACACCAGCCGGCGGCGCTTCCAGCGCATCGCCCACATGAATGCGCACGCCGTGCCACAAGGCACGCAGTTGCTCCAGCGATTCGGTGTTTTCCAGCCAGCACGGGCCCCAACTGACGAAGTCATGCAGGAAACCGGCACGGTAGGCATAGATGCCGATATGACGGCGATACGGCACGCCTCTCGGCAATACGTCGGGGTTTTTGACGAAGGCGTCGCGCGCCCACGGCAAGGTCGAACGGCTGAACGTCAGCGCCAGGCCATTGATGTCGCTGACCACTTTCACCACGTTCGGGTTGAACAGGGTGTCGATGTCTTCGATCGGTTCGGCCAGGGTCGCCATGCGCGCTTCGCCATGGGCGGCCAGGTTGGCCGCCACTTGGTCGATCACGCTCGGCGGAATCAACGGCTCGTCACCTTGCACGTTGACCACGATGGCATCAGGTGCCAGGCCGAGTTTTGTGGCCACTTCGGCCAGGCGATCGGTGCCGGAGTTATGGTCTTCGCGAGTCAGCACGGCCTCAGCGCCGAAGCCTTTGCAGGCTTCGATGATGCGCGGATCATCGGTGGCCACCACCACGCGCTCGGCGCTGCTTTTGCAGGCCTGTTCCCACACCAACTGGATCATCGGCTTATCGCCGATCAGTTGCAGCGGCTTGCCCGGCAAACGGGTCGACGCGTAGCGGGAAGGAATGACAACGGTAAAGGCTGTGGTCATTTATCCAGGCGCTCATCGGTAGTCAGGGTGCGGGCTTCGCTTTCCAGCATTACCGGGATGCCATCACGGATCGGGTAAGCCAGGCCGGCGCCTTTGCTGATCAGCTCGGTTTTGTCGGCGCTGAGCTTGAGCGGGCCTTTGCAGATCGGGCAAGCGAGGATATCGAGCAGTTTGGTGTCCATGAGTGTTTCCTGGATAGAAGCGGTTTAAGGCAAGAGACGGGCAGGCAACAGGCGCATCAGCTGCGTGTCGAACCAGGCGACAAACGCCGGCGACGGCAGCGCATCCACCGCAAGGTACCACCAGTCGGGCTGGGCAAAGGCGCGGCACTTAACCGCGTCCTTTTCGGTCATGACCAGCGGCAATGACGGTGTAAAATTCAGGACTTCGGCGCTGTACGGCGCGTGGTCGGCAAACGCATGGGGTATCGGCTGCCAGTGTAGCGTTTCAAGGGTGTTGAAGAAACGCTGCGGGTTGCCGATGCCGGCGACCGCATGCACCTGCTGGCCCGCCGCAAAGTGATCGACCGGCTGACGCTCGCCGGTCTTCAGATTGACCAGTGCGCAAGGCTGCAAGCGAAAGGCAAAACCATCGTCTCGGTCGCTTGCGGCGCCGTTATACAACAGCGCATCGACACTCTGCAGCCGCTCCACCGGTTCGCGCAACGGCCCCGCCGGCAGGCAACGGCGGTTGCCCAGGCCACGGGCGGCGTCGATCAGCACCAATTCAAGGTCGCGGGCCAGGCGGTAATGCTGCAGGCCATCGTCGGAGAGGATCAGGTCCAGGGTTTCACTGGCCAGCAGCGCCTTGACCGCACGGCTGCGATCGGGGTCGATCACTAACGGTACGCCGCAGCGCTGCACGATCAATAAGGGTTCGTCACCCGCCACTTCAGCACTGTGGTTGGCTTCGACCCGCCACGGCAACTGCGGCGGCTTGGCCCCATACCCTCGGCTGACCACCCCCACGCGCAAGCCGCTACGTCGGCAGTGCTCAATCAACCACAGGATCAACGGCGTCTTGCCGGTGCCACCCACCGTGATATTACCGACCACCACCACGGGCACCGGCGACTGATAGATCTCGCCCTCACCCGCAAGGAAACGTGCGCGCTTGCGCTGCACCACTCGGCGGTACAAGGATTCAAGCGGCCGCAGCAACGTGAGCATCGGATGGCCCTCGTACCAGGCCTTGAGCAAACGATCGGACATGGCCATCAGGGTTGGCTCGCTGCCTCGACGGTGGTCATGCGCAGATGGCTGAAACCGAGCTTGCCGGCGGCATCCATCGCAGTGATCACAGCCTGGTGCTGGGTCTTGCCATCGGCACTGATCGACAGCGGCAGCTTGGTATCGCCGCCGGACTCTTTCTGCAAGGCATCCATCAGGCTGTTGAGATCGTTCTTTTCGAGCAACTGGTTATTCACTGAAAACACCCCGTCGGCGCTGATGGCGATGTCCAGTTGCTTGACCTCCTGGTCTTCGGCCGGCGAACCGCTCACGGCTTCCGGCAGGTCGACGCGCAGCTCGGTTTGCCGGGTAAAGGAGGTGGTGACGACAAAAAACAGCAGCAGGATAAACACCACGTCGATGAGCGACGCGAGGTTGATATCGACATTTTCCCGGTGCTTGCGGCGAAATTTCACGCTTTGCCCCCAACCAGGTCAACGTCACGGTCGCCCTGCACGACTTCCACCAGTTTGATGGCTTCCTGCTCCATGCCGACCACCAGCTCATCGATGCGCCGTTGCAGGAAACGGTGGAAGAACACCGAAGGAATACCGACCATCAGGCCCGCTGCCGTGGTGATCAGCGCCTTGGAGATACCACCTGCCAATACGGCCGCGTTGGTGGTCATGCCGGAGCCCATGAACGAGCTGAAAATATCGATCATACCCAGCACCGTCCCCAGCAAACCGAGCAATGGCGCCATGGCAGCGATGGTGCCGAGGGCATTGATGTAGCGCTCCAGTTCATGGATGACGCGGGCGGCAGCCTCCTCGATGCACTCTTTCATGATCTCGCGACCATGCTTGGAGTTGGCCAGGCCGGCCGCAAGGATTTCACCCAACGGGGAGTTGGCGCGCAGTTCCTTGAGTTTTTCCTTGTCCAGTTGCTTGTTCTTGATCCAAGCCCAGACCTGCCCCAATAGATGCTCGGGGGTGACGCGACTGGCACGCAGGGTCCACAGGCGTTCGGCGACGATGCCGAGTGCGGCGATAGAACTTATGATGATCGGCAACATCATCCAGCCGCCGGATTTGACCAATTCCCACACAGTGAATGCCCCCTTGAAAAAGTGCGCCACTTTACCATATAGGTTCGTCGGCCACAGACCCCATCGGCTGCGGCCACAAGCGCCTAAGGTAACCGTTCACGCCAGAACCTGCGTTGACTGCGCGCAACAACCGGTGGTGCAAATGCCCCCAGTTGCAGGCGCACGGCGCCCTGCTCGGCGCTGTCATAGACCTCGCTGCCCAACCGCTGGTAGCGCGCCATCACCTGCGGATGCGGATGGCCGAACGCATTGCTGCGCCCTCGTGAAATGAGCACAGAACGAGGGGCAAGGCGTTCCACAAACGCCCAGGACGAAGAGCTGCGACTGCCATGGTGTGGCGCCTGCAACCAATGGGTGGGCACTGCCAGAGGTGAGGCGAGCATTGCCTGTTCCGCCGCGCGGTCGATATCGCCGGTCAACAGTAAACGCTCGCCATTGGCCTGCACCTGCAACACGCAGGACTTCGGGTTGCCGCTGATAGCGTCCGGCCACTGCCACAGCTCGAACGTCACATCGTCCCAGGTCCACCGTTCGCCACTGTTGCACGGCTGCGTACCGAGAAACGCCGGCAGGCCCTCGGTTTCCCCGCCCACCACGCGTTTGATTGGCATCCCCTTGGCAATCGCCCCCGCGCCGCCGGCATGATCCGCGTCGGCATGGCTGATCAACATCATGTCTAACGTCTTTACTCCGAGTTTTTGCAGCGACGGCAACACAACGCGCGCGCCCAGATCAAAGGTTCCGGAGCGCGGGCCGGCGTCGTAGAGCAAGGTGTGATGGCGAGTGCGCAAGATCAGCGACTGCCCCTGGCCAACGTCCAACTGCACCACCTCCACTTGCCCATGGGGCACCAGTTCACGCGGGGGAAACACCGCCAGCAACAGCATCGGCAAGCCCAGCAACCGAAATGGCACGCCCTTGGGCAACAGTAACAGCAGCGCACCGAGCAGGCTCAGCAGCCAATACCCCTGCGGTACGTCGGTCGGAATCCAGGCAGGCAGTTGTCCGGCAAGCCACGCCAAGCCCTTGAACAACCCATCCAACGCCCCGCCCGCCAGCCACAGCAATCCCTCCCCCATAAACGGCAACGCCAGCAACGCTGTCCCAAGCAACGCCAGCGGCAACACCACTAGGCTGATCCAGGGCACGGCGACCAGATTGGCCAGCGGCGCACTCAGGCTGATGGGCAACCCCAGCACCAGCAAAACAGGAAACAATCCAACGGCAATCAACCACTGGGGGCGGGTCCACGCCTGCCACACGCTCCACGGTCCCAACCGCCCACCAAACGCCAGGATCAGCACTGCCACCGCCGCAAACGACAACCAGAACCCCGGCTGCAAACTGGCCAACGGCTCCAGCACCAACACCCCATTGAGCGCCAACAGTAACGGCCACCACAGCCCAAGGTGCCGGAAGCGCAGCCGCCATAACAGCACCAGCCCCACCATCACACAGGCGCGCTGCACCGGCACGCCAAACCCGGCCAGCAAGCCGTAACTCAGTGCAGCCGTGAACGCTAGGCCACACGCCCACGGCAGCCACGGCCAGGTTCGGGGCCAGAGCCCATAACGTGCCAACCCGGCGATCAACCCGTAGATCAAGCCCGCCAGCATGCCGATGTGCTGGCCGGATATAACCAGCAGATGCACAGTGCCGGTGTCCTTTAACACCTGCCAATCAGCGGCGGCCAATCCAGAGCCGTCTCCCAGCACCAGGGCGATCAGGCCTGCTTCCCGACCAAAGGCATCCACCGCCATCAAGCGCTGGCGCACGCCGTCCCGCCAGGCGCTGTGCGCCGCAGCCAGACGTTCGCCGTCCTTCACCGTGCCCGTGGCGCCAATACGCTGGGCGAGCAGCCAGGCTTCCCGGTCAAATCCGTGAAAATTCAGCAACCCGGCCGGCCGCTTCAGGT
Source organism: Pseudomonas sp. EA_65y_Pfl1_P113 (assembly GCF_963970525.1). NCBI lineage: Bacteria > Pseudomonadati > Pseudomonadota > Gammaproteobacteria > Pseudomonadales > Pseudomonadaceae > Pseudomonas > Pseudomonas sp. EA_65y_Pfl1_P113. Next base: position 20,342 of record NZ_CAXAQM010000036.1, read on the forward strand.
TAATTGCCAGGCGCCAGCGCTCACCGCTGCGCACAGGCGGCCCGCCACGCCAGGACACTCGGATGCGTTTGGGCAAGCGGGCCTTTCGCGACCGGCTGTCGGCCAATTCGAAACGCACCCCCTCGCCCGTTTGCTGCGGCAGCCCAATGACTCGCCCCTCCACCCAACGTGTCTGGCCGTCCAGAGTCGGCTTCAGGCGATCATCCAGCGCCCACTGCGCACTGATGCATGCCCAGCTCAGCCCCACCAGGAAAAACGCCAGTGGGTATGTGCGAAACGGCAACAGCATCAACGCCAGCACCAGCAAGGCGATCAGCCATCCCGTGGGCGGCAATGCAGGTAAAAAACGCAGGGCCAGTAACCCCAGCGCCAACGCGAACATCCCTGTCCTCATGGATCATCCCTTTAAAGTGATCCACTCAGTCTTAGCCGGGCGTCCGACATTGCCTATGATGTTTTGTCACAAAGTCTGAATTTTCTGTTTATAGAATGCGAGCATACTTGCCCCTCGAACTGACCTGGACCCCTTATGCCACGGCGCTTATTCAAACGGTACATGCCTGACCCCAGCAGTATCAGGGAACACAAGTCATTACAGTTTCTCGGCACATTGCTGCATGACCCGAACCTCTGGCACCTCAACCGGCACTCGGTCGCGCGCGCGATGGCCGTAGGTTTGTTCGCGGCCTTTATCCCGATTCCCTTGCAGATGCTGCTGGCGGCCGTCCTGGCGATTACCGTGCGCGGCAACATGCCCATCGCGGTCAGCCTGGTGTGGCTGACCAACCCGATCACCATGCCGGTGGTGTTTATCTGCACCTACATGACCGGCGCGTGGCTGATGAACGTGCCCCCCCGCAGCCTGCCCGACGACCTGAGCTGGGAATGGATCAGCGGGCAACTGAGTACGTTGTGGCAGCCGTTCCTGCTGGGCTCAGTCGTTTTGGGGTTGGTGCTGGGCGCACTCGCCTATTGCCTGACGATGGGCTATTGGCGCTGGTGGGTGGCGCACCAATGGAAACAGCGCAAACAGCGTCGCGCCTAGCCTGTCGTGCTCAGCAAGCGCGCAGGCGCAGGTGCACCCGCAGGCCCTGCCCGGTGTTTTCCGCCCACAGGGTACCGTCCTGGCGTTGCACGGCGTTGCGGGCAATGCTCAAGCCCAGGCCGAAGCCACCGTCGCCGGGGCGTGAACCGTCCAGGCGGGTAAAGGGCGCGAAGATCCGTTCCAGGTCTGCGTCATCGATCCCGCCGCCCTGATCCTCCAGCCACACATGCCAATAATCCCCCTCACGCCGGCCATCCAGGCTGACCACGCCGCCCACAGGCGAATGGCGGATGGCGTTGCGCAGGATGTTTTCCAGGGCCTGCGCCAACGCATTCAGGTTGCCCCGTACCCAGCAATCCGCGCCTAGCAGGCAAGGCAGGCGCGACGCCGGCCAATCGCTCTCAAAACACGCGTTTTCGCGCAACATGTCCCACAACGCCTGAAGCTGGATATCTTCCTGGGGCAGCGGCGCGCGCTCGGTGTCCAGCCAGGCCAGTTGCAGGCTGTCTTCGACCAGGCGCTGCATGGCGTCGATCTCACGCCCCAGCCGCTCGCGCAGTTGCGCCAGGTCTTGCTCACTGTCACAGGCCACCCGCAAGCGGCTCAGCGGCGTACGCAGTTCATGGGACATGTCACGCAGCAACTGCTGCTGCAACACCACAGTGCCCTGCAAACGCTCGGACATGTGGTCGAACGCGCGGCCCAGTTCGCCCAGTTCATCCTGCCGGCTGGTGGCATCGAGGGAAAGCCGCGTATTCAATTGATCGGCGCGCCAGGCATTGGCCTGCTCGCGCAGTTGGTTAAGGGGCATGATCAGCAGCCGATACAAGCCAATGCACAGCAACAGGGTAAACAGGCCAGGGATCACCCCGTTGGTCACCACGCGCCAGAACAGTTGGTAGCGCCCCGGCAAGAAGCGTTGCGGCAACTCGATCACCAGCGAACCCGCGCCGGGGTCGTCGGGAAACGGGATTTTCAGCCATGGCAGGCCGATGACATGCCGGCTCACCGGCCAATCCAGGCCACGCAGAAACGTCAGGCGCTGGCTTTCCTTGTCGGTCAGCGGGTAGCTGCTCAGCGATTGCAGGTCATTCCCGATCACTCCCATCCAGATGGTTTCACGCTTGCCCATCGCGTGCAGCCAAGCGTCGACGCCCGCACTCCCTCCACGACTCCACGCCTGCTCAGCCTCCACCGCGTAACCACTCAAGGTGCTCCGCGCCTCGTCGGACAGGTAGGCGTTCTTCTGTTCCATGTAACGGCCCCATGACCAACTGAGCCAGATCATCAGCAAGCAGAAAGCGATCAGCAGGCAGGCCAGTTTCCAGAATAATGAGTGCTTGCCCGGCAGTCGTTTCAAGGACCGTTCAGAGGCCGTCATCGTGACCGCTCAGCACATAGCCCTTGCCCCACACCGTGCGCACTTCGCGCTCGGAGTAGCCGATGGCCTTGAGCTTGCGACGGATCTGGCTGATATGCATGTCGAGGCTGCGGTCATGAGGGGCGTAACCACGTTGCAACACATGCTGATAAAGGAAGGCTTTGCTGAGGACCTCTTCGCTGTTTCGATGCAGGGTTTCGAGCAAGCGGTATTCGCTGCGGGTCAGGCCGGCGCGGTGCGCCAAGTGGAAGACATCGCACAGTTCGTCGTCGAAGCGCAGGGTTCGCGCATCCTCGCGCACGGGTGCGAGCGCTGGCAGCGGACCACGGTCCAGTGCCACACGACGCAGGATGGCTTCAATGCGCACACGCAACTCGATCATGCTGAACGGCTTGGGCAGGTAATCATCGGCGCCAAGGCGAAACCCACTGACGCGATCGGCTTCGGCGCCCAGTGCAGACATCAGGATCACCGGGATCGAATGGCTCTGGCGCAAATGGGTCAGGATCGACAGCCCATCAAGCCCCGGCAGAAGGATATCCATCAACACCAGGTCGAAGGCCCGGTCGCGCGCCATCTGCAGGCCCTGCTGGCCGTTCTGGCACCAGGTCACATGGAAACCACAGCGCCCCAGGTGCTCATGGACATAGGCGCCCAGCACGGGGTCATCTTCGATGGTCAGGATACTGGGCAGGCCGATTGATGCGGGATTCATTAGTATCTGCAAGTCATTCTCAATGGCCGATTATTCAAGATTACCTTGCCGCAGGCAATCGCCACCGGGCGCCAAATGACCTCAAGATTGCCGTACGTCATTAATTTGCAAGATTCCACGCCGCGCAAATGGCTACACTGCGCAGGTGGCGCGGGCCGGATGCCCGTGCGAATCATAGATATCAATGTGGTGGCAGGAGAGTAGCGTGCTGACAAGAATGGGGATAAAAGGCCGCGTACTGTTGCTGACCTTATTACCGACCAGCCTGATGGCCTCGTTATTGGGGGGCTACTTCACCTGGATGCAACTCTCGGAACTGCAGACCCAATTGCTGCAACGCGGCGAAATGATCGCGGAGCAATTGGCTCCGCTGGTGGCGCCGGCCCTGAGCGCCCGCAACACCGAGCTGCTGGAGCGCATCGCCACTCAATCCCTGGAACAGCCGGACGTGCGCACCGTGGCGTTCCTCAGTCCGGACCGCATCTCCCTGGCCCATGCGGGCCCGACCATGCTCAACCAGGCGCCCATCGGCAACAGTTCCCATTTGTTGCAGCGCACCGGTAATGACGCCACCCGCTACCTGCTGCCGGTGTTTGGTCGTCATCGCAACCTCGCGGGCGACCTGATCCCGGATGAAGCCGACCGCCTGCTGGGCTGGGTCGAGGTGGAACTGTCCCACAACGGCATGTTGCTGCGCGGCTACCGCAGCCTGTTCGCCAGCCTGCTGCTGATTGCCATCGGCTTGATCTGCACCGCGGCATTGGCCCTGCGCATCAGTCGCACGATCAACTCACCAATCGGCCAGATCAAGCAGGCGGTCGCCCAACTCAAGGACGGCAACTTGCAAACCCGCTTGCCTGCGTTGGGCAGCCAGGAGCTGGACCAGCTCGCCTCGGGCATCAACCGCATGGCCGAGACCCTGCAGAACGCCCAGGAAGAACTGCAACACAGCATCGACCAGGCCACCGAAGACGTGCGCCAGAACCTGGAAACCATCGAGATCCAGAACATCGAGCTGGACCTGGCGCGCAAGGAGGCCCTGGAGGCCAGCCGCATCAAGTCGGAGTTCCTGGCCAACATGAGCCATGAGATCCGCACGCCGCTCAACGGTATCCTCGGCTTTACTCACCTGCTGCAAAAAAGCGAACTGACCCCACGCCAGCTCGATTACCTGGGCACCATCGAAAAGTCTGCCGACAACCTGCTGGGCATCATCAACGAGATCCTCGATTTTTCGAAAATCGAAGCCGGTAAGCTGGTGCTCGACAGCATCCCGTTCAACCTGCGCGACTTGCTGCAAGACACCCTGACCATCCTCGCCCCTGCCGCCCATGCCAAGCAACTGGAACTGGTCAGCCTGGTCTACCGCGACACGCCGCTGGCGCTGGTCGGCGACCCGCTGCGCCTCAAGCAGATCCTGACCAACCTGATCAGCAACGCGATCAAGTTCACCCGCGAAGGCACCATCGTGGCCAGGGCGATGATCGAGGACGAGCAAGAAGACAGCGTGCAACTGCGCATCAGCGTGCAGGACACCGGCATCGGCCTGTCCAGCCAGGACGTGCGCGCGCTGTTCCAGGCGTTCAGCCAGGCCGATAACTCACTGTCGCGCCAGCCCGGCGGTACAGGGTTGGGCCTGGTGATCTCCAAGCGCCTGATCGAGCAGATGGGCGGTGAAATCGGCGTCGACAGTACGCCGGGCGAAGGTTCGGAGTTCTGGATCAGCCTGAACCTGCCCAAGACCCGTGACGATGTCGAAGACCTGCCTTGCGCGCCACTGCTGGGCCATCGCGTGGCCGTGCTGGAAAACCACGAACTGGCGCGCCAGGCGCTGCAACACCAGCTGGAAGACTGCGGCCTGGAAGTCACCCCGTTCAACAGCCTGGAAAGCTTGACCAACGGCATCACCAGTGCCCATCAGACCGACCAGGCGATTGACCTGGCGGTACTTGGCGTGACGGCCAATGACATCCCGCCCGAGCGTCTCAACCAGCATCTATGGGACCTTGAACACCTGGGCTGCAAGGTGCTGGTGCTGTGCCCCACCACTGAACAGATGCTGTTCAACCAGTCCGTACCCAACCCCAACAGCCAGTTGCAGGCCAAGCCGGCGTGTACGCGTAAGCTGCGCCGCGCGCTGTCCGATCTGATCAGCCCGCGTCCATCGCGCAGCGAACCGGGCGAGCCGCTGTCCAGCCGGGCGCCGCGCGTATTGTGCGTGGATGACAACCCGGCGAACCTGCTGCTGGTCCAAACCCTGCTGGAAGACATGGGCGCGCGGGTGCGTGCAGTGGAAAGCGGGTATGCGGCTGTCGACGCCGTGAAACAGGACACTTTCGACCTGGTGCTGATGGACGTGCAAATGCCTGGCATGGACGGCCGCCAGAGCACCGAGGCGATCCGCCAGTGGGAAAGCGAGCGCAGCGGCACGCCGTTGCCGGTGGTCGCCCTCACCGCCCACGCCATGGCCAACGAAAAACGCGCCTTGCTGCAAAGCGGCATGGACGACTACCTGACCAAACCCATCAGCGAACGGCAACTGGCCCAAGTGGTGTTGAAATGGACCGGCCTGGCCCTGCGTAACCAAAGCCCGGAACGCCCAACGGACGGCCTCGGCCCTGGCGTGCAATTGCCGGTGCTCGACCATGAAGAGGGCCTGCGCCTGGCCGCCGGCAAGGCTGACCTGGCGGCGGACATGCTCGCCATGTTGCTGGCCTCCCTGGAAGCCGACCGCCTGGCCATCACCATCGCCCGCGATGCCAATGACAACAACGCCCTGATCGAACGCGTGCACCGCCTGCATGGCGCGACCCGTTATTGCGGCGTACCGCAACTGCGTGCCGCCTGCCACCGCGCCGAGACCCTGCTCAAACAGGACGACGCCAAGGCCTTGCACGCGCTGGACGAACTGGACATGGCGATTGCACGGCTTGCGAGTGAAGCGAGGGTCAATGCCTGAATTCATCAACAAGGAAGCCTTTGATGCGCGTCATTCTTTACAGCAGCCAGACCTACGACCGCGACAGTTTTCTCGGTGAACCGCTGCCACCGGGCCTGGAGCTGCAATTCCAGCCTGCACGGCTCAACCTCGACACCGTGGCCCTGGCCGAACAGCACGAAGTGGTGTGCGCCTTCATCAATGACGACCTCAGCGCCGCGGTGCTGGAGCACTTGGCCAAGGGCGGCACGCGGCTGATCGCCCTGCGCTCGGCGGGCTACAACCATGTGGACCTGGCCGCCGCCAAGCGCCTGGGCCTGACCATCGTGCGCGTGCCGGCCTATTCGCCCCACGCGGTGGCCGAACATGCGGTCGCACTGATCCTCGCCCTCAACCGCCGCCTGCATCGCGCCTACAATCGCACCCGCGATGGCGATTTCAGCCTGCATGGCCTTACCGGTTTCGACCTGGTGGGCAAGACCGTCGGCGTGGTCGGCACCGGGCAGATCGGCGCGACGTTCGCCAGGATAATGGCCGGCTTCGGTTGCCAACTGCTCGCCTACGACCCCTTCCCCAACCCGCAGGTCCTGGCATTGGGGGCGCGCTACGTGAGCCTGCCTGAGTTGCTGGCCCAGGCGCAGATCATCAGCCTGCACTGCCCGCTGACCGCCGACAGTAAACACTTGATCAACGCCCGCTCCCTGGCACAGATGCAGCCGGGTGCGATGCTGATCAACACCGGTCGCGGCGGGTTGGTCGACACCCCGGCGCTGATCGAGGCACTCAAGGACGGCCAACTCGGCTACCTCGGGCTGGATGTGTATGAGGAAGAAGCGCAGCTGTTTTTCGAGGACCGCTCCGACCTGCCGCTGCAGGACGACGTACTCGCGCGCCTGCTGACCTTTCCCAATGTGATCATCACCGCCCACCAGGCGTTTCTCACTCGCGAAGCCCTGGCGGCCATCGCCGGCACCACCTTGGCCAACATTGCAGCATGGGCCGATGGTCGAGCACAGAACCTTGTCGAAGGATGATCAGCGGTCACACACCAGGCTCATGATAGGCAGGCACCCGTGATAGGATGCCGCGCCTATTTGGAGGATCCATGGCCGAACACGATTTCCGCTTCAGTTTGCTGAGCCCGCAACACACCCTGATCGAATGCCGCGCCCTGGTGCCGGGCCGTTATCAGGTGACTGGCAACGGTGGTTCGATCAAGCATGGCGACGTGCTGATCGTCACCCTGCGTGGCAGTAAAACCCTGTCGATGCGCCTTACCGTCGAAGGTGACGCACGCTACTCCATCCGCCCGGCCGGCCAATGGGTCGCCATGGCCCAGGGGCCGAAATTCGGCGAGTTGGAGATTCACACCTGGAAGGTCAACTGCGACAGCTGCGATGCGGTGTTGGCGTTCGAATTCGCGGTGGAAACCAAGCTGACCAAAGAACCCCTGCAACCGGCGGCCAATGCGCGCATTGCCGACTTGGGCTGGGCCAGCGAAGGCGACAAGCACCGCTGCCCGAAATGCCAGAAGGCCGCGCAATGAGAGGCCTGCTCTTGCTCGCCGCCCTCGGGGCGGCCCTGACGGGTTGCGCCGGGGACGCGGTCACGCTCAAGCGGGATCATAGCTACGTGGTGGAATGGATTGGTGAGCGGCCGTTGATGGATTACGCGCACCTGACCGTCACCCTAGGCACCGATGGCCGCGCCTACGGCAATGGCGGTTGCAACCACTGGTTTGCGCCGTACACGGTCGAGGGCGACACGCTCAGCTTCGGCAAGATCGGCAGCACCCGCAAGCTGTGCGCCGAGGCGTTAATGGAGCAGGAGCAGCGCTTCTTCCAGGCCCTGCAAGGGGTGCAGCGCTGGGATGTCTCGCCGATCGAGCAAACGCGTTTCTGGCCGGCCGAGGGCAAGCCGATTCGCCTGTGGCTGGAAGAAGGCTAATTTCACTGCGCACTGGCTTTCCTGTGGGAGCTTGCCTGCGATGCAGGCGACTCGGTGTGTCTGTGGTACCGAGTCGATGCGATCGCAGGCAAGCCAGCTCCCACAGAATCAGCCACGTAGAGCCTTCAGCTTAGCCAACACCCCTTCCGCCGTCTGCTCACCCATCAGTTGCTCGCGCACCTTGCCCTTGTCATCAATGATGTAGGTCACCGGCAACGCTTCGCTGCGCGGGATATCAAAAATTCCCTCCGGGTTCTGCGCCAGCACGGTGAACTTGATGCCCAGCTTGTCACTGGCGGCTTTCAGCTCTTCACCCTGCACGTTGTCAAAATTGACCCCGAACACCCCTACGTTCTGCGCCTTCAGCTGTTCGGCCAAGGCATTGAGTTCAGGAATTTCCGTGCGGCACGGGCCACACCATTCGGCCCAGTAATTGACCACCAGCCACTGCTTGTCCAAGCGTTCGGCCGCCACTTTCTGGCCATACTGGTCAACGCCGTAGTCATTACCGCAGCCGCTGAGCAGCAGGGTTGTGATGATCGCCAATGCACCGATCAGTCGCTTAGTCATGGGGTAATCCTTCGCAAAAATGAACGTTGACTGCGACCTATCGCCTCTTACGGTTTAAGGACGGGCCGTAGCGCGGGTAGAATACCCGCCACCTTACGCAAGATGCGACCCGCACATGACCGATCTGACGCTTTATCACAACCCGCGCTGCTCGAAATCCCGCGGTGCGCTGCAATTGCTGGAAGCCCGCGGCCTCACCCCGACCGTGGTGCGCTATCTGGAAATCCCGCTGAACGCCGCGCAATTAAAGGCGCTGCTCGGCAAGCTGAGCATCAGCGCGCGCCAACTGCTGCGCACCGGTGAAGAGGAATACAAGACCCTCAACCTGGCGGATGCCAGCCTCAGCGAAGCACAGTTGATCGCCGCCATCGCCGAGCACCCGAAGCTGATGGAACGCCCGATCCTCGAAACCACCGATAAAGCCATCATTGGCCGTCCGCCAGAGAACGTGCTGGAGATCCTGCCGTGAGCGCGCCGTATGTGCTGATCTTGTACTACAGCCGCAACGGTTCGGTCAGCGAAATGGCCCGACACATTGCCCGAGGCGTCGAACAAGGCGCAATGGAGGCCCGACTGCGCACCGTGCCGGCGATCTCCACCGAGTGCGAAGCCGTCGCGCCGAGCATTCCGGACGAAGGCACACTGTATGCCAGCCTCGATGACCTGAAAAATTGCTCGGGCCTGGCCTTGGGTAGCCCAACCCGCTTCGGCAACATGGCTGCGCCGCTCAAGTACTTTATCGACGGCACCAGCAACCTGTGGCTCACCGGCGCCCTCGTCGGCAAGCCGGCCGGGGTGTTTACCTCTACCGCCAGCCTGCACGGCGGCCAGGAAACCACGCTGATGTCGATGCTGTTGCCGCTGTTGCACCACGGCATGTTGATCACCGGCCTGCCCTACAGCGAACAGGCATTGCTCGACACCCAGGGCGGCGGTACGCCTTATGGCGCCAGCCACCATGCCGGGCCTGACGGCAAGCGCATGCTCGATCAACACGAAATCACCCTGTGCCGCGCCTTGGGCCTGCGCCTGGCTAAAACCGCTACGTTGCTGGAGAGCGGCCGTGGCCAGGAAGCCTAAGGTCCTGCCCCCCCAGGCGTGGCTGGAGCCACGGGTCAAGGTGGCGCGCACGCTGAGCCTGCTGGCGTTTTTGGGCTTGGCGGGGTTGCTCTGCGTTTACTACCTGTTCGTCGCCGACCTGCACGGTGCCCGGCCGTGGGTGATCCTACTGATCGAACTGGTGCCGCTGCTGGTGCTGGCACCCGGCATGCTGCTGGGCAGCGCGCGCGGGCATTCGTGGATGTGTTTTGTGGTGAACCTGTATTTCATCAAAGGCGCGCTGGCGGCATACGACCCGAACCGGCAGTGGTTCGGGGTGTTGGAGATGCTGGCGAGTCTGGCGGTGTTTTGTACGGCGTTGCTTTATGTGCGGTGGCGGCACCAGTTGAATCGCCGCCTTGCTACAGGTTAGTGATTCACCGTATAGGCCAACATCATCGACAACTGACACATCGGCCGGCCACTCTCGGCATGCCACTGGTTGAAAGCGCCCTGCACCGTCGCCAAATCGCGCAGGCTGGTCGGCGCCTTGTCGACGATCTTCTGCGCGTTCAACGCCGCGACCACGTCATAACTCGGCACAAACGTGTCCTTGCCCACCATGCGCAAAAAACGCGGCGCTGACAGCCCGCCCAGTTGGTGGCCGTGCTTGCTCAGGTACTTCCACAGCCCAACGATATCGGTCACCGGCCAATCGGCGACAAACGCACCAAAGCTGCCTTTCTCCTGCTCAATGTCGAGGATCATCTGCGCATTGCGCGGCACGCTCTTGAGCTTGCCCAGGTGGCGGATGATCCGCGTGTCCTGCATCAACCGCTCCAGGTGTTCGGCGCCCATCAGCACAACTTTTTCCGGATCGAAGCCGAAGAACACTTGCTCGAACGCCGGCCACTTGGCGTCCACCACACTGTGCTTCAAACCCGCGCGAAATACCCGCAACGCCAATGTCGACAGGTAGCGGTCATCACTGATCTTGCGTAACTGCGCCGGGGTCTTGGGTACGGGCAGGTGGGCTTCCAGCTCGGCCGCCGAACCGAAGCGGTTCAGACAATATTCGTGCAGCCACTTGTAATCGCGCATGCCCTCTCCTGAGATTCGAATTGAAAACGGCGCTCGCGAGCGCCGTGTGTCAGAGCATTGAATAGGCTCAGAGGTTCACAACATTAACGAAGCGCGAAGCGGCGCTCTCATCAATTTTCAGGCTGGTGAAGTCAAACAGGTTGCGGTCGGCCAACTGCGACGGCTGCACGTTCTGCAGGCTGCGGAAGATACTTTCGGTGCGACCGGGCATCTTGCGCTCCCAGTCCAGCAGCATCTCCTTGACCACTTGGCGCTGCAGGTTTTCCTGGGAGCCGCACAGGTTGCACGGGATGATCGGAAATTGCTTGAGGTCGGAGTAGGCCTGGATGTCCTTCTCGTTGCAATACGCCAGCGGGCGGATTACCACGTTGCGTCCGTCATCGGCGCGCAGCTTGGGCGGCATGGCTTTGAGCGAGCCATTGAAGAACATATTGAGGAAAAAGGTTTCGACGATGTCATCGCGATGATGACCCAGGGCCATCTTGGTCGCGCCGATCTCATCGGCGAAGGTATAAAGCGTGCCACGGCGCAGGCGCGAACACAGCGAGCAGGTGGTCTTGCCTTCCGGGATCAGTTCCTTGACCACCGAATAGGTGTCTTTTTCGACGATGTGGTAATCGACGCCCAACGCTTTGAGGTAGGCCGGCAGCACATGCTCGGGGAAGCCCGGTTGTTTCTGGTCCATGTTGACGGCAACGATCTCAAACGTGATCGGCGCGACCTTTTGCAGGTGCAGCAGCACATCAAGCAGGGTGTAGCTGTCTTTGCCGCCGGAGAGGCAGACCATGACCTTGTCGCCGTCCTCGATCATGTTGAAATCGGCGACCGCTTCACCGGCCAGGCGACGCAGGCGTTTTTGCAGTTTGTTCTGGTTGACCGTAAGTGTGCCCATGGCGCTTGGATCCGCTGGAGGTGTGTGACGAAAAGCGCTGCATTTTACGCAAAAATACTTCAATGGGCGACGCCGATCCAATGTGGGAACTGGCTTGCCTGCGATAGCGGTGGGCCCGTCAACTTATCGAGTTCTGACAGGTTGCGATCACATGCAAGCCATCTGCCACAGTTGACCCTGTGGCGCCGACAGACCTAGCCGCGATTAAGCCCAATGTTTACAGCGCAATTTGCTCTAAAGGCCCTACAGTTATTCCGGGCATACCTTCCTATACTGCGACTAGAGGTCGCACAGCTATCCAGGACCTTTGAGGCCATTTGGCCCGTGGGCGCTCCGATGGGGGGCGATGGCAATAACGACAGGAGTGACTCGCATGATCCATCACGTCGTGGGGCTTTTTACCCATCCCGACCAGGAGTGGCGGGAAATTCGTGGCGATAAAGAAGAAAGCATCAGCCACATGTACCTCACTCACACACTGATTCTCGCGGCGATCCCCGCCGTATCAGCCTTTATCGGTACCACCCAGGTTGGCTGGGTCATCGGCAACCGCTCGCCGGTGATGCTGACCCAGGAAAGCGCGCTGTGGATGACCCTCATGTCCTACGCCGCCATGCTTGGCGGTGTGGCGGTGATGGGCGCGTTCATCCACTGGATGGCCCGTACCTACGACGCCAACCCCAGCATGGCGCGCTGCGTGGCGTTTGCCACCTACACCGCCACGCCGCTGTTCATCGGCGGGCTGGCGGCGCTCTACCCGCATATGTGGCTGGGCATGGTCGTGGGCACGGCGGCGATTTGCTACACGGTGTACCTGCTGTACGTGGGGTTGCCGACCTTCATGAACATCGACCCGGATGAGGGTTTCCTGTTTTCCAGCTCGGTGCTGGCCGTAGGCCTGGTGGTACTGGTGGCGATCATGGCGTTTACCGTGATTGTCTGGGGCCTCGGCGTAGGTCCGATCTATACCAACTGATCCGTTTAAACCGTAGGCAAGGCCACCGCAAGGTGGCTTTGTGCGTTATGCATGACCATTCGGCGCCTGACAGATTCGGAAACACTCAGCTTTGCGGCATACTGGGGTCTCTGGAGATATGTACAGCATGCCCGAGCAACTCAATACCCGCGTCGAAGATTGTTTCCAACAAGCTGAATCCTTTTTCAAACGAAGCTTCAAACGCCCCCAGGTCAGCCTCAAGCTGCGGGGCCAGAAGGCCGGTGTCGCGCATTTGCACGAGAACCTGCTGCGCTTCAACCCACAGTTGTACCGTGAAAACAGCCAGCATTTCCTGAAACAGACCGTGGCCCATGAAGTGGCGCACCTGATCGCCCACCAACTGTTCGGCGAGCGCATTCAGCCCCATGGCGAGGAATGGCAATTGATCATGCGCGGGGTTTACGAACTGCCGCCTGACCGTTGCCACACGTATGAGGTGAAGCGTCGTCAGGTGACTCGCTACATTTACCGATGCCCGTGTGCCGATAGCGACTTTCCGTTTTCGTCGCAGCGACATGGCATGGTGGCGCAGGGGCGGCGGTATTTGTGTCGGCGGTGTCGGCAGACGTTGGTATTTACCGGGGAAACTCGGGTGGAGTGAGGGCCTCTTCGCAGGCAAGCCCGCTCCCACATTCGACCGTGTTCTGACCTTGGAATACAGTCGAATGTGGGAGCGGGCTTGCTCGCGAAGACGCCGGTTCAGGCGCTACACAACGACTTTGGCACTGCGCAATTCCTCTATTCGCTGAGCACTGAACCCCAACTCCGCCAAGACCTCATCACTGTGCGCCCCCACTGCAACCCCGATATGCCGAGGCACTGGCACCCCCTCGGAAAACTTCAACGGGCAGGCCAGTTGCGCCTGGGTCGAACCGTCACCCCGCGGCACCTGGGTGATCAGTTCGCGCGCTTTTAACTGCGGATGATCCACTGCCTCGCTCAGGCTCAGCACCGGTTCGACACAAGCGTCGACCCCGGCAAACAACTCACACAACTCTTCGAAGCTACGCTTTTCAAACTCGACTTTCAGCGCCAGCTTAAGGTCTTTTTGCTGCTCCGGCTTGGGCAAAAAGCCTTGTGCCGCCAACTCCGGCCGTCCCAGCGTTTCACAGAGTTGCTGCATAAACCCTGGCTCCAAACTGCCCACCGACATCCAGCGCCCATCCCGCGAGCGGTAATAGTCGTAGAAACTACCGCCGTTGAGCACATGGCTCTCCCACTCCGGCTCCACCCCACACGCTAGGTAACCCGCACCGGCCATGGCATTCAGGCTGAACGAGCAATCGGTCATGCTCACATCCAGGTATTGGCCGACCCCGCTCTGCTGTCGGGCGATAACAGCCGCCAACAAACCCACCACCGCATGCAGCGAACCACCGCCCACGTCCGCCAGTTGCACGCCCAACGGCAGCGGCCCGCTGTCGGCACGGCCGGTGTAGCTGCCCACGCCGGCCAGTGCCAGGTAATTGATATCGTGCCCGGCGCGGTCCTTATAGGGCCCGGTCTGGCCGTAACCGGTGATCGACACGTAAATCAGCTTTGGGTTGATCGCCTTCAACGCCTCATACCCCAAGCCCAGGCGTTCCATCACCCCTGGCCGGAACTGTTCGAGCACGATGTCGTACGCCTTGACCAACGCCCGCACGACTTCCAGCGCTTCAGGCTGCTTGAGATCAAGCGCGAGGCTGCGTTTATTGCGATTGAGGTAGGCATGGCTCGCCGAAACACCCTGATCATGGGGCGGCAATACCCGCAGCAGGTCCAGGCGCGTGGGCGATTCGATACGCAGGACCTCGGCGCCCATGTCCGCCAGCATCAACGATGCAAACGGGCCAGGCAGCAAGGTGGAAAAATCCAACACTTTGAGGGACGCCAAGGGACCTGACATGGGCACTCCATTTTTGTTTTGAATGCACACAGACTAGGCAGCCTTGCGCTGACCGGCAATCGCCGGAACAGTCACCAACAGTGACCGTTTTGATCACGGCGGGCTTTTTCGTGGCAGCGGCTTTATCATTGCCCCACGTTTGCTTGCAGAGTGTTCCATGAAGTTCGCGATTGCACTGTTTTCCGCCGCCCATGCGCCCTCTTCGCGCCGTGCCCTGCTGTTCGCTCAAGCGGCGTTGGCCGGCGGGCATGAGATTGTGCGGCTGTTTTTCTATCAGGACGGCGTGCATAGCGCGTCCAATAACATCGTTGCGCCCCAGGATGAGCAAGACATCGCCCGCCAATGGCGTGAGTTTGTCAGCCAGCACCAGCTCGACGGCGTGGTGTGCATCGCCGCCGCCCTGCGGCGTGGCGTGCTCAACCAGGAGGAAGCCACGCGCTATCAACGCAGCGCGGTGAACTTGGACGCGCCGTGGGCGCTGTCGGGCCTGGGTCAGTTGCATGACGCCGCCCAGGCCGCTGACCGCCTGATCTGCTTTGGAGGGCCGTGACATGTCCAAATCCTTATTGGTGATCAGCCGCCAGGCGCCATGGTCCGGGCCAAGTGCCCGGGAAGCCTTGGATATCGTCCTGGCCGGTGGCGCCTTCGATCTACCGATTGGCCTGCTGTTCCTCGATGACGGCGTGTTCCAACTGGCGCCGCACCAGGACGCCAAGGCCGTGCAGCAAAAAGACCTCAGCGCCAACTTGCAGGCACTGGGCCTTTTTGGCATCGATGACGTATTTGCCTGCCGCCACAGCCTGGCCGAGCGCGGCCTCGCGCCGCCCGCCAGCGCCCAGCCGCTGGACAGCGAAGCGATCTCCCAGTTGATTGACCGTTACGACCAGGTGATGACCCTCTGATGTCGACTCTCCATGTGGTTTCCCACTCCCCGTTTACCGATAGCCGCCTCGACAGCTGCCTGCGCATCTGTGGCGCCAAGGACGCCATCCTGCTCTGCGGCGATGGCGCCTACGCGCTGCACAACCCGGCGCTGCACACCAAGGGCGTGAAGGTCTTTGTGCTGGCCGAAGACATGCAGGCGCGCCATTTGCCTCTGCCGGACTGGGCCGACAGCGTGGACTACCCAGGTTTCGTGCAGCTGTCGATCGACTACGACAAGGTCAACACCTGGCTATGAACACCCTGACCGTCGGCGCACGCACCTTGGAACTGGACAAGGACGGTTACCTGGTTGACCTGAACGAGTGGTCCGATGAGGTGGCAATCGCCCTGGCCGCCGCTGAGACGCTGGAGCTGACCCCGGACCATTGGGAGATCCTCCAACTGCTGCGCCAGTTCTACGCCGAATTCCAGCTGTCGCCCGCCACCCGCCCGCTGATCAAGTACACCGCCTTGAAGCTGGGCCCGGGAAAGGGCAACAGCCTGCACCTGAACAAACTGTTCAACGGCACTCCCGCCAAACTCGCCGCCAAGCTGGCGGGCCTGCCCAGGCCGACGAATTGCTTATGACCGACTTTGCCCCGCTGACCCTTGAAACCCCTGCAGAGCACCCGTTTGCGCAGTTCGTGCGCATCCTGGGCAAAGGCAAGCGCGGCGCGCGCAACCTCACCCGCGAGGAAGCCCGCGAAGCCATGGGCATGCTGCTCGACGAAAAAGTCGAAGACACCCAGCTCGGCGCCTTCTTGATGCTGTTGCGCCACAAGGAAGAAAGCCCGGAAGAACTCGCCGGCTTCACCGAAGCCGTGCGCGAACGCCTCAACGCCCCGGCGCTGAACGTGGATGTCGACTGGCCCACCTACGCCGGCAAGAAGCGTCACCTGCCATGGTACCTGCTTGCCGCCAAGTGCCTGGCACAAAATGGCGTGCGCATCCTGATGCACGGCGGTGGCGCGCATACGGCGGGGCGGCTGTACACCGAGCAATTGCTGGAAGGCTTGCAGATCCCGCTGTGCCGTAACTGGCAGCAGGTCGAGGCCGCCTATCAACGAGGCAACCTGGCGTTTATCCCACTGGGCGATTGGGCGCCGCAGTTGCAGCGCATGATCGACCTGCGCAACACCCTGGGCCTGCGCTCGCCGATTCACTCTCTGGCGCGCTTGCTTAACCCGATGAATGCACGCCTGGGCCTGCAAAGCATTTTCCACCCCGGTTACCAAGGCGTGCACCGCGATGCCAGCGGCCTACTCGGCGACAATGTGATTGTCGTGAAGGGCGATGGCGGCGAAATCGAGATCAACCCCGACTCGGCCAGCCACTTGTACGGCACCAGCGGTGGCGAAAGCTGGGACGAAGAATGGCCCGCCCTCTCTGCCCAGCGCCACGTCAAACCTGCCACGTTGGAACCCGAGCACTTGAAGGCCGTGTGGCGCGGGGATGTCGAAGACAGCTACCCACAACTGGCCCTGATCGCCACCATGGCCCTGGCCTTGCGCGGCTTGGATCACTCACGGGAACAGGCGTTCGTGTTGGCCCAGCAATACTGGGACGCGCGGGACAAATCGATTTAATCGATCATTCACCGTCAGTCTTTGCGCTTTTAAATCGAACTCAGCCCTTTAGACTGGCCTCCAACGCTTAATAGCAGAGGAGCCAGTCATGGGTTTGCTGATTGAAGGACGCTGGAAAGACCAGTGGTACGAAAGTAGCGCAGACGGCGCATTCCAACGGGAACAGGCGCAACGCCGCAACTGGGTGACCGCCGACGGTTCGCCAGGCCCGAGCGGCGAAGGCGGCTTCAAGGCCGAGGCCGGTCGCTACCACCTCTACGTGTCCCTCGCCTGCCCGTGGGCCCATCGCACCCTGATCCTGCGCAAGCTCAAGGGCCTTGAAAGCTTGATCGACGTGTCCGTGGTCAGTTGGCTGATGCTGGAAAACGGCTGGACCTTCGACAAGGCCCACGGCTCGACCGGCGACACGCTCGACGATTTCGCCTTCATGCACCAGCGCTACACTGCCGATACCGCCGACTACACCGGGCGCGTCACTGTGCCGGTGCTGTGGGACAAAAAACTGAAGCGCATCGTGAGCAATGAATCGGCGGAAATCATCCGCATGTTCAACAGTGCGTTCAACGGGATGACCGGCAACACCCTGGACTTTTACCCAGAAGCGCTGCGCCCTACCATCGACGCGCTGAACGAGCGCATTTATCCCGCGGTGAACAATGGTGTGTACCGCGCAGGCTTTGCCACTTCGCAGCAGGCGTATGAAAGTGCATTTGATGATGTGTTTGCCGAACTGGATCACCTGGAACAGCATCTGGGCGATCATCGCTACCTGGCCGGGGAGTACCTGACCGAAGCCGATGTGCGCCTGTTCACCACGCTGATTCGCTTTGATGCGGTGTATTACAGCCACTTCAAATGCAATTTGCGGCGGATTGCGGACTGCCCAAATCTGTCGAATTGGCTGAGGGAGATATATCAGTGGCCAGGTGTGGCCGAGACGGTGGATTTTGAACACATCAAGGGGCATTACTACGCCAGCCACCGGACAATCAATCCGACGGGGATTGTACCGAAGGGGCCGTTGCAAGCGTTTGATGCCGGACATGATCGGTACAAATTGACCGGCCAATCGGTATTTGGTTTGTAGTGAGCGAGCTTGCCCCGCTCACTACATCAGGTGTTCAGACTTGCGACTGAGCGCCTTCGAACCACTTGAGCTTCTCGCGCAACACCACGACTTCACCAACGATCACCAATGTCGGCGCATGCACTTCATGCTCCGCCACCATGCGCGGCAAGTCGGCCAGCGTGCCAGTAAACACACGCTGGTTGGACGTGGTGCCCTGCTGGATCAATGCCGCCGGGGTATCAGCTGCCCGCCCATGCTTGATCAGCTGTTCGCAGATGATCGGCAAACCAATCAAGCCCATGTAGAACACCAAGGTCTGCGAGGGGCCCACCAAGTCATCCCAAGGCAGTTCCGACGTACCGTTCTTTAAATGCCCGGTGATAAATCGCACTGACTGCGCGTAGTCGCGGTGGGTCAGCGGAATGCCCGCATACGCTGCGCAACCGCTGGCCGCCGTGATCCCCGGCACCACTTGGAACGGGATGCCGTGGGCTGCCAGTTCCTCAATCTCTTCACCACCTCGCCCAAAGATGAATGGATCGCCACCCTTGAGGCGCAGCACGCGTTTGCCTTGCTTGGCCAAGTCAACCAGTTGCTGGTTGATCTGATCTTGCGGCACAGCATGGTCGGCGCGACGCTTGCCGACGTACACGCGCTCGGCATCACGGCGGCACAACTCGAGAATCGCCGGCGCTACCAAGCGGTCGTACAGCACCACATCGGCTTGCTGCATCAGGCGCAAGGCACGAAAGGTCAGCAGGTCCGGATCGCCCGGGCCTGCGCCGACCAGGTAAACCTCACCCGGGGCATTTGGTGGTGCACCGTTGACCTTTTCAATCAATAGACGCTCAGCTTCAGCGCCCTGCCCGGCCAGTTGTCGATCGGCAATCGGGCCCTGGAATACTTCCTCCCAGAACGCGCGACGTTGCTGCACATCCGGGTACAAGCCTTTGACCTGGGCACGAAACCGCGCCGCCAACCCGGCCAACTGACCGTAGGTGGACGGAATCCAGGTTTCCAGCTTGGCGCGGATCAGGCGCGCCAGCACCGGCGCATCGCCGCCGCTGGACACCGCGATCACCAGGGGCGAACGGTCGACAATCGCCGGGAAGATCACGCTGCACAAGGCCGGCGCATCCACCACATTGACCGGCACACAACGACGCTTGGCATCGCTGGACACTTGCGCGTTCAGCGGCTCGTCGTCCGTTGCCGCGATGATCAGGGTGCAACCGTCGAGGTCGGCCTCCTGATAACCGCGCAACATCAGTTCCCCGCCACTGCCCTGCACCAGCTCACGCAACTGGTCTTCGATCTGGGGAGCAACCACCCGCAGCACCGCACCGGCGTCGGCCAGCAGCCGGGATTTGCGCAAGGCAATCTCCCCACCACCGACGACCAACACACGACTGCCGCGCAGGTTATGAAACAGCGGCAGAAATTCCATTTAGCGGATGACCTCAACGCCAGCCATGTAAGGCTTGAGCACGTCAGGCACACGGATCGAGCCGTCAGCCTGTTGGTAGTTTTCCAGCACCGCCACCAGCGTACGGCCTACGGCCAGGCCGGAACCGTTGAGGGTGTGGACCAGCTCCGGCTTGCCGGTTTCCGGGTTACGGAAACGCGCTTGCATACGACGCGCCTGGAAATCACCGCAGTTGGAGCACGACGAAATCTCGCGGTATTTGTCCTGGCTCGGCACCCACACTTCGAGGTCGTAGGTCTTCACGGCGCTGAAACCCATGTCACCCGTGCACAGCGCCAGCACGCGGTACGGCAGCTCCAGCAGTTGCAGGACGCGTTCGGCGTTGGCGGTCAGGCCTTCCAGGGCTTCCATGGACGTCGACGGCTCGACGACCTGCACCATCTCGACCTTGTCGAACTGGTGCTGGCGGATCATGCCGCGAGTGTCACGACCCGATGCACCGGCTTCGCTGCGGAAGCACGGGCTGTGAGCCACGAACTTCAACGGCAGTTGCTTGGCGTCGAGGATCTCGCCCGCCACGATGTTGGTCAGCGATACTTCGGCGGTCGGGATCAGGTACAGATCGGCGTCACCGTCGCGGCTGATCTTGAACAGCTCTTCCTCGAACTTCGGCAGCTGGCTGGTGCCCATCAGCGCCGGCGCCTGCACCAGATAAGGGGTGTAGGCTTCTTCGTAACCGTGCTCGGCGGTGTGCAGGTTGATCATGAACTGCGCCAGGGCACGGTGCATGCGTGCGATCGGGCCGCGCAGCAAGGCAAAGCGTGCGCCAGACATCTTGGCGGCAGTCTCAAAATCCAGGCCGCCGGTCAATTCGCCCAGGGCAACGTGGTCCTTGATCTCGAAATCAAAGGCTTTTGGCGTGCCCCACCGGCGCACTTCGACGTTGCCGTCTTCGTCTTCGCCCATAGGCACAGACTCATGCGGTAAGTTGGGGATGCCCAGCAGGATGGAATCCAGCTCGGTCTGAATGCCTTCCAGCTCGATTTTGCCGTCAGAGAGCTCGGTGCCCATGCGCTCGACATCCGCCATCAGCGGCGCGATGTCTTCGCCGCGCTGCTTGGCCTGACCGATGGATTTGGAACGCGCGTTACGCTCAGCCTGCAGTGCTTCGGTGCGGGTCTGGACGGTCTTGCGCTGTTCTTCCAGCGCTTCGATGCGCGCGACATCCAAGGCAAAGCCACGGGATGCCAGGCGGTCCGCTACGTCCTGAAGGTTGCTACGTAACAGTTTGGAATCGAGCATGTCGGTCTCTCGTTTATCAAAGTTTGGTCAAGGACAGGCCAGCCCAGGTGGCGAGCAGCCCGCCGAACACGCTGATGCCCAGGTACCCGAAGGCGACCAGGGCCTGCCCGCTTTCCAGCAGGCGCAGCGTATCCAGTGAAAAGGATGAAAAGGTCGTCAGACCGCCTACAAAGCCGACAATCAAGCCAGCCCGAATTTCAATCGGTACTTCCGGGCGCAACAGGAACCAGCCGTACAACAGCCCGATGATCAAACAGCCCACTAGGTTGACCGCCAGGGTCGCCGCATAAAAATGCTTCGGCCAGTTGGCGCTGACCCAGGTGCTAGTGGCGAAACGCAATAATGTACCAGCGATGGCGGCTGCGGACACGGCAAGAATCATCTTGAGCACTACTTTCTCCGCTGTTTTGGGCTGAGTTGATCGAGTTGGGCGAGGTGATTGAGCTTTTCACCGATCTTCAGCTCCAGGCCACGGGGCACCGGCTGGTAGAACGGCTGTGGCTCAAGGTCGTCGGGGAAGTAATCTTCACCGGCAGCATAGGCGTCCGGTTCATCGTGGGCATAACGGTATTCATCGCCGTAGCCCAGTTGTTTCATCAGCTTGGTCGGCGCGTTGCGCAGGTGCAGCGGCACTTCCAGGGAGCCGTGTTCGGCAGCTGCGCGCAGGGCGGACTTGAGGCCCATATACACCGCGTTGCTTTTAGGCGCGCAGGCCAAATAGGTAATGGCCTGGGCCACTGCCAACTCGCCTTCCGGGCTGCCCAGGCGCTCCTGAACTTCCCACGCCGCCAGGCACAGGCTCAGCGCACGCGGGTCAGCGTTGCCGATGTCTTCGCTGGCCATACGCACCACGCGGCGGGCAAGGTAAAGCGGGTCGCAGCCGCCGTCGATCATGCGCGCGAACCAGTACAGCGCGCCGTCCGGGTTGGAACCGCGTACGGATTTGTGCAGCGCCGAGATCTGGTCGTAGAAGGCTTCGCCGCCCTTGTCGAAGCGCCGACGCGTATCGCCGAGCAGGCTTTGCAGGAGCTCGACGCCAATTTCATTGCCGTCTTCGGCGAGGTCCGAGGCGTTTTCCAGCAGGTTGAGAAAGCGGCGCCCGTCACCGTCTGCGGCGCTCATCAGAATCTTGAAGCCTTCATCGCTGAGACTCAGCTGGCGCTTGCCCAGGCCCTTGTCTTCGCTTAACGCACGCTGCAACAGCTTTCGCATCGCCGCTTCGTCCAGGCTTTTCAGCACATAGACGCGCGCCCGCGAAAGCAAGGCGTTGTTCAATTCAAAAGAAGGGTTCTCGGTGGTGGCACCGATAAAGATCAGCGTGCCGTCTTCAACATAGGGCAGGAACGCATCCTGCTGCGATTTGTTGAAGCGATGCACTTCATCGACAAACAGGATGGTGCGCTTGCCGTATTGCCCGGCCTGCTGCTTGGCGACTTCCACCGCCTGGCGGATCTCCTTGACCCCGGCGAGCACCGCCGAGACCGTTTCGAAGTGTGCATCCGAGACCTTCGCCAGCAGCCGCGCCAGGGTGGTTTTACCCACGCCCGGTGGCCCCCAGAAGATCATCGAATGCAGCGCGCCCTGCTCCAAGGCTTCACGCAGAGGCTTGCCGCGCGCGAGCAGGTGTTCCTGACCGACGTACTCATCCAGATTGGTCGAACGCAAGCGCGCGGCCAGGGGTTGAGCAATCGGGTCACTTCGAAACAGATCCATGGGCAGCGTTTGAAACCTCTGGGGGATTTATTCCTGGATCACGTCGGCACCCTTGGGGATGTCGAACTTGAACTTGGACGCCGGCACAGGCTGGTTGGCCTTGACCCCGGAGAACAGGATATCGGTGCGTTGGCCGACGCTGTCGACCAGTCGCATGTTATTGATCACGCCGTTGCCAAACGACAGGGACAGTGTGTCAAACAGGGTGTCCTTGGATTTCGGCTTGAGGGTGAACTCAATGACGTTGCTGGTTTGCTTGGACGTGATGTCGAAGCTGTCGTTGATTTTCGACACATCGCCCGACAGCAACAGCGCCGGGGTCTGGTTCAGACGCGGGTCGAGCTTCTTGATGGTCGCCTGTTCCAGGTCCGGGTCCCACAGAGTGACCTTCTGGCCATCGGAAACGATGGTCTGTTCAGCCTTGCCTTCCGTATGCCAGTAGAACAGGCCAGGGCGCTTTACAGCCATTTCGCCTGCGGTTTCCTGCAACTGGGTGCCGCCGGCATCCAGGGTCATCTGGGAAAAGCGCGCAGTCAGCGTTTGGGATTTGTCCAACAGGTTCTTCAGGCTGGCGACGGAAGCCGGGTCAGCGTGAGCCGAAACAGCGGTCAGGGCCAGTGCCGGCAACAACAGCATGCGGATAAGACGCATGGGAGTCCTCATTGAGTCGTTAGCGTGCCGCGTGCTGCCACGCGGCACGGGGTCAGTCGCGCATCTGCCCAGGGGCAATGACTTCGCGCGAGCCGTTGGTGTTCATTGCGGTCACGACGCCGGCATTTTCCATGGATTCGATCATGCGGGCGGCGCGGTTGTAGCCAATCTTGAGCTTGCGTTGCACGGCGGAAATCGACGCGCGACGGCTTTCCAGCACGAAGGCGACGGCTTCGTCGTACAGCGCGTCGGTCTCGGCATCATCGTCACCACTGCTGCCGCCGTCAAAGCCACTGCCGGCTTCTTCGACGCCCGCGAGGATGTCGTCGTTGTATTCCGGCGCGCCGCGCAGTTTCCAGGCTTCCACCACGCGGTGTACTTCATCGTCGGAAACAAACGCGCCGTGCACCCGGATTGGCAGGCTGGTGCCTGGCGGCATGTAGAGCATGTCACCGTGGCCCAGCAGTTGCTCGGCACCGCCCTGATCGATGATGGTCCGCGAGTCGATCTTGCTCGACACTTGGAACGCCATGCGCGTCGGGATGTTGGCCTTGATCAGACCGGTGATCACGTCCACCGAGGGACGCTGGGTGGCGAGGATCAAGTGGATACCGGCCGCCCGAGCTTTCTGGGCGATACGTGCGATGAGTTCTTCGACCTTCTTGCCGACGATCATCATCATGTCGGCAAATTCGTCGACCACCACCACGATGGTCGGCAGCTTGGTCAGCAGCGGCGCTTCGTCGTGAATGCTTTCGCGCTTGTACAGCGGGTCGGCCAGCGGTGTGCCGGCGTCCTGGGCCTCCTTGACCTTGGCGTTGAAACCCGACAGGTTACGTACGCCCATCTTCGCCATCAGCTTGTAGCGGCGCTCCATCTCGGCAACGCTCCACCGCAGCGCGTTGGCGGCGTCCTTCATGTCAGTGACCACGGGGCACAACAGGTGCGGGATGCCCTCGTAGATCGACAATTCCAACATCTTCGGGTCGATCATGATCAGTTTGGCGTCATCCGGGCCGGACTTGAACAGAATCGACAGGATCATCGCGTTCACACCCACCGACTTACCGGAACCGGTGGTACCCGCGACCAGCAGATGAGGCATTTTCGCCAGGTCAGTGATTACCGGCTTGCCGCCGATGTCGTGACCCAAGGCCAGGGTGACCGGCGATTTGAAGCTATCGTATTCCGGCGTCGACAGGACTTCGGAGAAGCGCACGATCTGGCGGTCTTCGTTGGGGATTTCGATACCCACGGTGGTTTTGCCGGGGATCACTTCCACCACGCGCACGCTGGTCACGGCCAGGGAACGCGCCAAGTCTTTCGCCAGGTTGGAAATACGGCTGACCTTGACGCCCGCCGCCGGCTGGATCTCGTAACGGGTAATCACCGGGCCGGGGTGGATCGAGTCCACCGTCACTTCGACGCCGAATTCCTTGAGCTTGATTTCCAGCAGGTGGCCGACGGCCGCCAGGGATTCAGGGGAATAATTAAGTTGTTTCTTTTCGGCCGGGTCGAGAATCGAGATCGGCGGCAAGGTACCTTCGACGGCGCTGTCGACAAACAACGGCGCCTGTTTCTCTTTTTGCACGCGAGCGCTGGGCTCGGGGGCCTTGGGCGGCGCCGGGGCAATCACTGGCGGCACCTGCTTCTCGCGGTCCGACATGTGCTTGCTCAGGGCTTGCTCGCGTTCGATCAGGCGTTCCTTGACCTTGGCCTGTTCGCGTCGGTCCGGCGTGCTCGGGGCCACCACCTCGTTGACGCGGGTGTCCACCTCACGCAGTTGGGCCACCATGCGTTTGCGGTCCACACGGGCCGACCACCAGCGATTAGCCGCGCCCTGGAATAGCTCCAGCAGGTCGAGGGTGATCTTGCCAGTCACGTCCATCACCTTGAACCACGAC
Organism: Pseudomonas sp. EA_65y_Pfl1_P113; assembly: GCF_963970525.1. Lineage (NCBI taxonomy): Bacteria > Pseudomonadati > Pseudomonadota > Gammaproteobacteria > Pseudomonadales > Pseudomonadaceae > Pseudomonas > Pseudomonas sp. EA_65y_Pfl1_P113. Next base: position 45,429 of record NZ_CAXAQM010000036.1, read on the forward strand.
AGATCGGTGAACACGGTGAGACCGAACAGGAACAGCGCAATAAACATCAGGGTGCTGCCCTGGATATTCAGGCTCTTGCGCGCCAGGTCGCCGAGGCTTTCGCCCAGCGCACCGCCCGCACCCGCCGGCAGGCCGGTCGGCGCATGAAAATGGATATGGGCCAGGGCCGCGCCGGACAGCACCAGGAACACCAGGCCGATCAGGCGCCACGAAAACAGCCAACCGCTCCACTGCCATGGCTCGTGACGCTGGCGGAAGATCTGCCAGGTCTTTATCGCCAGCAGCAACGGGAAGATATACGCGAAGTAACCCAGCACCATAAACAGGATATCGGCGCTGTAGGAACCGGCGGGGCCGCCGAAGTTCTGCACGTCTTCGATCTTGCTGTTATGGCTCCAGCCGGGATCGTCCTTGCCATACGTGAGCAAGGCCATCATCAGGAACAGGCACAGCGCGCCGATAGCGATCAGCGCACCTTCCTTGAGGCGATAATGCAGGTGCTGGCGCCAGGCCGGCACGACTGCTGCTTTAGGTGTTGCGGCGGATTTCTTCAAAACGGGTCTTTTCCTGCGCCTTTAGCGCGTCCATCTGTTGAATGACTGCAAATACTGCCCAATCCGAGCAGCTGAAAAATGAACGAGTGTCGTTGAATCTACTTTTTAACATTGGGCGATTGCTGGATGAAATGAGGAAAGCGCCACAATGCCCGCATTGTACGGGTTTGTGACTGCGATGCCACGCCCTGGCCCTTCACCCGGCAGCCTAGCCAATCGAGTCTCACAACATGTTCAATTTGAGCATGCATTGTCTTTGCTGACAAAGGCTTATGAGCTGTTTTTATCAATCAAGGCCAGCTTGGCAAATGGCCTGCATCGAACCAACCCGATTACGACCGCGCCCCCGACACAGAGTTGCAGAAACACCTGCTCACGCTAATACGCATGAAAGGCCGATTCGGGCTGGCCCGATGGCGCCATGTCGACAATAATCAGCACTGCGCAAGCAGGTGTCATACCTGTCACTCCCCTCCCCTTCCGCAAGCCTGGATGCCATGCTGACCTGGTTACAACGCGATTCACTGACCTTCCCCCCGCTGGCCAAGGCCATGCGTGAGCCCAATGGCCTGCTCGCGGCCGGTGGCGACCTGTCGGCCGAACGACTGGTGCAAGCCTACCGTCACGGCTGCTTCCCATGGTTCTCGGAGGGCCAGCCGATCCTCTGGTGGTCGCCCGACCCACGTACCGTCATACTCCCCGACGAGCTGCATGTGTCCCGCAGCCTGGGCAAACTGTTGCGCCAGCAGCGCTACAGCGTCACCTTCGACCAGGACTTCGCTGCAGTCATCCAGGCCTGCGCCGCACCGCGCGCCTATACCGATGGAACCTGGATCACCCAAAGCATCCAGAGCGCCTACCTGGAACTGCATCAGCGCGGTTACGCCCATTCGGTAGAGGTCTGGGACGACGGGGAACTGGTGGGCGGCCTGTATGGCCTGGCAATGGGCCAATTGTTTTTCGGCGAATCAATGTTCAGCCGCGCCGACAACGCTTCGAAATTCGGCTTTGCCACGCTGACTCGCCAACTACAGGCCTGGGGCTTTGTGCTGATCGACTGCCAGATGCCCAACGACCACCTGCACAGCCTGGGTGCCCGCGCCATTTCCCGCAGCGACTTCGCAGGCTTCCTGCGTGACCATCTGGACCCGCCCAACGCCGGGCCTTGGGTTTCTTAAGCGACTTGCGCACTCCTGACTTACACTTACTTCAAAGCTTATCCGAGGGTTGATCATGACCGAGTTGGCGCGTTTGAAGTTTTATGCCACTCAACCCCACTCTTGCAGCTATCTGCCCGACGAGCAGGCCACCACACTGTTCCTCGACCCCAGCCAGCCGATGGACGTGCATGTGTACGCCGATCTCTCGGAAATGGGCTTTCGGCGCAGTGGCGATCATCTGTACCGGCCGCATTGCCAGAACTGTAATGCCTGCGTGCCGGCGCGCATCCCTGTGGCGCAGTTTCTGCCGGACCGTAACCAGAAGCGCATCCTCAAGCGCAACGCCGACCTGACGGTGATGCCAGCCAAGCCGCGCTTCACCGAAGAATACTTCGACCTGTATCAGCGTTATATCGAGCAACGACACGCCGACGGCGATATGTTTCCGCCCAGTCGCGACCAGTTTTCCACGTTCCTGGTGCGCGACCTGCCCTTCTCACGCTTCTACGAGTTTCGTGCGGACGGCCGCTTGGTGGCCGTCGCCGTGACCGATTTGCTGCCTAACGGGCTTTCAGCGGTCTACACCTTTTATGAGCCTGACGAAGAACGCCGTAGCCTGGGACGCTTCGCGATCCTCTGGCAAATTGGCGAATCCCTGCGCCAGGAACTGGAGGCGGTGTACCTCGGCTACTGGATCAAGAACTGCAAAAAGATGAATTACAAGACCCAATATCGACCCATTGAACTGCTGATTAATCAAAGATGGGTCACACATAACTAGAACCCCTTGGCTTAAACACCCTTTTTCGGGCACAATGCACGCCGCTTTTGCCTGGCGCAGTTGCACCGGGCCATTCACTGGATACCGAGGGCTTTACTGCATGTCGAAAGAAGACAGCTTCGAAATGGAAGGCACTGTCGTCGACACCCTGCCCAACACCATGTTTCGTGTGGAGTTGGAAAATGGGCACGTCGTAACCGCGCATATCTCCGGCAAGATGCGCAAGAACTACATTCGTATTCTTACCGGCGACAAAGTGCGCGTCGAGCTGACGCCCTATGACTTGAGCAAAGGGCGCATCACTTACCGCGCTCGCTAAGCAAGTCAATACAAAACGCCCGGTTATGCCGGGCGTTTTTGTGTGTGCTCTTTACCTAACAAGCCCGCTCCCACATTTAATCTCCTTCGTTTTCAAGACAGCAAAAAGGCGCCTTTCGGCGCCTTTTGCTTTGTTGCGGTCAGCTATCAGGCCATTTCAGCCGTGGTTTCGAACTCGAAGGCCAGCTCGCCGTCCTTCAGGTCGATGTGCACCACGCCACCATGGTCGGAAAGCTCGCCAAACAGGATCTCTTCGGCCAGCGGCCGCTTGATCTTGTCCTGGATCAGACGCGCCATCGGGCGTGCGCCCATTGCCGCATCGTATCCGCCTTCGGCGATCCAGCTGCGCGCCGCTTCCGAGACTTCCAGTTGCACGCGCTTGTCTTCCAACTGCGCCTGGAGCTCGGTGAGGAACTTGTCCACCACACTTTTGATGACCTCATGGCTGAGGCGACCAAACTGGATAATAGTATCCAGGCGGTTGCGGAACTCCGGCGTAAAGCTTTTCTTGATCACTTCCATGGCATCAGAAGAGTGATCTTGATGACTGAAGCCAATCGAAGCCCGCGCGGCCGTTTCGGCACCGGCGTTGGTGGTCATGATCACGATCACGTTGCGGAAGTCCGCTTTGCGCCCGTTGTTGTCGGTCAGGGTCCCGTGGTCCATCACCTGCAGCAGCAGGTTGAAGACTTCCGGGTGGGCCTTCTCGATTTCATCGAGCAGCAACACGCAATGCGGCTGCTTGGTGATCGCCTCGGTCAACAGGCCGCCCTGGTCGAAACCGACATAGCCCGGAGGCGCGCCGATCAGACGCGACACGGTGTGCCGCTCCATGTATTCGGACATGTCGAAGCGCACCAGCTCGATGCCCATGGCCTTGGCCAACTGCCGCGCCGCTTCGGTCTTGCCGACGCCGGTCGGGCCTGCGAACAGGAACGAACCGACAGGCTTGTCCGGCGACTTGAGGCCAGCACGCGATAGCTTGATCGCGGTGGACAGCGCATCGATGGCCGCATCCTGGCCAAAAACGGTGAGCTTGAGGTCGCGCTCCAGGTTGCGCAGCAGCTCCTTATCGGAACTGTTGACGTGCTTAGGTGGAATCCGCGCGATCTTCGCCACGATGTCCTCGACTTGAGGCACGTCGATGCGTTTCACACGCTTCTCGACCGGCTGCAGGCGCTGGTAAGCCCCCGCCTCGTCAATCACGTCGATCGCCTTGTCCGGCATGTGCCGGTCATTGATGTAGCGCGACGCCAGCTCAGCCGCCGCACGCAGGGCCTCATCGGTGTACTCGATGCCATGGTGCGCTTCGAAGCGCCCCTTGAGCCCGCGCAGGATGCCGATGGTGTCTTCGACCGAAGGCTCGGACACATCGACTTTCTGAAAGCGACGCGCCAGGGCACGGTCTTTCTCGAAGATGCCGCGAAATTCCTGGAACGTGGTCGAGCCGATGCAACGGATATCACCCGAGGATAACAACGGCTTGAGCAGGTTGGAGGCATCCATCACCCCACCGGAGGCGGCACCGGCACCAATGATCGTGTGGATTTCGTCGATGAACAGAATCGCCTGCGGGCGTTTTTTCAGCTCGCCGAGCAACGCCTTGAAGCGCTTCTCGAAATCGCCCCGGTACTTGGTCCCGGCGAGCAAAGCGCCGAGATCAAGGGAGTAGACGACGCTGTTGGCCAGCAGGTCTGGCACCTGGTTATCCACGATGCGCTTGGCCAGGCCTTCGGCGATCGCGGTTTTACCCACGCCCGCCTCACCCACCAGCAACGGGTTGTTCTTGCGACGACGCGCGAGGATCTGCGCCACGCGCTCAACTTCCAGCTCTCGCCCCACCAGCGGATCGATCCGCCCCTGGCGCGCCAGTTCATTGAGGTTGCTGGCATAGGCATCCAGTGGATTGACCGAAGAAGAAGACTCACCACCCTCTTCGTCCTGCATCTCCTGCTCACCCTCGGAATGATCGCCGTGCCCAGGCACCTTGGAGATACCGTGGGCGATGTAGTTGACGACATCAATACGGGCAACGCTCTGCTGTTTCAGCAGGAACACTGCCTGGCTTTCCTGCTCGCTGAAAATCGCCACCAGCACGTTGGCGCCTGTGACTTCACGCTTACCGGAGCTCTGCACGTGGAAAACAGCACGTTGAAGCACCCGCTGGAAGCCCAGGGTTGGCTGGGTTTCACGGTCTTCATCGTGGACGGGAATAAGTGGCGTCGTGGAGTCGATAAACTCCTGCAGGTCATGCTTGAGTTTGTCGAGGTTAGCGCCGCACGCACGCAGAACGGTGGCGGCAGCTTCGTTATCCAAAAGTGCCAGCAGCAGGTGTTCGACGGTCATGAATTCATGACGCTTCGAACGGGCCTCCTTGAAGGCAAGATTGAGGGTGACTTCGAGCTCGCGGTTTAACATAGCTTCACCTCATACCCAAGTGGTCGGCGTTAACCGTCCTTCTCGATTTCACAGAGTAGCGGATGCTGGCTTTCCCTGGCGTACTGGTTGACCTGCATGGCCTTTGTCTCGGCGATGTCGCGGGTAAACACTCCACATACTGCCCGTCCTTCTGTATGAACGGCCAGCATTACCTTGGTGGCCAACTCGCGGTTCAGGTTAAAAAACACCTCGAGCACTTCGACGACGAAATCCATCGGTGTGTAGTCATCATTGAACAAAACCACCTTGTACATCGGCGGCGCCTGTAAAGCAGGCTTGGCCTCCTGAACAGCAATGCCTGCAGAACCGTCGTCATCATGTTCATGATCCGGTCGATCCTGATTGAATGTTAGTCGAATCTGGCTGTTTGCATGCATGGAAAGAAAGGTTCGTCAGTGGTTCAAATACAGTGGTGGGGGCGACCTGTCAGAATTTCAACTCTGACCGACTGGTCGCCTTGACTATCGGCAAATCGGTGTTACAACCAATAGAACCCACAGTGGGTAAAAAAGGTCCGCGCAGTCAACCTTATTTATGGTTCTTCACGGAATCACGGGAAAGACAGAAACAAGAACGCCGATTTGATGGATGATGTTCGTGCGAGCAAACACATCTAAAAAACCGGCGTTCTTATGCGTGATATTAATACTTTTCTTCC
>NZ_CAXAQM010000037.1:0-49831 GCF_963970525.1 Pseudomonas sp. EA_65y_Pfl1_P113
CCACTCGGGTGCTGACACACCAGTGCTGGCTACGGCCTTTGCCCCGCACGCGTTCTATAACCTTACGATGAACCAGTTTGATGCGCGACAGCGCTACGTCGAAGATGTAGTGGGGCCTCCCACATTTTTTGATCTCCAGTGTTTGGGAGATCGAGTCAGGTCAGAACGCCGGCTTGATCGCGCCTTTGTACTTCTCTTCGATGAATTTCTTCACTTCAGGCGTGTGCAGGGCTGCGACCAGCTTCTTCACGGCGTCCGAGTCTTTGTTGTCTTCGCGGGTGACCAGGATGTTCACGTAAGGCGAGTCGCTGCCTTCGATGACCAGCGCGTCCTTGGACGGGTCCAGCTTGGCTTCCAGCGCGTAGTTCGTGTTGATCAGCGCCAGGTCAACCTGGGTCAGCACGCGCGGCAGGGTGGCGGCTTCGAGTTCGCGAAACTTCAGGTTTTTCGGGTTGGCGGTGATGTCTTTGATGGTCGACAGGATGTCTGTCGGATCCTTCAGGGTGATCAGGTTGTGCTTGGCCAGCAGCAACAGCGCACGGCCGCCGTTGGTGGCGTCGTTCGGGATCACCACGTTGGCACCATCAGGCAACTCGTCCAGTTTCTTGTATTTGCTGGAGTAAGCGCCCAGGGGTTCCAGGTGTACACCGGCTACGCTCACCAGGTGAGTGCCCTTGGTTTTGTTGAACTCATCCAGGTACGGCTGATGCTGGAAGAAGTTGGCGTCCAGGCGCTTTTCAGCCACCTGTACGTTCGGCTGCACGTAGTCGGTGAAGACTTTGACCTGCAGGTCCACGCCTTCTTTAGCCAGGGCAGGTTTCACGAATTCCAGGATTTCCGCGTGCGGGACCGGCGAAGCGGCGACCGTAATGGTCTCGGCGTGGGCGGAAAACGCGGCAACGGCGGCGAAAGCAACCAGTAGTTTTTTCATCCAGCAAGCTCCTTGTTCGGGCATAGCCGGCGGGGGCCGGCAATGGCCGTTATTTTCGAGAATAGTGCGTCACCAGCTTATCGCCGATGGTCTGCAGAATTTGTACCAGCACAATCAACATCACCACGGTGACGACCATGACGTCGTCCTGAAAACGCTGGTATCCATAACGAATGGCCAGGTCACCCAAGCCTCCGGCGCCCACTACACCGGCCATCGCGGTGTAGCCTACCAGTGCGATCGCAGTGACTGTGATTGCAGCAATGATACCGGGCTTAGCCTCCGGCAAAAGCGCCTTGATGATAATCTGCCGGGTGGTGGCGCCCATTGCTTGAGTCGCCTCGATGATGCCGCGGTCCACTTCGCGTAGGGCGGTTTCCACCAGCCGTGCGAAGAACGTCGAAGCTCCTACCACCAGCGGTGGAATGGCCCCGGCCACGCCAAGCGATGTGCCTGTGATAAAGATCGTCGTAGGGATCATCACAATCAGCAGAATGATAAATGGCAGAGAGCGTATGGCGTTGACCACGAATGCCAGTACTGCGTAGGTGTTCTTCTGCTCCAGCAACTGTCGAGGGCTGAAGAGAAACAGCAGAACGCCCAGCGGCAGGCCCACCAGCACGGTGAACAGCAGCGAGGTACTGAGCATCAGCATGGTGTCGCCGGTGGCAACCCAGATGTCAGCCCAGTCAACTTTGTCGAAGTAATGCAGTAAAACGTCCATTAACGCAGGATCTCCATGTGCACATCGGCTGCGGTAAAGCGGGCGAAGGCCGCTTCCATGTCACCGCCGGTAATGGCCAGGGTCAATTGCCCGTAGGGAATGTCTTTGATGCGGTCGATACGACCGGCAAGGATGCTGTAGTCCACACCCGTTTCACGGGCGACGGTACCCAGCAACGGCGCGTAGGTCGATTCACCTTGGAACGTCAGGCGCACGATGCGGCCTGGGACGTGGGCGAAATCATCGCGCTGTTCACCTTCGTCGACCTGCTCGGATTCTTGTACGAAGCGCTTGGTGGTCGGGTGCTTGGGGTGCAGGAACACATCGGCGACCGAGCCTTGCTCGACGATCACGCCGGCGTCCATTACCGCCACCTGGTCGCAGACGCGGCGGATCACGTCCATTTCATGGGTGATCAGCACGATGGTCAGCTTCAACTCGCGGTTGATCTCGGCCAACAGTTGCAACACCGAAGCGGTGGTTTGCGGGTCGAGGGCGCTGGTGGCTTCGTCGCACAGCAGGATCTTTGGCTTGGTCGCCAAGGCACGAGCGATGCCGACGCGTTGCTTCTGGCCGCCGGACAACTGCGCCGGGTACTTCTTGGCGTGGTCTGACAGGCCGACACGGGCGAGCAATTCGGCGACGCGCTGGTCGATTTCCTTGCGCGACAATTCGCCGGCCAGGGTCAGAGGCAGCGCCACGTTGTCGGCAACGGTCTTGGACGCGAGCAGGTTGAAGTGCTGGAAGATCATCCCGACCTGCTGGCGGAAACGGCGCAGGCCGTTGGCGTCCAGGGCGGTGACTTCTTCGCCATCAACCGTGATCTGGCCGCCACTCGGTTCTTCCAGGCGGTTGATCAGGCGCAGCAGTGTGCTTTTGCCTGCACCGGAGTGGCCAATCAGGCCGAACACCTGGCCGTTTTCGACACTCAGGCTGGTGGCATGCAGTGCGGGAATATCCTTACCGGCGACGCGGTAGGTTTTATGGACGTTATGAAACTCGATCACGTAGCGAACCTTGTGGGGCGCATGGAAAAGGGATCAGCGGTTAGCCGGGCGCGCATTTTAGCCTGTCCGTATAGCGTTTCTTAGCATTTATTTCGCATTCAACCAGCGATTTGGCAATAACGCGATCAAAGGTCATAAAAAAGGAACGGCCCAAAACCTCATCAGTCACTACTTAAGCAACGCGATATCCCAGGTGCCGTGCCTGGGGTTTTTGCTCAAACGAGCCGGGGATCGCTCTGGCCACTTTGAATAAGGAGTTTTGTCTGATGAGTACCAAGAAGCCAGCCACCCCGTCGAAGAGTGAGCTCGCGGGCACCGATACCCTGGACCGTGGCAACACCAACGCCAAGCTGCAGGCCTTGGAGGAATTCCGTTCCGATGCGACCGGCCAGGCCCTGCGTACCAACCAAGGCGTCAAGATTTCCGATAACCAGAACACGTTGAAAGTCGGCTCCCGTGGCCCGTCGCTGCTGGAAGACTTCATCATGCGTGAAAAAATCACGCACTTTGACCATGAGCGCATCCCGGAGCGCATCGTGCATGCCCGTGGCACTGGCGCTCATGGCTATTTCCAGACGTATGAGAACCATTCGGCGCTGACCAAGGCCGGGTTCCTGCGTGACCCAGGCCACAAGACGCCGGTATTTACCCGGTTTTCGACTGTGCAGGGGCCACGCGGCTCTGGCGATACGGTGCGAGATGTACGGGGTTTTGCCGTGAAGTTCTTCACCGAAGAAGGCAACTTCGACCTGGTGGGCAACAACATGCCGGTGTTTTTCATTCAGGACGCGATCAAGTTCCCTGACTTTGTGCACGCCGTTAAGCCAGAGCCTCACAACGAGATTCCTACAGGCGGCTCGGCTCACGATACGTTCTGGGACTTCGTCTCGTTGCAGCCTGAATCTGCCCACATGGTGATCTGGGCAATGTCTGACCGCGCCATTCCAAAAAGCCTGCGCAGCATGCAGGGTTTTGGTGTGCACACCTTCCGCTTGGTGAATGCCGAGGGTAAATCCAACTTCGTCAAATTCCACTGGCGTCCTACCGCGGGTACTTGCTCGCTGGTGTGGGATGAAGCGCAAAAGCTCGCCGGTAAAGACACCGACTACCATCGCCGCGATCTCTGGGAAGCCATTGAGATGGGCGATTACCCTGAGTGGGAATTGGGCGTGCAGGTGATTCCTGAGGATAAGGAGCATGCGTTTGACTTCGACATTCTCGACCCGACCAAGCTGATTCCTGAGGAGCTGGTGCCGATCACCCCGCTGGGCAAAATGGTGCTGAACCGTAATCCGGACAACTTCTTCGCTGAAGTCGAGCAGGTCGCGTTCTGCCCCGGGCATATCGTGCCGGGTATCGACTTCTCTAATGATCCATTGCTGCAAGGTCGGCTGTTTTCGTACACCGATACACAGATCAGCCGACTGGGTGGCCCGAACTTTCACCAGTTGCCGATCAACCAGCCGGTCGTGCCGTTCCATAACAACCAGCGCGATGCCATGCACCGCACCACCATTGATAAAGGTCGTGCGGCTTACGAGCCAAACTCGATCGATGGCGGCTGGCCGAAAGAAACCCCGCCAGCGGCGCAGGATGGCGGCTTCGAGACGTACCCAGAGCGCATCGACGCCCACAAGATCCGTGAGCGCAGCGAGTCGTTCGGCGATCACTTCTCTCAGGCCCGCCTGTTCTTCCGCAGCATGAGCAAGCACGAGCAGGAGCACATCATTGCGGCCTACAGCTTTGAGCTGGGTAAGGTTGAGCGTGAGTTTATTCGTGCGCGCCAGGTCAATGAGATCCTGGCCAACATCGACTTGGAACTGGCCAAGCGCGTGGCGCATAACCTGGGGCTGCCAGCACCGACCAAAGGTACTGTGCCTGAGCGCCAAACCAAGCCGGAACGTTCGCCAGCGTTGAGCCAGGCGAACTTGCTGCCGGGTGATATCAAAACCCGCAAGGTGGCGATCCTGGCGGCGAATGGTGTGGACGGCGTGGCGATTGACGCGTTGAAGAAGGCACTCGCAGCGCAAGGCGCACATGCCAAGCTGCTGGGGCCGACGTCAGCGCCGGTGAAGACGGCTGATGGCAAGAGCCTGCCAGTCGACGCGTCGATGGAGGGTATGCCGTCCATTGCGTTTGATGCGGTGTTTATCCCGGGTGGGAAAGAGTCGGTGAAGGCGCTGAGCGGCGACGGCGTGGCACTGCATTACGTGTTGGAGGCGTACAAGCACCTGAAGGCGATTGCGGTGGCCAGTGACGTGAAGCCTTTGCTGGATCTGCTGAAGCTGGAGGCGGATGCGGGGTTGATCGTGGGGTCGGATGCCAAAGCGTTCAAGGCATTCTTTGCTGCGATTGGCCAGCATCGGGTTTGGGATCGTGAGGTGAAGGCGAAGGCGATTCCGGCTTAAGTCATCTGTTGTTTGTTAGATCGCTATCGCGGGCAAGCCCGCTCCCCCACTTGAAGTGTTCACCGTTCAAATGTGGGAGCGGGCTTGCCCGCGATGCGTTTAGTCCGCTTTGCGCGGAATCAACACAACTTGCGCCGGAATGTGCTTCAGAATCTGCCGGTGAATCTTCAGGTCATACCCCGAATCAATACGCTTCACCCGTTTGGTCAGTAACGTGGCCAGCCACGGGTAATCCTCGGTGCGCGGCGCCTGGATGCTCACGTCGCACTGGTAATTCACGACGTCGGTGGCGATTGCATCCAGCTGATGGCGCAGTGCTTCGATGTCGGTGAGGTTCAGTGCCACGGTGGTGCTTGGCGCTGCCGGGTCGATGACCTTGGCGGCGGGCTGAGTTTCAGCGGCTTTCAGGGCGGCTTCGGCTTTATCCAGCTCGGCTTTGCGGGCGTGGCTGATGGCGCTGTTAACGCCGCCAGTGAGTGCCGGTGCCTTTGGCATCAGCGCACGCGCTCGGCTTAGCGCAGTGGCAGCTGCGTTGACGTCACCTTTTTGCAACACTATCTGGCTGCGCTGCAGGTAGGCCTCGGCCAATTGGCGTTGGTAGCCCTCAAGCGTCGGGTCGTTGGGCGACTGGGCTTGCAGGGTGGCCAACTGATCTTCGGCGGTAGCCAGCTCGCTGCTGGCCAGGTTTTGCTCCAGTTGCGTGATGGCCACAGCACGTGCGTCCTGTGCCTGTGGGGCGGCGGGCGGTGTGCTTTGACAGGCGCCCAGCAGCAGGGAAAATGCGGCAAGGAGCAGATATCGGGCGGTGAACGGCTTCATTCCTGCGACTCTCTATTTGCGCAAAAAGCGAGCAAGTCTACACCCCTCGACGGGGCAGGACAAAACTCAGCAGAAACAGGGCGGCGGCCGTGACCACAATCGATGGCCCGGCAGGCGTGTCCTTGAACCAGGACAGCGCCAAGCCCCCGCACACTGCAAACACCCCCAACAGGCTGGCGCCGATCGCCATTTGCTCCGGCGAACGGGCATGGCGCTGAGCGGCGGCGGCGGGAATGATCAGCAGCGATGTGATCAACAATACGCCGACAATCTTCATCGCGACAGCAATCACCACGGCGATCAGCAACATCAGGGCCATGCGCAGCGCGGGTACGGGCAAACCCTCCACCCTGGCCAGCTCTTCATGCACGGTGATCGCCAGCAATGGGCGCCACAGGGCCACCAGCAACACCAGCACGGTCGCGCTGCCGCCGAGGATCCAGGTCAGGTCAGTGGGGCTGATCGCCAGCAGATCGCCGAACAGATAGGCCATGAGGTCGATGCGCACTTCGTGCATAAAGCTCAGCACCACCAGGCCCAAAGACAGGGTGCTTGGTGCCAGGATGCCCAACAGGGTGTCGGAGGCCAGTGGCTGGCGCTGTTGCAGGGTCACCAGCAGCACCGCCAGGAGCAGGCAGCCTACGGTCACCGCGATGGTCGGGCTTACATCGAGCAAAAAGCCCATGGCCACGCCCAGCAACGCGGCATGCGACAAGGTGTCGCCGAAATACGCCATGCGCCGCCAGACCACGAAGGAGCCCAACGGGCCTGCAACCAGTGCCAAAGCCAAGCCTGCCAGCAGGGCGTAGAGCAGAAAATCAGCCATGCTTGCAGCTATCTCCATGAACGTGAGGGGTAGAAGGATCGTCCACGACCGCGCCATGCAGGTCATGCGCGTGGTCGTGGTGGTGGTGATAGATCGCCAGGCTCTGCGCGTTTTTGCCGAACAGCTCGACGAACGCCGGGTCGCCGCTGACCTGCTCCGGGTGGCCGGAGCAGCACACGTGCCGATTGAGGCAGACCACCTGGTCGGTGGTGCTCATCACCAAGTGCAAGTCGTGGGACACCATCAGCACGCCGCAGCCATGGCGGTCGCGCAGGCGCGTGATCAGGCTGTACAGCTCGGCTTGGCCGGCGACGTCGACGCCTTGCACGGGTTCATCCAGTACCAGCAGTTCCGGCTCTCGCAACAAGGCGCGGGCCAGCAGCACGCGCTGCATTTCGCCGCCGGAGATACTTTGTACCGGGCTGTCGATCACCTGTTCGGCGCCGACCTCCTTGAGCGCAGCCTGCGCGCGGGCTCGGTCCACGCCCGGCACCAGGCGAAGGAATCGCAACACCGAGAGTGGCAGCGTCGCGTCGACGTGCAGCTTCTGCGGCATGTAGCCGACGCGTAGCTTCGGCTTGCGCCAGACGCTGCCGGTGTCGGGCTTGAGCAGGCCGAGCACGGCGCGCACCAGCGTGGTCTTGCCGGCGCCGTTAGGGCCGATCAGGGTGACGATCTGCCCCGGCTCCACGCTCAGTGCGATGTTATCCAGCACGTGTTGCCCGGCGAACGTGACCCCGACCTGTTCCAGGCGGATTAACGCATTGCTCATCAAGCCCCCTGGCAGCCCGAGCACAGGCCGACTACTTCGACCGTTTGCCCTTCGACCGTAAAGCCGACATCGGCAGCGCTGCTGATAATGGCGTCGCTGATGCTTTTTTGTTCAAGTTCGATGGCGGCATGGCACGCGCGGCAGATCAGGAATTGACCTTGATGCGCGTGTTCCGGGTGGTTGCAGCCAACAAAGGCGTTGAGCGAGGCAATGCGGTGCACCAAGCCGTTTTCCAGCAGGAAATCCAGCGCACGGTAGACCGTGGGTGGCGCTGCACGGCGGCCGTCCTGCTCACTGAGCACCCCGAGAATGTCGTAGGCACCCAGCGGCTTGTGGCTCTGCCACACCAGTTCCAGTACCCGCCGACGCAAGGCGGTCAGGCGCAACCCCTTTTGTGCGCAGAGGGTATCGGCCTCCGACAGCGCGGTATGCACGCAGTGGGAGTGATCGTGGGGACGGCTGGCAAGCGGTGTAATAGGCATGAGCGGCGACAGACATTTGATAGAGACGTTATTATGTTACCCGTTCCTACGCCATTGAGTGGTCATCGTGTCCCGACTTTTTCCCGTTTTTATCGTATTTGTCACCAGTTTGTTCATCAATGGCGCCGCTCAGGCCGAGGTCAAGGTGCTGACCAGCATCAAGCCATTGCAGTTGATAGCCGCGGCTGTGCAGGACGGCGTGGCGGTACCGGAGGTGTTGCTGCCGCCGGGTGCGTCGCCGCATAACTACGCGCTGCGTCCATCCGACGTACGGCGCGTGCAGTCGGTGGACCTGCTGTACTGGATCGGTCCGGATATGGAGAGTTTCCTGCCGCGCGTGCTGAAAGGTCGTACGGCAACAACGGTGGCGGTGCAGGATCTTCCGGGTATGAAGCTGCGGCGCTTCGCCGAAGATAGCCACTCCCATAGCGACGATGCCGACGAACATGATCATGATCACCGCCCAGGCAGCCTGGATTCGCACTTGTGGCTGTCGACCGTGAATGCTCGTGTGATTGCGGCGCGCATGGCTGCTGATCTGGCGGCCGCAGACCCGGCCAATGCCGTGAGTTACCAGGGTAATGTGAAAGCCTTTGATGAGCGCCTGGATGTTTTGGATGCTCGCCTGAAAGCCCGCCTGGCGCCGGTTGGCGGCAAACCTTACTTCGTGTTCCACGAAGCCTTCGATTACTTCGAAGACGCTTATGGGCTCAAACATGCCGGTGTGTTCAGTGTCGCCGCTGAAGTGCAGCCCGGCGCCCAGCACGTAGCGGCGATGCGTACGCGTTTGCAGGAAGTGGGTAAGACCTGCGTGTTCAGCGAGCCGCCGTTGCGTCCGCGTTTGGCTGAAACGCTGGTGGCGGGCTTGCCGGTGAAGCTGGCGGAGTTGGATGCGTTGGGCGGGTATACCCCGGCTACGGCTCAGGGTTATGAGCAGGTGTTGGAAAAGTTGGGGAATGACTTGGCTGGGTGCCTGGAGTCGTTGTAACAGACCGCGCAGGTCTAATGTGGGAGCAGGCAAGCCAGCTCCCACATTGACCGAGTTGGGGCTTTAGAGGGCGAACGGCAGTTGGATCGTGACCTGCTGGCGTTGTGCCAAGCGATACTCGAACTCCGCCGGGTCATGGATCAACACATCCTGCCCTGCAAACGACTCGGCGGCGATCAGGCGTGACAGCCAGAACCGCACGCACGCCACCCGCAACATCGTCGGCCACAGTTCGGCTTCCTTGGCGGTGAACGGTCGCAGGCCGGCATAGGCGCCGAGCAGCGCACGGGCGCGTTGCCCGTCAATCACGCCGTCGGCATCCGAGCACCAGTCATTCAGGGCGATCGCCACGTCGTACAGCATCGGCCCGGAGCAGGCGTTGTAGAAGTCGATCAGGCCTGTGAGGTGCGTGCCTTCGAACATCGCGTTGTCGCGGAACAGGTCGGCGTGGACGTTGGCGCGCGGCAGGGCGAGGATCTGGATCTTGTGGGCTTCGATTTCCGTCAGTGCAGCTTTCAGCAGGTGTTGCTGTGCGTCATTCAGGTGCGAGATCAGTTGCGTGCCTTCAGTCAGCATCCAATCCAGGCCACGATCGGTCTTGCGTTCCAGCACCTTTTCGCCTTGAGTCGCTAGGTGCAGGTGGCCAAGCAGGTCGCCGACCTGGGTACAGTGCTGGGCGTTGGCGTCCTTGATGTGCTTGCCGGCCAGGCGCGGTTGCAGCAGTGCCGGTTTGCCTTTCAGCTCGCGCAGTGCCACGCCGTCGGTTGTACGCAGGGCATAAGGCACGGGTAGGTCAGCGTCGTGGAGCACGTCGAGCAGTTCGATGAAGAACGGCATTTCTGCGACCGGGCCGCGCTCAACCAGTGTCAGGACATACTCGCCCCGCTCAAGGCTGACAAAGAAATTGGTGTTTTCACTACCGGCGGCAATCCCCTGGAAATCAATCAGGCGGCCGAGCCCGTAAGGGGCGAGAAAGGTTTCCAGCTCGGGCCGAGCCAGGGGGGTGAACACAGACATGGTTAAAACTGCCAGTACGGGCGCCGCTGTGCGCGGCGCCAATTTAAGTTAAGAAATCACTTCCATTCGAAGATCTTCCATGACGGGATCAGCATATCCGGCTGGTCAGAGCGGATGAAGTTCGCATCGGTTCCGTCCGCGCGCACCAGGAAATACGGAGGCGCCCCTTTCGGAGTGACCTTGATTGCGTACAGGAACCCGTTCTGACGGTACTCCTGGATGGTCTTGTCGCCTTCCGTGCGAATGGTCACTTGCGGATCACCCCCAGGCGCATCGTCTGCCGCCATGGCAGCCAACGGAGTGAGTGAAATCAAGCCGGTCAACAGCAGGCGATTAAATGTACGCATGATAACCTTGTCCCTTTGTCGTCATTGGTCTGGCTATTCTAGCGCCTGACCCGCCGAAAAGGTTGATTCTGCTCATGAGCCAAGCACCCCTCGTCCTGGTGGACGGTTCTTCTTATCTGTACCGCGCTTTTCATGCGCTGCCACCGCTGACCACCTCCAAAGGCCTGCCGACTGGTGCGGTCAAGGGCGTGTTGAACATGCTCAAAAGCCTGCGCAGGCAGTACCCGGACAGCCCGTTCGCGGTGGTGTTCGACGCCAAGGGTGGGACCTTTCGCGATGACATGTACGCCGAATACAAGGCCAATCGCCCCAGCATGCCTGATGACATGCGCCTGCAAATCGAGCCATTGCATCAAAGCGTGATCGCGCTGGGCTTCCCGCTGCTATGCGTCGAAGGCGTCGAGGCCGATGACGTGATCGGCACCCTGGCCCGCAGCAGCGCCGCCGCTGACCGCCCGGTGGTGATTTCGACCGGTGACAAGGACATGGCGCAATTGGTGGACGGCCACATTACCTTGGTCAATACCATGACCGGTAGTGCGATGGATATCGAGGGCGTAAAGGAGAAATTCGGCGTCGCACCGGAGCAGATCATCGACTATCTGGCGTTGATGGGCGATTCGTCCGACAACATTCCGGGTGTTCCTGGTATCGGTCCTAAGACCGCGTCCGGCTTGCTTGTCGGTGTGAACGGCGGCCTTAAAGAGCTTTATGAGCAGTTGGATATCGTGCCGACCCTGCCTATCCGTGGCGCGAAGACGCTGCCGGCCAAGCTGGAAGAGCATCGAGAGATGGCGTTCCTTTCCTACCAGCTGGCGACGATCAAGATTGATGTGCCACTGGATGTGGGCCTGGATGATCTGCACCTGATCGAACCGGACCGTGAAAAACTGCTGGAGCTGTATACGCTGCTGGAGTTCAAGAGCTGGATTGACGAGATCCAGCGCGACGCCAAGCGAGTGGAGCTCAAGGCTGCTCCTGTTGTTGAAGCAGTCGTTGAACCCGTGGCGCCAGCGCAGACCACCTACACCACCATCCTCGACCAGGCGACCTTCGATAGCTGGTTGAAAAAGCTCAACGACGCGAAGTTGTTCGCCTTCGACACCGAAACCACCGGCATCGACGCCCAACAGGCACAGTTGGTCGGTGTTTCCTTCGCCGTGCAGCCCCATGAAGCCGCCTACATCCCGCTGACCCACGCCTATGTCGGCGTGCCTGAGCAGTTGGACCGTGACACCGTGCTGCTGGCCCTGAAACCGTTGCTGGAAGACCCGACCAAGCTCAAGGTCGGCCAGCACGCCAAGTTCGACATGAATATCCTGGCCAACTGCGCCATCGGCGGCGACCCCGCACACGGCATTACGGTGCGGGGCATCGCCTTTGACACCATGCTCGAATCCTATGTGTTAAACGCCACCGCAACCCGGCATGACATGGACAGCCTGGCGAAGAAGTACCTGGATTACGACACTGTCAGTTTCCAGGACATCGCCGGCAGGGGCGCCAAGCAGCTCACCTTCAACCAGATCGCATTGGAGCAGGCCGGCCCTTATGCGGCTGAAGATGCCGATGTGACCTTGCGCCTGCATCAGGAGCTGTTCGCGCAACTGTCAGCAATCCCGAGCCTGGTGAGTGTGCTCAAGGATATCGAGATTCCGTTGGTACCGGTGCTGGCCCGTATCGAGCGCCAGGGTGCGCTGGTGGACAAGGAGCTGCTGGGTATCCAGAGCATCGAACTGGGCAACAAGATGGTCGAACTGGAGCGCGAGGCGTTCGAGATCGCCGGCGAGGAATTCAACTTGGGTTCGCCCAAGCAGCTCGGCGCGATCCTTTACGAAAAACTCGGCCTGCCGGTGTTGAAAAAAACCGGTAAGGGCCAGGCGTCGACTGCCGAAGAAGTGCTGGCCAAGCTGGCCGAAGATGACTATCCGCTGCCCAAGGTGCTGATGCAGTACCGCAGCATGAGCAAGCTGAAAAGCACTTACACCGATCGCTTGCCGGAACAGATCAACCCGCGCACCGGGCGGATCCACACGTCCTATCACCAGGCCGTGGCGGCTACCGGGCGCTTGTCCTCGAGTGACCCGAATCTGCAGAATATTCCGGTGCGCACCGCCGAAGGGCGGCGGATTCGCCAGGCGTTTGTTGCGCCTAAGGGCTACAAACTGCTGGCGGCGGACTATTCGCAAATCGAGCTGCGGATCATGGCGCACCTGTCGAAGGACGAAGGGTTGATGAACGCCTTCCGTCACAACCTCGACGTGCACACGGCGACGGCCGCCGAGGTGTTCAAGGTTGAGCTGGGTGAGGTTACGTCTGACCAGCGCCGCAGCGCGAAGGCGATCAACTTCGGTTTGATCTATGGCATGGGCGCGCAGAAGCTTGGCAAGGATATCGGCGTCGATACCAAGACGGCCAAAGCGTACATCGATGTGTACTTCGCCCGTTATCCCGGGGTTCGCGAGTACATGGAGCGCACCCGCGCCCAGGCTTCCGACCAGGGTTACGTCGAAACCTTCTTCGGGCGCCGGCTGTATTTGCCGGATATCCATTCCAACAAGCCACAGGAGCGCGCGGCGGCAGAACGCACCGCGATCAACGCGCCAATGCAGGGCACGGCGGCGGATATCATCAAGAAAGCCATGGTGCTGGTGGACAATTGGCTGACCGATTCGGGCCTGGATGCCAGGGTCATCCTGCAGGTGCACGATGAATTGGTGCTGGAAGTGCGTGAGGACTTGGTGGCCGAAGTCAGCGAGAGGATCCGTGAGCACATGAGTGCGGCTGCTCAGTTGGATGTGCCACTGCTGGTGGAAGTAGGTGTGGGCGATAACTGGGACGAAGCGCACTGATTACGAGGCTTTGCCACCACCTTGGGTGGTGGCACAGTGCTTTAGTCCGGAAGTCGCTGTCAGTTATTTCCAATAGTTTTGAGCCTGCCGGAACTTAACCTGTGAACTGCCACTCAGAGTTACTGAATGGGTGGTGAAGCCCTTCAATGCTCCTATGTTGTGTTAAGTGTTGGCAGATATCTGGGCCTCGCCCTAGCGGTCCGGAACTTGAACCCCGAACTTCCCCTCCCCATACGAAGTCCGGGGTTTTTTTTTGCCTGCAGAAAAGTTACTCCGCGATTTCCGCGCCCTTGTCGGCCAATTCCATCCAGCCGGCCAGCACGGTGTAGGCGTCTTCCAGGCCCATACGCTTCGGCGCCGAGAACAGTTGGATAGTGATCGCGTCACCCCAGCCTTTACGGATTTCGGCCTGCACTTTGAGCAGGGTGTTCTTGGCGGCGCCGTAGGTCAGTTTGTCTGCCTTGGTCAGCAGGATATGCATCGGCATGCCGCTGGCAACAGCCCAATCGAGCATCAACAGGTCGAAATCGGTCATCGGATGGCGGATGTCCATCATCAAAATCAAACCCTTCAAGCTCTCGCGGCCACCCAGATAAGCCTCGAGGTGACGCTGCCAGTGCAGCTTCAGCGGGATGGGTACTTTTGCGTAACCGTAGCCCGGAAGGTCGACCAGACGCCGATCATCGTCTAGCTTGAAGAAGTTGAGGAGTTGCGTGCGGCCCGGGGTTTTCGAGGTACGTGCCAGGCTGGCGTGAGTCAGGGTGTTCAGTGCGCTGGATTTACCGGCGTTGGAACGACCGGCAAAGGCGACTTCAAAGCCTTCGTCATCGGGGCATTGGTCAACTTTGGCGGCGCTGAGCATGAACGTGGACTGTTGGCACAGGCCGAGGATGGGATTCTTGAGTTGCATGAGATTTCCGATGTGGGCGATGCCGAGAAAGGGTGCGGCAAGCGGTGTCGTTTCCGTTTCAGTAGCGCCAGTATATAATGCCGCAGATTTTGTGTGTGCTTTGTCCCAGCGAAGGACGAAGTTCACGGGAGCGAAAGACCTTTATTGCGCATTAGAACGCAAAACGCTCTCAAACCCTGAATGGTCGACGTCTGACCAAGTGGTTGCGCGCTGTCGGTGTCCTGGTCCCGCTTTAGGGTGCTCAGGCTACACAGGATCCGGAAGCGGTGTACAACCGAGTTTACGTGGTCACGCGGGTGCAACACGTGACCCAGGGTTTCAAGGCAATGCCGCCGCGTGGTTTGTGCATGGACTGCAGTACTGAGGATTACCAGGCCATCATTGAGTTGATGGTGAGTAAACCCGGTTGATAACTCTTAAACCCTTAGCCGTAGTTGGATTAGCTGATGAACAAACTGATCGTGAGTCTGCTGTTGACCTTGGGCATCACTGGTGTTGCCCATGCTGCAGGCGACGCTACAGCGGGCCAGGCGAAAGCCGCCGTCTGTGGTGCTTGCCATGGACCGGATGGTAACAGCCCGGCGCCGAACTTCCCCAAACTGGCCGGCCAGGGAGAGCGCTACCTGACCAAGCAGATGCAGGATATCAAGTCTGGCAAGCGCACGGTCCTGGAAATGACCGGCTTGCTGACCAACCTCAGCGATCAGGACCTGGCAGACATCGCCGCGTATTTTGCCAGCCAGAAAGGCAGTGTGGGAGCTGCCGATCCGAAACTGGTGGCCCGTGGTGAGAAACTGTTCCGCGGCGGCGACCTGGAAAAAGGTCTTCCTGCCTGCACCGGCTGCCACTCGCCAAATGGCGCCGGTATAGCAGCCGCAGGCTTCCCGCACTTGAGTGGCCAGCACGCAACCTACATCGCCAAACAGTTGACCGATTTCCGTAAGGAAGAGGACGGGCGAAGCAACGACGGCGATGCGATGATCATGCGCACAATTGCTCGCAAGCTGAGTGATGAAGACATTGCGGCGGTCTCCAGCTACATCCAGGGGCTGCACTGAGGCGCACACGACGTTAACGCTCGATTAATCCATCGATGCAAGCATAAAAAGGGTGGCTTAGGCTGCCCTTTTTTGTGGCCGCTACCGTTACACTAACGAACTCATGCCCGCGTAGACCTGTCACAACAAAGGTCGCGTGAGGCGACTTTATTTGTCCAGGAGTAAAGCATGCGTAATCTGATCCTCAGCGCCGCTCTCGTCACTGCCAGCCTCTTCGGCATGACCGCACAAGCTGCCGACGTGCCGCTTGAAGCCGGGAAAACCTATGTTGAATTGGCCAACCCGGTTCCGGTTTCGGTGCCAGGCAAGATCGAAGTGGTGGAGCTGTTCTGGTATGGCTGCCCGCATTGCTACGCTTTTGAGCCGACGATCAACCCATGGGTTGAGAAGCTGCCTAAGGACGTAAACTTCAAACGTATCCCTGCCATGTTTGGCGGCCCATGGGATGCTCATGGCCAACTGTTCTTGACCCTGGA
The DNA here is from genome assembly GCF_963970525.1 of Pseudomonas sp. EA_65y_Pfl1_P113. Lineage (NCBI taxonomy): Bacteria > Pseudomonadati > Pseudomonadota > Gammaproteobacteria > Pseudomonadales > Pseudomonadaceae > Pseudomonas > Pseudomonas sp. EA_65y_Pfl1_P113. The sequence continues at coordinate 15,618 of NZ_CAXAQM010000037.1, forward strand.
AGCCATGGGCGTAGAGCACAAGGTGCACAACGCCGTGTTCAATGCGATTCAGAAAGAAAGCAAACGCCTGACCAAACCAGACGAAATGGCTGACTTCGTTGCCACCCAAGGCGTCGACAAGGACAAGTTCCTGGCCACCTTCAACTCCTTCGCTATACAGGGCCAGATCAAACAGGCCAAGGAACTGGCACAGAAGTATGGCGTGCAAGGTGTACCGACGCTGATCGTCAACGGCAAATACCGTTTTGACCTGGGTACTGCTGGCGGCCCGGAAGCTGTCCTTAATGTTGCCGACCAGCTGATCGCCAAAGAGCGCGCAGCCAAGTAAGGGGCCTGTCATGCGCCGCTGGGGTACCGAACGTGTGGTTGGCCTGCATGATCCGCAGGTCAACGAACATCACCTGGAAACCACAGGTTTGCCGCCGGACAGTCGTCTGCGGCTGCTGAGCTTCAATATCCAGGTGGGCATCAGTACCGAGAAGTATCGGCATTATCTCACCCGTGGCTGGCAACACCTGTTGCCCCACAATGGGCGCGCCGGCAACCTGCAAAAGATCGGCAACCTGTTGAATGACTTCGACCTAGTTGCCCTGCAGGAAGCCGATGGCGGCAGCATGCGCTCCGGCTATATCAATCAGGTGGAGCACTTGGCCCAGCTGGGTGCCTTCCCTTATTGGTACCAGCAGCTTAATCGCAACCTCGGGCGTCTGGCGCAGCACAGCAATGGTGTGCTCAGCCGCTTGAAGCCTTCTGCCATCGAAGACCACCCGCTGCCAGGCCCCAAGGGCCGCGGCGCTATCCTTGTGCGTTTTGGCGAGGGGCCAGAGGCTTTGGTCGTGGTGATGATGCACCTGGCGCTGGGTGCACGCACCCGGACCCTGCAATTGGCCTACATCCGAGAGCTGATTGGCAATTACAAACACCAGGTGCTGATGGGGGACATGAACACCCATGCCAGCGACCTGCTGCTGAATTCTCCGTTGCGCGACCTTGGCCTACTGGCACCGCAAGCCGAAGCTACGTTTCCCAGCTGGCGCCCGCAACGCTGTCTTGACCATATCCTGCTAAGCCCGACCCTCACACTCGAGAGTGTGCAGGTGCTGGCGCAGCCCATCTCCGATCACCTGCCGGTCGCGGTAGAGATTCGTCTGCCGGGTTCGCTCACGGCCGATGCATTCCCCGCGCTGAGTCCCGGCCCTCACGGACCCCTTGCATGAGCGACGACGCCCAGCGCTGGAAAGAGAAGTACCTTAAAAGCATCGAGCAACAGGAAAAGCTCGAACGTCGCTGGGCCGCCCGCCTTGACCTGCTGCGCCGTGGGCTCGTACGCAGTACGTTGGCGGCTGAGGGCACCGATCGCGTGGTTGACCAATGCATGAAGGAAATGCGCGACGTTGTCCGCACGGATGACATGGACGCCGCCCTCGCCGCGTTGCTGCCGCGTCTGGAGAAGGCCGTTCTTGAGTCAGAGCAGCGCCGCGAAACCCGGGTCGACCAGATCAGCACTGCGCTGACCTCCTTGGTCACGCAACTGCAAAAGCTGCCGTTGCCCCGTGAGGTCATCCGTCCGCTGAAGGCGTTTGCCAAGCAGTTGGACGGGCGCGTCGGCCAGGCACGTGAGATCCCGTTGTTGCTGAGCGAGTTGAGTGGCCTGCAAAGCCAGGCGCTGAATAACCTGGAGCCCGGCGGCGAAACCACGCGCGCAGGGCCTGGGCTCTTGCAGCGTCTGTTTGGTTCCAAGGATGTCGCGAACGAGGCGCTAGCAAACGAACCGGTCCCCATCCCGGCATCGCAAACCCCTGTGGCCAAGCCCGTCGCCGAGCCTCAGCAGCCCGAGCAGTCCGAGCAGTCCGAGGAGCTGACGCAAGCCTTGCGCGCCTTTGCGCCACAGCCTCAAGAGCCGGTTGTCCTTGCAGTTGAATCGGATGCACCGGCAAAGGTTGCCGAGGCCTCCAGTGAAGCGTTCGTCTACGAGGCCGCCGCTCAAGCCGCTCCTATTGAAGCGCTCGCAGCGCCCTTGGCGCGTGTGGAGCCCGAGGTCGAACTTCAGGCAGAACAACTGGCGCCGGAAAGCGCCCTTGCCGCCTTCATCGAAACCCCCGAACCTCAGGTCGAAACCCCGGATAAAACTGTCATCGGCAGCCTGTCGCTCCCGCCTGTGCTGGAGGTCGAAGAGTCCGACCCCGACGAGCTGCAATCGGATGGCGCGTATTCCCTACCCGACTCGCCGGAGCCGTCCTACAGCTTCGTGGCCAAGCACATCGAAGACACCCTGCTCGGCCTGCTGGAAGAGCTGGCATTGCCCGAGCGCCATCGGCCCCAGGCCGAAGCCATGCGTGAGCGTCTGGCCCACGGCCTGAACTGGTACGAACTGCTGCCTATCCTCGACGACCTGGCAGTCTTGATGCTGGCGATCACCGACAGCGGCCAGCATGAGTTCGAGGCTTACCTTAAGCAGCTCAACGAGCGCCTCGAAGCGTTCCAGGGGCATTTACAGGTCGCCAGCGACGGCCACGCCGATAGCCGTTCCGCCGCCCGGGAACTGGACACGCAGATCCGCGAACAGGTCGACGGCCTGCAAAGCAGCGTGCAGGAAGCCGCCGACCTGGACAGCCTCAAGCACGTATTGGAAAGCCATCTCGAAGGCCTGTTAGGTACCATGGATGAGCACCAGCAGCAGCGCGATCAACGTGAGCAGGAAACGGCTGCACGTCTGAAGGGCCTGGCCGAACGGGTTGCCAATATGGAGCAGGAAGCCCAAGGCTATCGCGAGCACTTGGAGGTTCAACGCCAGAAGGCCCTGATCGATCCGCTCACCGGCTTGCCCAATCGCGCAGCGTGGAGTGAGCGCCTGGATCAGGAGGTCAACACTTGGCTCCAACGCGGCAACAACCTGTCGCTGGCGATGCTGGACCTGGATCACTTCAAGCGCATCAACGATGGCTACGGCCACCTGGCTGGCGACAGGGTGCTGAAAATCATCGCCACTGTGCTGCGCAAACGCCTGCGACCGACTGATTTTATCGCGCGCTTTGGCGGTGAAGAGTTCGTCTTGCTGATGCCTGACTCATCCTTGAAGGATGCCCTGGCGGCGGGCGAGGTGTTGCGCGCAGCGATTGAGGCGTGCCCGTTTCACTTCAAGGGCGAGCCGGTGACGATCACGGTCTCCATGGGCGTGGCGCAGTTCCAGCCGGCAGAGCGCAGTGACCTGGCGCTCAAACGCGCCGATGCGGCGCTATATCGGGCAAAGGCAGCGGGACGGAATCAGGTGCAGGCAGCCTAAAAAATGTTCCATTTTGTAATTTGACCGCCGGGCCACAACCGGTACGTTACACTGTTGCATTATCGTCTTCAGTGTAACGTCTTCCGCCATGAAATCCTTGTACTTTGCTTTTGTGTTCCTTCTGCTTGCGGGCTGCGCCAGCGGCCCTCGCCTGGACACCAACCACCCCTCGGTGAATCACGACAACCGCGTGCAGTTCGTGGTCGTCCATTACACCTCCACCAACCTTGAACGCTCCCTGGCATTGCTCACCCACGGCCAGGTCAGCAGCCACTACCTGATCGGCGACGATGCCTCCGCCACCATTTACAAGCTGGTAGATGAGAGCCAGCGCGCCTGGCATGCCGGGGAAAGCGAGTGGATGGGGCGCACCTGGCTTAACTCCAGCTCCATCGGTATCGAGATCGTGAACCCTGGCTACAAGGACACACCGACTGGCCGACTCTGGTACCCGTACTCTGAGGCGCAGGTGAAATCCCTGGTGGTCTTGCTCAAAGATATCAGTAAGCGCAACGGCATCGACCCCAAAAACATTATTGGTCACAGCGATATCGCACCGCTGCGCAAGTTGGACCCGGGCCCGCTATTCCCTTGGAAGCGCCTGGCTGCTGAAGGGCTGGGCGTATGGCCGGATGCCCAGGCTTTCGCGCGCTACCAGGTGCAATACGCCACCGAGTTGCCGAGCATCACCTGGTTTCAGGAAGAGTTGGCGCGTCTGGGCTACCAGGCACCCCAGACCGGAGAGCTGGATGTGGCCACGCGTCACGTGATCGCGGCGTTCCAGATGCATTTCCGGCCATCGCTATTTGACGGCGCGCCGGATGCGGAGAGTGCAGCGATCCTGCGAGCGTTGAACCACCGTTAAAGCGGTAACGCCATATAGAACTGAGTGCCTTGCCCCGGCCGCGAATACACGCCCATGCGGCCGCCGTGCAATTGCACGATCTCCTTGCACAGCGCCAGCCCCAGGCCGGCGCCGCCTTTCTTGCGGCCTACCTGGACGAAGGGCTCGAAGATCCGCCCCTGTTGCCCGTAAGCGATGCCTTCGCCGTTATCTTCGACGCTGACAATCACCCGCTCACCATGGCGGCGCGCATGCAGGCGAATCTGCCCGCCAGTGGCTGTATGGCGCAGGGCGTTACCCAGCAGGTTATCGAGCACCCGCTCCAGTTGTGCCTGGTCTGCATACAATCTGGGCAGGTCGGATTGAGTTTCTACCAGCAGTTCGACGTTTTGCGCTTTGGCTGGCTCGACGAAGCGCGCCCGGGCGTGTTCCAGCAGGTCAGTCACATCGCACGGCCCCAGCGTGAGTTTCTGCAGGCCGTTCTGGTACCGCGAGAAATTGAGCAGGTCGTTGATCAACTGCATCAGGCGCTGCATCTCTTCATTAACCGTGTCCAGCAGGTCCGCTTCACGGGACTCTGCGGGAAACTTCGCGCGTTCGCGGAACAGTCCGAATGCCATGTGCATGCCGGTCACCGGCGTACGCAGTTCATGGGAGGCGCGTAGTACGAACTCGCTGCGCACCCGCTCGAATGCCCGTTGTTCGGTGACGTCATGCAGCACCATCACCGCGCCGAGGATATGCCCCTCGGTATGGCTCACGGGGGTCAAGCTGTAGGTCAGCAGGCGCAGTTCGCCTTCGACTTCCACTTCCAGATCGTCCGGCGCCCGCTCCAGGTTACCGCCTCGCAATACCAGTTGCAGTTGCTCGTCCAGTTCCGGACGCACCAACGCCTCGCCCAGGCCCTGGCCGAGGCGTTCCTCGTCCCAACCTAATTGCCGCTGGGCGACAGGGTTGAGATGCTCCAGGCGGCCTTGGCGGTCGATCATCAGCAAGCCATCGTCGATGCTGTCGAGCACCGCTTGCAGGCGCTGCTGGCCCGCCAGCAGTTCATCGACATTGGTCGCCTGATGCTGGCGCAACGCTTCGGCCATGATGCCGAAGCGCCGGGTCAACAGGTTCATTTCCGCGGCAGAGGAGAGGGGCAGCGTCACCTCGAAATCGCCCTGCCCGATCTTGTCCGCCGCCTTGGCCAGGGCTTCGATCGGCCCGCCAAAACGCCTGGCAATGCCATGAGCCGTAATGAATCCGATGATCAGCACCGCGAGCCCCACCAATCCCAGAACGCCGGCGATCAGCAAGGCGCGCGCGCGGGACTTTTGTTCGCTGGCGCTGATGCTTTCCAGGGCGTGCTTGTGTTCGGCGATCAGGCCGTTACGCAGCACGTTGAAGGTTTCGTGGAGTTTTTCCTTGCTGCCCGGCGGCGGCGAAGCCTGCTGAGACTCATCGAAAGCCTCGAGGAAACTCAGGTAGTCCGCCTTGGCCTCGCTGAAGCCGCTTCCGGTGTGAGCTTGCCGCTCATGGGCAATCCCCTGGTCCAGCAAATCAAAGTAGCGTCCTTTCGAGGCTTCCAGGGCTTCCGGATTAGGTCGCGCCTCCAGCATCATCATCAACTGGTCGCCCAGGCTCTGACGCAGCTTGAGCCCCAAGTCGAGCGTAACGAAGTTGCTGCGAATTGAAGACTCCTGGGTCTTGGCCATTTGCATGACGCTGACCAAGCCCAGGATCAAACCTAGCAGGGCAACGGTGATCAGCGCGGAGATGCTCAGGAATAACCGAGTGCGCAGTTTCATCGCTAACTTCATAGGTTACAGCTCACAGGTTGTACTGTTTACGTTTGCGGTACAGGGTCGACGCGTCGATACCCAGGGTGCGAGCCGCCTGGTCCAGGGTGTCGCTGGTCGCGAGGACGGCGCCGATGTGTGCCTTCTCCAGCTCGTCGAGGCTCAGCGCCGCACCGATACGCGGCGCATTGTTGGTCGGCTGCTCAGACATCCCGAGGTGGCTGATTTCGACCTTATCCTGGGGACAAATGATGCTGGCGCGTTCCACTACGTTGCGCAGCTCACGGATATTCCCCGGCCAGCGATAGTTGAGCAGCGCTTCGCGCGCTTCATCGCTGAAGCCGCGTGCAGGTCGGGCGTATTCCTTGACGAAGCGCGCCAGGAAACGGTCGGCCAGGGTCAGGATGTCTTCACTTCGCTCGCGCAGCGGCGGCAGGTGCAAGGTGATCACGTTGAGGCGATAGAGCAAGTCCTCTCGGAAGCGGCCGTCGCGCACCATGTCTTCCAGATTCAGGTTGGTGGCCGCGAGGATACGTACATCGGCACGACGGGTGACAGGGTCGCCCACACGCTCGTATTCCTTGTCTTGGATGAATCGTAGCAATTTAGGTTGCAACGTGAGTGGAAAGTCGCCGATCTCGTCGAGAAACAGCGTGCCGCCATCTGCTTGGTTGACGCGGCCCAAGGTGCTTTCACTGGCACCGGTAAAGGCCCCACGGCTATGACCGAACAACTCACTTTCCATCAGCTCTGCGGTCAGCGATGGGCAGTTAATGGTCACACAGGATTTCTTTGAGCGCTTGCTCCAGCCGTGAATGGCTCGCGCCAGCTCACCTTTACCGGTACCGGATTCACCCAGGATCAAGATGTTGGCATCTGTCCCGGCCACCTGGCGTGCGGTTTCCAGTACCACCATCATCGACGGGCTGTGGGAGTCGAGGCCATCTTTCGGTTGGCGCACTTCGCCTTCGAGGGCCTCGAGGCGCGCAGAGAGTTGACGCACTTCCAGTTGCTTGGCGGTGGCGAGGCGCAGTTGGTCGGGGCTGCAAGGCTTCACCAAGTAGTCGGCGGCGCCAGCCTGGATGGCATCAACAGCGGTGTCGACCGCCGAATGGGCGGTCACAATCACCACGCGCATCCAGGGCGCCTGGATCCGCATCTGGGCCAATACATCCAGGCCATTGTCTTCGCCCAGGCGCAAGTCCAGGAAGCACAGGTCGAACACCTGGCGCTGCATCAAGGTATCGGCCTGGGCAGCGCTGTTCGCGGTAGCCACTGTGTAGCCTTCATCTTCCAGGCAATAGCGGAAGGTGCGGAGGATCGCGGATTCGTCATCCACTAAAAGAATGCGGCCTTGAAGTTCCTTGGCTGATTCCATCTGTCCCGCGCTCCCTAAAAGTATGAATGATGGTGTTTAGTCCCGGAATAATCGGGCAAGTTGCATGGTTTATTCTGATTGATAAATGGCGACGTCGTGCAGGTATCTGCAACCCTGTCTAAAAAGCGCCGTCTGATGGCGTTTTCAAGCCGTCTTGCCACTTCGGCAACACACCTTGCGCTTTCTATCCCTTGATCCGACCGCTGGCCATCGTGCATTTCGCACGGCGCCAAGTAGGGGATCGTGCAGGATGCTGGGTTCATGGTGATCTATTAATAGATAACCTATTGATTTTGTTGATATTTATTTTGTAAAAAAACTGGCATGCGCTCTGCAATATCCCTCTCACGAATAATCAAAATGTGGGAGAACAGCAGCATGACTCGCCAAAGCCTTAGCCAATTGCGTGTATCGCCACTGCGCTTGCAGCAAGGGCTGTTTGCCAGCTTGGCGCTGATTGTCACGTTGATTGGTGTTCAGCAGTTGCAACATTGGCAGCAGAGTCAGCAGCAGGTTCCTCAGTTTGAGCGTCCGGCCATGACCCAGACCCATTTCCGTTCCGTTGGCAGCGTTGCTCCCAGCGCAACAGCCCCGCAATTGCGGATGGTTGACCAGGCGTCTTCCCTGAGTGAACTGCCATCCCAAGAGCGTTGGGTGTTCTAGGCAACACAAAGGCTACTCGTGTTGAGTGGCTGTACGGCACCACAGCTGTTACCTCTTAAAGAACGATAAGGAGAATCACCATGTTGAGTTGGGCAATCACATTTCTGATCATCGCCATTGTGGCTGCAGTCTTGGGCTTCGGTGGCATCGCGGGCACCGCGACGGGTATCGCAAAAATCCTGTTTGTGGTCTTCCTGGTGATGTTCATCGTTTCTTTCTTCTTTGGTCGTCGCGGCCGAGGCTGAAAATGACCACTCTGTCCTTCAAAGCCATTACTGCCGCCCTGCTTCTGGGCGGTAGCAGCTTGGTGATGGCCGCCAATGACGGCCAATCCCGAGCCAACGAATTGCTCAGCTCGGACCCGCAATACCGTGAAACCTGGCAAGGCGTGGTGAAGAAAGAAGAGCGTCTGCCAGAATGGGTATTGAACCTGTCGGGCACGGCCGAGCAAATGAATGCCGTGGAAGAAGACGGTGATAAGTATTTGGTTGGGCCGCTCTGCGAAACCGCTGACACGTGCCTGAACAAGCGCTTGATCGTTGCCTTCAGCTTCGACAAGGAAGATGCCTACGCCATGTTGGTTGAGGTCCCGGCCGGCCTGCCGGCGGACAAATCGCCCACGCGGCATGCCGACTACCGTTTTATCGGCAAGCCGGACGAAGGTATGCAGAAGCTCCTGATGGAGCAATTGAAGAAAGATCCGAATTGGTACTAGGTTCCGCCTGACGCGATGTCGTCTGCGGAGCTGGCGTCCACTGAAAGAAGCGCCTCGCTTCTTTCTGTCTGCACAGCACGCCAAGTGCTGTGCATGACCAAGGGGCCGGGTTGTGCTGATCAATCGCGATCGGCGTGACCTACGGGTACAGGGAGTGCCTGCGAAAGGGCCGGGTCAGGCGAAAGGCTGCGACGCAGGTTCACAAGCTTATGGCTTGCTGAATTTGCGGCGCGCTTATGACGTAAATGCTTTGCCTCTTTGCCCCTCTCCATATACCTGCCTATGCCTTCCATAGTCGCAAATTTCCGTTCTGCTCGATCCCAACCATTTCTTAGTGTGTCGGCTCGACCATCTATCGAGAAAATTAGTGTGGGCCTTTAAGGTATTTCTGACACTAAACAGCGGAATTCCCAAGTATTTATGGCAATGCTCGCGACACGTGCTGAATCTCTGCGCGAGCCGGGTTTGGCAGGTTCACGGCATGTTTGTCGGACAAAATGTCACATTTGAACTGACCGTTCGGACAGTTATTATGAAAAAAGACCATGCCGATTCGGCATAGGGTAGGCGTTTACGGCATTAGACGTCGCTCCCTTGCATGGGAATAGTTGCGCCTTTTTTCGCCTGCCAGTAAGCCATTTCGGCCACGCTGCGGTGACCTTCCATGGAGGCAGATGCACACACTTTTTCGCCCTCGGGCGTTGCAGCTGGCGCGTTTGCCTTAAGTTCACTTGAAGTAAGGGTAATGACATGAAGAAGGCAAAGCTAAGCCTCGCCTGGCAGATCCTCATCGGTTTGGTGCTGGGGATCGCAATCGGTGCTGTGCTCAACCATTTCAGCGCTGAAAAGGCCTGGTGGATCAGCAATGTGTTGCAGCCAGCGGGCGATATCTTTATCCGTCTGATCAAGATGATCGTGATCCCGATTGTGATCTCCTCGCTGATCGTCGGCATTGCCGGTGTCGGTGACGCGAAAAAACTCGGGCGTATCGGCGTCAAAACCATCCTTTACTTCGAAATCGTCACCACCATCGCCATCGTGGTTGGCCTGCTGCTGGCCAACCTGTTCCACCCGGGTGCTGGCATCGACATGAGTACCCTGGGTACCGTGGATATCTCCAAGTACCAGGCGACTGCCGCCGAGGTGCAGCATGAGCATGCGTTCATCGAGACCATCCTCAACCTGATCCCATCGAACATCTTCGCCGCCGTGGCCCGTGGCGAAATGTTGCCGATCATCTTCTTCTCCGTGCTGTTTGGCCTGGGCTTGTCGAGCCTCAAGCCTGAGCTGCGTGAGCCGCTGGTGACCCTGTTCCAGGGCGTGTCCGAGAGCATGTTCAAAGTTACCCACATGATCATGAAGTACGCCCCGATCGGCGTATTCGCACTGATCGCCGTGACCGTGGCCAACTTTGGCTTCGCCTCCTTACTGCCGCTGGCCAAGCTGGTGATTCTGGTTTACGTCGCCATCTTGTTCTTCGCTTTCGTGATCCTTGGCCTGATCGCCCGCCTGTTCGGCTTCTCGGTGGTCAAGCTGATGCGCATCTTCAAGGATGAGCTGGTACTGGCCTACTCCACCGCCAGCTCCGAAACCGTGCTGCCGCGCGTGATCGAGAAGATGGAAGCCTACGGCGCGCCGAAGGCTATTTGCAGCTTTGTGGTGCCGACGGGTTACTCGTTCAACCTCGACGGTTCGACCCTGTACCAGAGCATCGCGGCGATCTTCATTGCCCAGCTGTACGGCATCGACCTGTCGATCGGCCAGCAGCTGATGCTGGTGCTGACCCTCATGGTCACCTCCAAAGGTATCGCCGGCGTACCGGGCGTGTCCTTCGTGGTACTGCTGGCTACCCTGGGCAGCGTGGGCATTCCGCTGGAAGGCCTGGCGTTCATCGCCGGCGTCGACCGCATCATGGACATGGCGCGTACTGCGCTTAACGTGATCGGCAACGCCCTGGCCGTACTGGTCATCTCCCGTTGGGAAGGCATGTACGACGATGCCAAGGGCGAGCGTTACTGGAACTCCCTGCCGCACTGGCGCAGCAAGCAAGCGCTGCCGGTCGGCCAAGCCACGCGCAGCTGATAGCACGACGGCTCTTAAACAAACCCCGGAAAATTCCGGGGTTTGTCGTTTCTGCCAGCCCCGTTATCATTCGCCCCATTCTTTGGGGGGTTCAACTGATGCTCAATGGCCTGTGGCTTGGCTTCTTTGTCGTGGCAATGGTGTCAGCACTGGCGCAATGGCTGATTGGCGGTAATGCCGGGATTTTTGCGGCAATGGTCGAAAGCATTTTCGCCATGGCCAAACTGTCGGTGGAAGTGATGGTGCTGCTGTTCGGCACCCTGACGCTGTGGCTGGGCTTTTTGCGCATCGCCGAAAAAGCCGGGATCGTCGAGTGGCTGGCCAAGGCGCTGGGCCCGTTGTTTCGCCGCCTGATGCCTGAAGTGCCCGCCGGCCACCCCGCCATTGGCTTGATCACCCTCAATTTTGCAGCTAACGGCCTGGGCCTGGATAACGCGGCAACGCCCATCGGCTTGAAAGCGATGAAGGCATTGCAGGAACTCAACCCCATCCCCAATACGGCGAGTAACGCGCAGATCCTGTTCCTGGTGCTAAACGCGTCTTCGCTGACGCTGTTGCCGGTGACCATCTTCATGTACCGCGCGCAGCAAGGTGCTGCGGACCCGACGCTGGTGTTTTTGCCGATCCTGCTGGCGACCAGTGCGTCTACATTGGTGGGTCTGTTGTCAGTGGCGATCATACAGCGCCTGCGTCTGTGGGATCCGGTGGTGCTGGCCTATTTGATTCCGGGTGCATTGGTGCTGGGCGGTTTCATGGCGTTGCTGGCGACGCTGTCCGCCACCGCATTGGCTGGCTTGTCGTCGATCCTTGGCAACCTCACGCTGTTCGGCCTGATCATGCTGTTCCTAGTGATCGGCGCGCTGCGTAAGGTGAAGGTGTATGAGGCGTTCGTCGAAGGCGCCAAAGAAGGCTTCGATGTGGCCAAGAATCTGCTGCCGTACCTGGTGGCGATGCTGTGTGCCGTCGGCGTGCTGCGAGCATCCGGCGCGCTGGAGTTTGGTCTGGAAGGTATTCGCCACGTCGTGGCCTGGACCGGCATGGATACGCGGTTTGTGGATGCCTTGCCGACTGCCATGGTCAAGCCGTTCTCCGGCAGTGCCGCGCGGGCGATGCTGATCGAGACTATGCAAACCCAGGGCGTAGACAGCTTCCCGGCATTGGTGGCGGCGGCGATTCAGGGCAGTACCGAGACCACCTTTTACGTGTTGGCGGTTTATTTTGGTTCGGTGGGGATCCAGCGGGCGCGGCATGCGGTGGGATGTGCGTTGCTGGCGGAGTTTGCCGGCGTCGTGGCGGCGATTGCGGTGTGCTACTGGTTTTTTGGCTGAGGCTTAAACCCCTTTCGCAGGCCCTCAGCGTTTCGGTGCATTATTGCCCTGCGCAACCACCCAATCCACCACCTGCTTAGTCAGCTGATCCCCTGCCTGCCCAAACCCAGCCACCACGGCCGGCACTTTGGTGTCATTCACCGGCTGCCTCACCTCAAATCGTCGACTGGCAATTATCCGCTGATCGCTCCCCCGCACCAGCCGCGCATCCAGACGTATCACCACCTCCACCGCCCCGCCCCGGTACTCACTCTGGAATGCCTGCAATTGCCCGCCCAGCTCATAGTCGGCCTGCAGATTGGTTTCGTCGGTGCTCAATAACGTTACCCGCCCATCGCGCTGAAACCCGTCCAGCAGGCGATTACGCAACAGCACCGGCGTCGGATCGCTCCAGCGCGAGTTCGCATAACTGCTGATCAGGTCGCCATTGGGCACCACGGCAATGCGCGGGCTGTCGAGAAATTCGCTGGTCTGCGGCTTGGTCACGCGCAGCGACCAGGCTACCGGGGTGCCCTGTGTGGTGGTCTGGGCCGAGGTCAGGCGATACACATCCGAAGGGTCGGCCTTGGGCAAAATCGAGCACGCGCTCACGAGCGCCAGGGCCACAGGGGCGATCATTTGGTAAGCACGCTTCATGGCGTGAACTCCTTGTTTTTGTCGCTGCCCAGCAGGTAGCCGCTGGGGTTGGCTTCCAAGCGGCGAGAGATGGCGCGCAGTGAGCCGAGGGTTTCGCGCAGTTCGCGCACGGCCGGTGCCAGTTCATTGAGGCCTTGCATGCCGCTGTTTACCGAACTCTTGTTGTCTGTCAGCAAGGTGTTGATGGTGGCGGTGCTCTGTTCAAGAGACTTCATGGCCTGCTCGGCGCTGCCAAAGGCTTGTTTGCCTTGATCGTTGAGCACGCCGTTGGCGTTGCGCATCAGCACTGTGGTTTGCTCCAGGGCGGCAGAGGCCTGCTTGCTCACTTGCATCAGTTGCTGCATCACCACCTTGATGTCGCCACGCTGGTCGGCAATCGACCCCGTGGTTTTTTCCAAGTGGTCCAATGTGTTGCTCAGGCGCTCGACATTCTGCGCGGAGAACATGTCGTTGGCGTTGTGCAGCAGCCACCACGAAAATCGATTGCACCACGCTGGAGGTGGTGTGAGCGCCGACCGATTCGGCACTGCCACTGACCTTGAAGCCTTCCAGGCAACCAATGGCGGCAATCAAGAAGGCGAAGATCGGTGCTTTCACCATGCCCACCAGGAAATGCTGCACACCAATGTCCGATTGCAGCAGCGAGAGAAACATCGCCGGCGATATATCCAACGCCACGGCGCAGACCACGCCGCCACCGACAATCCCGGAGAGCATTGCCAGAAAGGTCAGCATTGGCAATGACACCAGCAACGCCAGCACGCGCGGCAATACCAACAGTTCCATCGGGTCGAGGCCCAGCGTGCGGATGGCGTCAATTTCTTCATTGGCCTTCATTGAGCCGATTTGCGCGGTAAAGGCACTGGCTGTGCGGCCGGCGATCAAGATGGCGGTAAGCAACACGCCGAACTCGCGTAGGAAAGAGAACGCCACCAGGTCCACGGTAAAAATCGTCGCGCCAAAGCTCTTGAGCACCGTGGCGCCCAGGAACGCTACGACGGCGCCGACCAGAAAGGTCAGCAAGGCCACAATGGGCGCAGCGTCGAGGCCGGTTTGTTCGATGTGCGCGACCATCGGTGTGATGCGCCAGCGCTTGGGGCGGAAAATACCGCGAGCGAAGGTTTCGAGAATCAGGCCGATAAAGCCCAGCAGTTTTTTGCTGTCCTGCCAGACGGTGTCCACCGCCCGGCCGATGCGCGCCAGCAGCTGGATGCCGGTGGCTTCTTCCGGTGCTTTCTGCGGCACGCAAAAATCGTTCAGGGAGCGGTAGACGGTCTTCAACAGCGCGCGGTCGGCGGCTGACAGGCTGCAATCGGTCTGCTCGGCGGATTGCTCGATACGGGTCGGCCCCAGCAACTCCACCAGCAGCGAGGCGCCCGCGGTATCCAGCGCGCCGAGGCCATTGAGGTCGATGCGCGCGCCGGCATCGTATTGGCCGTCGAGCTTGTCCGACAGCTTCTTCAGGCTGGCATAGTGGGCAAGCGTCCAGTCCCCCGTAATCCTCAGCTGTGGCGGGGTGGTGGACGTATCGAGGTGGGCTGCGCCGGCGGTCGTACGGGTGGTCATAAGCTCCGAGCTTGTTTGGCTATCCACAATTCCTACGTAATAGCACGATACGTCCTACTTTGGATTGTCCGCTTGTGCTGTGTCGGTGACGTTGAAACGCAGTACGCCGATCACCTGCCCGTCTTCTGTCAAAACCTGCACTTGCCAGCGGCCTACCGAGTCGCCTGGGAAGTTCTGTTTATGGGTCCAGGCGCGATAGCCCTCTTTGCGTCCGCCATGGATATCCAAGGCGATGCGGTCGACCTCTTTACCGTTGAACTTCCACACGTGGTAGATCCGTTCATCCAGCCCGCGTGGGGCGTTGATCGCGGTGTAGGCGTACAGCCCGCTGCTTCGCAGCTGCGCGGCGTTGACTTCCTTGAGGTCGTCGCCTGGCGTGCGGTCTTGCAGTTGGGTACTGATGGCGACTTCAGTCATCCACAACGTGGCTGGCGGTACCCAGCTGCGTAGGAACCATCCGGCGCAGCCTATGGCAGCGGTGACCCCGAGCAGCATCGCCCAGCCTTTGACGCTGCGTAGCGGCAGGCTTACCGCCAGGCTTGGAATCGACAGCGCCATCGCGACGCCGAGGGCCAGCTTGTAACTCTCGGCGGTGGTCAAGTGCAGGATGATCGGCAGTGCAGTGAGCAGAGCGGCGAATAGGGTGAAGGTGTGCAGCGCGAGGAACAGTGAACGTTTGGGCGCCAGCCATTTGTAATACAGCGGGTCAACAATCGACACCAGTGCCGCCGCACCGAGCAAGCCGGTAAAAATCGACTGGCCGCTGTTCCATGCTGTGGTGATAAAAAAGAACGGCAGCACAAAAAACAGACTTTCCTGGTGGATCATCTGTGTCGCGTAACGCAACAGGGGTTCGGGGATTTCGCGCTTGAAGACTTTGGTGAACAGCTGGGTAAAACTGTTTTCCAACATCAGCCACAGCCAGCTCACCAGCATGATCACGGCGATCCAACTCGCCATGCCTTGCTGGCGATCCACCAGGATGAAGCTGCACACACCCGAGATAAAACCGCCGAGTGCAATCACCCCTGGGTAGCGCTTCATCAGCTCAAGGATGCGGGTGATTATGCGGGTCAGGTTTAGCATTCGGCGGTTCGCAGTCTTTGTAGGGAAAAATCCGAGACAGAATAGCGTCTTAGCCCGTCGTCCGGTGCCCCATTACGCGATCCGTTTGCGATAAACCCGCACGCCAATCAACACAATGGCGATCAGCCCGAGTACACCGGCGCCGATCCAACTGAGTGCGTCATAGCTCAGCAGCGGTTTCTCGATGCGCCAGTAGCCTGGCTGCTTGAGCACTTGGCGCATGGCTTGGTTGGTCTGGTCCAGGCTCACCGCCTTGATGCGCTTGACCGGGTCGCTGAAGCGGCCTTTGTTGTAATCGCCAGATGCACTCCAGTAGTAGTCGGCCAACGCGCTGTTGCCTTGCACGGCCCACGCCTGGCGCGCGATGGCAGCTTGTTGCAAGCGCGCGAATACCGCAGGGTCGAGGCCGTCCTTGAGCAGTTGCGCCTTGAGGTCCTGGAGTACCTGTTCGGCTTCGGGGAGGTTTTCCCGCTCAAGGTCGGCGTTCAGGCTGAGGAAGCCTACGCCGCCGAGTACTTCGCGCTCGCTCCAGGGGCCGTAGGACAAGCCGTGCTTGAGGCGCAGTTGGCGGTACAGCGCCCAGTCGAGGTAGTCCTTGAGCAAGTCGTAGGTTTCGTCATGCTGGTCGTCCAGCACCGGCTCGGGAAACAGCCAGTGCAGCTTGGCGCTGTCGCCCACCCAGCCGTGAATCAATTCGCGATGGCTGGCGGCGGCGTGCTGGATGTCGGGCAGCGCGGGGTGTTCAGTCGGCTCGACCGGGTCGAGTTGGCCATAGGTGCGTTCCAGATAAGCCGGTAGCAGTTTGTCGAGGTCGCCGACGATGATCAGCGTCATGTTGTTGGGCGCGTACCAGTTTTTGCGCAGCTTCTCTAATTGGTCGCGGGTCAGGTGATTGACCTCCGCACGTTCAGCACACTTGAGGCCAAGTTCAACGGCCAATTGATTACTGGCAGTGTGGCCCAGGTCCTGGCGGTCCAGCAGGCGTTGCAGGTGTGAATAGTGGCCGCCGTCTTCGCGCTCGACCACGTGTTTGGCGGCGTTGATGTTGGCGTCGGTCAGTTCCGTACGGGTGATGATCGCCAGCAGCAGGTCGAGCACCTTGCGCTGGTTTTGCGCGGGCGCTTCGATCACAAAGGTGGTGTCGGCATTGCTGGTGTAGGCGTTCCACTCGCCGCCCAGTGCCTGCATGCGGTCTTCCAGGTCACCTTCGCCGCCGCCGTCGATGCCGCTGAACAGCAAGTGCTCCAGCAAGTGCGGCAGCTCTTTGTCCTCGCAACTGAAGTCATCCAGCCCTACGCCCACCACCAGGCGAATCGCCACGTGCCCGCGCTCGGTGCCCGGTTTGAGCAGCAATTGCAGGCCGTTGGGCAAGGTGTAGCCCTCGACTTGCAGGCGGTCAAAGGCAAAGGCGTGGGCACAGCTCATGAACAGGCAAGCGAATAACAGGCGACGCATAACAAGCTTCCTGGCGAGTGAGGTCAGCTTTAACTGACTTCACGGGCCATCATCCGTTCAGGGCGAGTGTGTGATGTCGGCAATATCTTCGGCGGAGAGCGCGCCGGTGTCGGACGTTTCCAACACTACATAAGCACTGCTGCAAAACAACGAGTTCAAGCGTTTCATGTCGGCAATCAGTTCCAGATGCAGGGAACTGGTCTCCAGGCTCTGTACGATTTTGTGCTGAAGGCGGCTGACGTGGGCGTGGGCCAGACGGCGTTCCTGGGCGCGGAAACGGCGCTTCTCGCGCAGCAATTGGCGAGCGCTTTCCGGGTCCCCGCTGAGGAATACCGACAAGCCGAGGCGCAGGTTGGCGATCAGTTGGCCGTGCAGGCCGGTCAGTTCTTCCAGGCCCACTTCAGAGAATTGGCGGCGCTGGGAGGTTTTCTGCTGCTGGACTTTGCGTAGCATGCGTTCGATCAAGTCGCCGGCCAGTTTCAGGTTGATCGACAACTCAATGATCTCGGCCCAACGACGGCTGTCCTGTTCGCTGAGGTCTTCGCGGGGCATTTGCGCCAGGTAGAGTTTGATCGCGCTGTAGAGCGCTTCGACATCGTCGCTGAGGCTGCGCATTTCCTGGGTGATAGCGGTCTGTTTGCCGCGCAGTACTTCTTGCATCGAGGTCAGCATGTTGTCGATCAAGTCGCCCAGGCGCAGGGTTTCCCGGGCGGCGTTGGCCAGGGCCAGACTGGGCGTCGCGAGGGCGGTTGGGTCGAGGTGGCGTGGCTTGGCCTTGCCGTTGGCCTCCTGTCGTTCCGGAAGCAACCAGGCGCACAGCCGCGCCATCGGTCCGATGGTGGGCAACAGGATCAGGCAACGACTGACGTTGTAGAGCAGATGGAAGGTGATGACCATGCCTTGGGCGCTGTAGTCCAGGCCATCCATCCAAAGCACCAGTGGGTCGAGTACCGGGATGATCAGCAGCAGGCCGATCAATTTGTATAGCAAGCTGCCCAGGGCCACCTGGCGGCCGGCGGCGTTTTGCATGCTGGTGCTGAGGAAGGCCAGCACGCCGCTGCCGATGTTGGCGCCGATCACCAGGCCGATGGCCACGTGCAGGCCGATCACGCCGGCGCCGGCCAGGGTGGCGGTCAGTAGGACGGCGGCCAGGCTGGAGTAGGAAATCATCGCGAACAAGGCGCCGATCAGGGCGTCGAGCAGGATGTCGCCGGTTAACGAAGCGAACAGCACTTTCACGCCCTGGGCGTGGGTGATCGGCCCGGCGGCTTCGACGATCAGTTGCAGTGCGAGGATGATCAGCCCCAAACCGATCCCGACCCGGCCCAACTGCCCTGCCCGCGTCTGTTTGCGCGACAGGAAGAAAATCACCCCGAGAAAGATCAGCAGCGGTGACAGCCAAGACAAGTCAAAGGTCAGCACGCGCGCCATCAATGCTGTACCGACGTCGGCACCCAGCATGGTCGCCAGGGCGGGCATCAGGCCCATGAGGCCCTGGCCAACAAAGGAAGTCACCAGCATCGCTGTGGCGTTGCTGCTCTGCACCATGGCAGTCACCAGGATACCGGCGACAAATGCCAGCCAGCGCTTGGACATGTTCTGCCCGATGACTTGGCGCAAGTTGGAGCCGTAGACCCGCAGGATGCCGGTCCGGACGATGTGCGTGCCCCAGATAAGCAGGGTCACGGCGGAAAGCAGATTGAGCAAGGTCAGCATGCTCGGCCCCCCGTGTGGGTGTGCGCCAATCGACGCAAATGAGAATTGCCGCTGCCGTTTTACGTCTTGTAATTAAGCTGTAGTTGGCGAATGGGCTCTGCGCCAGCATCGCATAGCTAAAGTGGGGATTGAAACAAAACTGTCATGAAATCAGCTTTTTGCAGACGAGAAAAAAGGGCTCGAAAGCCCCTTTTTCAGCAGCGAGTCAGTTTTATTGACCCGGAATATCTTTGCGCAGTTTCACCGGATCCTGCTGTTTGCGCTTTTTCGCGATGGCGGTACGCATCTTGATGTTCACCGCTTCCACCGCCAGCGAGAACGCCATGGCGAAGTAGACGTAGCCTTTTGGCACGTGCACATCGAACGATTCGGCGATCAGCACGGTACCCACGACCAGCAGGAACGACAGCGCGAGCATCTTCAGTGACGGGTGCTTGTCGATGAATTCGCTGATGGTGCCGGCCGCCAGCATCATCACCAGCACTGCCACGACAATCGCCGCAACCATGACCGGCACATGGGAAACCATGCCGACTGCGGTGATCACCGAGTCCAGGGAGAACACGATGTCGATGATCGCGATCTGGATGATGGTGTAGATGAACTTGCCACCCTTGCCGCCTGGCTCTTCGTGGGTTTCGTCTTCACCTTCCAGCGCGTGGTACATCTCCTGGGAGCTTTTCCACAGTAGGAACAGGCCACCGAAGAACAGGATCAGGTCGCGACCGGAGATGCCTTGGCCGAAGACCACGAACAGGTCGTTGGTCAGTTGCATCACCCAGGTGATCGACAGCAGCAACAGAATGCGCGTGACCATGGCCAGCGCCAGGCCGAAGATCCGGGTGCGCGCCTGCATATGCTTAGGCATGCGGCTGACCAGGATCGAAATCATGATGATGTTATCGATACCCAGGACGATCTCGAGGGCCGTCAGGGTGAAGAAGGCAATCCAGATTTCCGGATTGGTCAGCCATTCCATGTGTATTCCTTTGAGCAAGTGTTAAACCGCGCAAGCTGCAGCGCCGCGCGGTGGGTGAGTCGGTACGATTATAGAGTGCTGAACAGCGGAAAAATCCCCATCAGCAATGCGGCGAACATTATGCACAGGCATACCAGCACTGCCCACTTCAGCGTGAAGCGCTGGTGATCGCCAAATTCGATACCGGCCAGGGCTACCAGCAAGTAGGTCGAAGGTACCAGCGGGCTGAGCAAGTGCACAGGCTGGCCAACAATAGACGCGCGGGCCATTTCGACGGCGGTGATGCCATAGTGGCTGGCGGCTTCGGCGAGCACTGGCAGTACGCCATAGTAGAACGCGTCGTTGGACATGAAGAAGGTGAACGGCATGCTGACCAGCGCGGTGATTACCGCCATGTACGGGCCCATCGCTTCCGGGATGACCGCCAGCAGGCTCTTGGACATGGCGTCGACCATGCCGGTACCGGAAAGAATGCCGGTGAAGATACCGGCGGCGAAGATCAGTCCCACCACCGCCAAGACGCTGCCGGCGTGGGCGGCGACGCGGTCTTTCTGCTGCTGCAGGCACGGGTAGTTGACGATCATTGCGATACTGAACGCCACCATGAACAGCACCGGCAGTGGCAACAGACCGGCGATCAGGGTGCACATCAGCGCCAGGGTGAGCGCGCCGTTGAACCAGATCAGTTTCGGCCGGCGGGCATCCGGGAATTGCGACACGCTGATTTCACTGTGGTCGATCTCGTCACCTTGCAGGTGCAGTTCACCCAAGCGCGCACGTTCGCGCTTGCCGTACATGTAGGCGATCACCAGGATCGCGACCACGCCGGCGGCCATGGCCGGGATCATCGGCACGAAAATATCCGAGGGGTCCACGTGCAGCGCACTGGCGGCACGGGCGGTTGGGCCACCCCAGGGGGTCATGTTCATCACGCCACCGGCGAGAATGATCAAGCCGGCCATGATCCGCGGGCTCATGCCGATGCGCTGGTACAGCGGTAACATGGCGGCCACGCAGATCATGTAGGTGGTGGCGCCGTCACCGTCGAGGGACACCACCAGGGCTAACACAGCGGTGCCGACGGAGACTTTGAGCGGATCACCCTTGACCATCTTGAGGATCTTGCGCACGGCCGGGTCGAACAGGCCGGAGTCGATCATCAGGGCAAAGTAGAGGATGGCAAACATCAGCATCACGCCGGTCGGCGCGAGCTTGGTAATGCCTTCGAGCATCATCGGGCCGATCTTCGGTGCGAAGCCGCCGAACAGCGCGAACAGGATTGGCACGATGATCAACGCGATCAGCGCGGACAGGCGCTTGGTCATGATCAGGAACATGAACGTGATGACCATGGCAAAGCCAAGGAAAGTCAGCATAGGAATACTCCAGGCGTAGCGCGGCTAGGGAATGGCGAACCGGTGGGGGTCAGCGCAGAACGAAAGGCACGAGGCGTACGGGTGGAGTTGGGGCGAACAGGCGGGTACGGGCGGACATCGGGAATCACCATTGTTGTTGTGTACAGCCGGTCTGTTGCCGGCAGTTGGAGGTGATCCTAGTCGCGAAAGCTTTCAGCCAGCTTTCGCTGATAAAACAGGTGATGGAGGCCAGACATACGGTTTTCAGGTTTACACAGATCAAATGTGGGAGCTGGCTTGCCTGCGATTGCATCACCTCGGTTCAACTGAACGACCGAGGTGTCTGCATCGCAGGCAAGCCAGCTCCCATATTTGAAAGGTGTCTGCCGCGAGTTTTTCAGGGCAGCTCCAAGCCGCCCGCCGCTTTATGCAATGCCCGCAAATGCTCGCCCACCTGCTTGAGGTTGGCTTCGCACGCAGCAATTTCGGCGGAGCGGGAAGGCTCCAGCAGCGCCCTCACCTCTTTATCCAATTCGCCGGTCAGCGATTGCAGTTGCTTCTGGCGCTCGGCACTTTCCGATTCCAGGCGCTTGGATTCCGACGGTTGCGGCAGGCCGTAGCCACCGCTGCCCAGCAGCTCCGCCGGGCGGCTGAGGAAGCCGCTGTTGGCGAGGATCTGTTGCAACGTGGCGTTGGCTTTCTCCATGCCACCGTTTTTCAGCTCGCGAGCGCCGAGGTAGCGTTGTTTGACCTCGTCCTGGGCCAGCATCAACTGTTTACGAAAGCTCGCCTGCTCCAGCAGCAACAACGCGGCGCTGGTGCGCAGGTCGGCCTGGCCGAACCACTGGCGACGTTCCTCTGCGCTGAGAGACAGCCAATCTTCGACCTGGGTTTGTTTGATCGGCAGGTGTTTGCGCAGCACATCGAACATCGCTTGGTAACGCTCGCGGAACGAGTCGAAGTGATAGCCCAGGCGCAGGGCCTTGCGCTTGTCGTCCAGTACAGTTGTGTCGGCCAGGCCGCGAGCGCTCAGGACCTCCAGCAAACCATTGGGGGTGATGTTATCCAGGCCGGTCAGTTGTGGGTTGGCGCTGCCGCTGCGTAACAGCTTGAGGCTTTCCACTGCGCAGTTGTTGGAAATGAAGAAGTAGTTGCCGTCGTAGCTCCAGTGCATTTCGGCGGCATGTTCGACAGTGTCGTTGATTTCCTGGCGGGTCAGTTTCAACGGTACAGAGGCCAAGCCGCGCAACTCGGTCTTGGTGTACTCGTCGATCACTTGTGCCAGCGGCAGTACAAACAGTCGCGATGGGTACTTGCCGACCAGGCCATCCCAGCTCGACAACTGTACATCACCGACAAAAGCGCGGTAGGACAACACCAGATGCTGGTCCAGGTCCAGCCGACAATCCGGCCCTCGCGGGCGCCCCGGCGCGCAAATCACCAGGCGCAGCATGCTGTGACCCCAGCGACTGACCAGGTTCTGGTTGGCCTCGGCCAGCAGGTAGTCAATTTCGTACACGCGCTCCGGGTCGACATGGCCCAGCGGTGTCTTGGCGAAGTCGTTGCCGGCGTTCAGGAATGCGTAGCTCTTGGCGCAGGTGTCTTGTTCGGGCGGGGCCCAGCCGAAGTGTTCCTTGTAATAGCGGAACAGTGAGGGGCGGCGGCAGGCGTAGCTCGGGTCAAGGAGGAAGTACTCCATATTGACGGCCACAAATTCCAGCGGGCTGGTGGTTTCGTAGATGTCCGGGCTGCGGGCGACCTGGTGATTGTTCTGCTCACGCTCGCCGCGACGGCCAACGTATTGCGGCCAGCCGGCAAGGTCCAGCAGGCGTGGGTCATCGCTGAGGGTAAAGCGTCGGCCATTCTGGCCACGGCATTGATCAGGCAGACCGATGAGGCCGGTGAGGTTGTTCTGGCGGCTGCAACGATTGATCAGCGCACGGTCTTCTTTGGACCACAGGCGCGCACGGTCATAGATGTGGGTCAGTTCATGCAGCACGGTGGCGAGCATTTCCCGGCGCACAGTGCCGTGGGGGCGATTGGTTTTTTGGGTGGCGGCGCTGCCGTCGGTGAGGCTGGCGAGCAGGTTGCCGTTGAGGTCCAGCTCGGACACCAGGGAGGCTTGGCCATAGGCGTTTTCGGGCATCTTGTCGGTCCAGCCAACATCGATGCGACGGTCCAACTGCTTGATAAAGCGCGGCGGCAAAGAGCGCATCGCTTCGTCGAGCAATGCCTGGCTGGCCTCTTGTTCAGCGGGGCTCAAGCCCTCGGTCTTGAGCCGCAGTTGCAGGCTGGCCTGGGCCGCGCTGGCACACAGCAGCACAGCCCCGGCCAGGAGCCAGGCGGCGATTCGCCTCACAGTGCGAGGATAGCTTCAGCAAGCGTCTGGTCACTGGCGTCACGGGCTTCGGGCAAGCGTGTGCGCAGGGTGTCGAAGGCGGCTTCCAATCGCGCGCCACGGATCTCGCCGTTGGTAGCCACGAAACTGGCGGCGTCATCGTGGGCTTCGCGCACCACTTTGGAATCGCGGATGGAGGTGGTGGTGTCCGAGGTGAAATCAATGGTGCGGCCAGAGGCGCGAACAATGATGTTACTGGTGGCAACCAGGGTATGCGCCTGGGCAACGTCGGCCAACAACAGCAGGCCAAGGGCGGCGGCGATCAGCGGGCTACGCATGGAATAACTCCAAATACAAAGATGGAAATACAAAGATGATTATTGGACGAGAATTGCTTGCGCCAGTTCAAGGTCGCTGGCGTTAAGTTTTGGTTCGTTACGGCGCAGGTAATCCAGCGCCGACTCCAGCCGTGCACCCCGCCATTGCCCGTATGTGGCAATAAACGCGGCAGCGTCGTCCTGGGCGGCCATTATCACTTTTTTGTCGAAGGGTGCAGAGGTCACTTTGCTGGTGGCGTACGCGCTGGCGACTGTGCTCTGAGTGGTCAGGTCAAAGGCCGAAGACAGTGGCGACCAGCCGGCGGAAAATATCAAAGGGACTATTAAAAGGCGGTATGAAAAAGCCATGGGACTCGACTACTGAAAGTGAGCGCCAAGGCTAGCGCAATGCCCAGGCGAGAGCCAGCGCCCAGGCATCCGTCCTGTCGTCAGATAGACAGGATGGCCTGGGCCAGTTGGGCGTCAGTCGCGGTGTTCAGTTGCGGAGCCTGTTGGCGAATCTGCGCCAGGGCGCTTTCCAGTTTTACCCCACGAATGGCGCCTTCGCTGGCGACAAAGCTGGCGGCGTCGTCACGAGCGGCGCGCACGACCTTATTGTCACGCAGGGACGAAGTGGCATCGGAGCTGGCGTCGGAAGTGGCCTTCAGCGCGCCGACGATGGAGTCGGTGGTCACGATGAAGCTGGTCGCATTGGCATTGGCAGCCAGGGCCAACAGGGCAGCAGCACTCAGCAGGCGAAGACGGGACATGGGGTGACTCCTGTAGATGAACGGATAAGGTGGCGCAGGGCAACCATTCTGGATCAGACGCTCGTGCTAGGCGGTTCGCCACGTATTGAGTGGATATTAAGCCGACACTTATCCGTTCGGGAAGCGCCTTGACTGCCTAGTCACGCCAGAATGGCTTGGACAGCTCAGCCATTTGGTCGCCATGGCTGATACCGAGATCCGACAGCTCCCGACCATCAAGCCGCGACAGCTGGCGTCGTTCGTAGTGCGGCGCATCCATTTAGCGAGGATGGAGGTTGTCTGGTGCAAGAGCCGCTTATAAAGAGGGGACGGCTTATCCATGGCGGTTACTTTTCATGAGGTCTGAAACACCATGTTGGGCAAGCCGTTGCGACCGGTACAGATAAACCAAGGCTAAATTGTACTGCTTAACTGGTATATTTTTTAAACTGTACCTATCGGTATGAAAGGCTTCTGTTTTCCCGTTCAAAACCACCCTCGCTGAAACAACAAAGCCCGCCTCCGGTTTCCCGGGGCGGGCTTTATTTTGAAGAATCAGTGCTGGCAGTGGACCCGGTGGGTCAGGGCCAGCGAGCGCTAAGTTAGCGCCAGAACGGCTTGCTCAGCTCTTCGTAACGTTGAGCTTCGCTGATACCTGCGTCAGCCAGCAGACGCGAATCCAGGCGAGCCAGTTGGTGACGGCTGGAGATGCGGCGCTGCCACAACATCAGGTTGGCCAGAACGCGCAGAGGCATGGCAGCTTGGTTGTTTACAGCTTTTTCAGAGAACAGATCGGAACTGAGTGTACGTTCCATGATGACATCCTTCCGCTTGTGGCGGGATTAGGTAGTGGTTTAACTGATGCCAATGATCCTCTTCCGACGCAAGACTCTCTAGATACAGTTCACTTGTATTGTGAGAGGGCAGTTAACTGTTTAAGGGTGCTGTACTGTACGAAAAAGGGGCAACTGTACCTGTCCGCACTAAATGGGTGCGAAATAGGCATTTTCAGTGAGGTGTGTGGAATATCAGGGTAGGAAATGACCAGTACAGCAGTACAGTTTTTTCATAAAATCGCAAGGAAGGTGCCGAGCTGATGAAACTGTATTTGCATCAGCTCGAATCTGTATCAATCACGCGTTGAGCATGTGCCCCGTTTCTTCCAGGTTAATGTGCCAGCTCAGTGCTTCGCGCAGGATGTGCGGGGTATGCCCACCGAGGGCGCAAGCAGCATTGAAGTAAGTGTTCAGCGCATCGCGGTAGGCCGGGTGCACACAGTTGTCGATGATCACCCGTGCCCGCTCCCTCGGCGCCAGGCCGCGCAGGTCGGCCAATCCGACTTCTGTTACCAGGATGTCGACATCATGCTCGGTGTGGTCCACATGGCTGACCATTGGCACCACACTGGAAATCGCACCGCCTTTGGCAATCGACTTGGTGACGAAGATCGCCAAGTGCGCGTTGCGCGCGAAATCGCCGGAGCCGCCAATGCCGTTCATCATCCGGGTGCCGCAGATATGAGTGGAGTTGACGTTGCCGTAGATGTCGAACTCCAGCGCGGTATTGATGCCGATGATGCCCAGGCGACGCACCACTTCAGGGTGGTTGGAGATCTCCTGCGGGCGCAATACCAGCTTGTCCTTATAGTGTTCGAGGTTGCCGAACACATCGGCATTGCGCCGTTCTGACAAGGTGATCGAGCTGCCCGAAGCGAAGCTCAGCTTGCCTGCGTCGATGAGGTCGAAGGTCGAGTCCTGCAACACTTCCGAATACATGGTCAGGTCTTCGAATGGCGAATCGATCAGCCCACACATCACTGCGTTGGCAATGTTGCCGATCCCGGCCTGCAGCGGGCCGAGCTTGTTGTTCATGCGGCCAGCGTCGACTTCCTGCTTGAGGAAGTTGATCAGGTGATTGGCGATGCCCTGGGTGTCGCTGTCAGGCGGCGTCACGGTAGAGGCCGAGTCGGCCTGGTTGGTGATAACGATGGCGACGATCTTTTCCGGTGGAATCGGGATCGCGGTGCTGCCAATGCGATCGTCAACTTTGACCAGTGGGATTGGCGTACGTGTTGGCCGATAAGTGGGGATATAGATGTCGTGCAACCCTTCCAGATTCGGGTTGTGCGCCATGTTGATCTCGATGATCACCTGCTTGGCAAAAATGGCGAAGCTGGCCGAGTTCCCCACGGAGGTGGTGGGCACGATGTGCCCTTGCTCGGTGATGGCGACGGCTTCGATCACGGCGATGTCCGGCAGCTTGAGCTGGTTGTTGCGCAGTTGCTCGACGGTTTCCGACAAGTGCTGATCGATAAACATCACTTCGCCGGCGTTGATCGCCTTGCGCAAGGTGCTGTCGACTTGGAATGGCATGCGTCGTGACAGTACGCCGGCTTCGGTCAGTTGTTTATCCAGGTCATTGCCCAGGCTCGCGCCGGTCATCAGGGTGATCTTCAGTGGGGAAGTCTTGGCGCGTTCGGCCAGGGCGTGCGGGACGGCCTTGGCTTCACCGGCACGGGTGAAGCCGCTCATGCCGACGGTCATGCCGTCCTCGATCAGTGCGGCGGCATCTGCCGCGCTCATGACCTTGTTCAACAACGAAGGCAAGCGGATACGATCACGGTACATGGATTGTTATCTCGGGCTACGGAGGCAAGGTGCGCAGTTTAGTGATTTCAAAAAAATTCGGCCCGCTACCATGGTCGAATGCCGGGCAGCGATTTAGAGCCTTTGGTCGGGTTTCATGCAGTCATAAAAAACCCCAGCCTACAGCAGGCCGGGGTTTCGAGTGTTGCGCTGAAGCAGTGTTACTCGACGGCTTTGACCATGTCTTCGATGACCTTCTTGGCGTCGCCGAAGACCATCATGGTCTTGTCCAGGTAGAACAGCTCGTTATCCAGGCCGGCATAACCGCTGGCCATTGAGCGCTTATTGACGATGATGGTCTTGGCCTTGAAGGCTTCGAGAATGGGCATGCCGGCAATCGGCGAGTTCGGGTCATTCTTGGCGGCCGGGTTGACCACGTCGTTTGCGCCCAGCACCAGCACCACGTCGGCCTGGCCGAACTCGGAGTTGATGTCTTCCATCTCAAACACTTGGTCGTAAGGCACTTCTGCTTCGGCCAGCAGTACGTTCATGTGGCCTGGCATGCGCCCCGCCACCGGGTGGATCGCGTACTTCACGGTGACGCCTCGGTGAGTCAGCTTCTCCGTCAGTTCCTTGAGCGCGTGTTGCGCCCGAGCCACTGCAAGGCCATAGCCTGGCACGATGATCACGGTGTCGGCGTTGGTCAGCAGGAAGGTCGCGTCGTCGGCCGAGCCGGACTTCACCGGGCGTGCTTCTTTAGAGCCCGCCGCCGCGCCGGCATCCGGCGCATTGCCGAAACCGCCGAGCAGTACATTAAAGAAGGAGCGGTTCATCGCCTTGCACATGATGTACGACAGGATCGCGCCGCTCGAGCCCACCAGGGATCCGGCGATGATCAGCATCGAGTTATTCAGCGAGAAGCCAATACCCGCCGCCGCCCAGCCGGAGTAACTGTTGAGCATCGACACCACCACCGGCATGTCGGCGCCGCCGATTGGGATGATGATCAGCACGCCAAGCACGAAGGCCAGGGCCAGCATCAGCGAGAACGCGGTGAGGTTGCCGGTGAACATGAACGCCATGCCCAGGCCCAGCGTTGCGAGGCCGAGCACCAGGTTAAGCTTGTGCTGACCGCCGAACTGTACGGGGGCGCCCTGGAACAGGCGGAACTTGTACTTACCCGACAGCTTGCCAAATGCGATCACCGAGCCGGAAAAGGTGATGGCACCGATGGCGGCACCGAGAAACAGCTCCAGGCGGTTACCGGCAGGAATCGCGTCACCCAGGTGTTTGACGATACCCAAGGATTGCGGCTCAACCACCGCAGCAATCGCGATGAACACCGCTGCCAGGCCGATCATGCTGTGCATGAACGCGACCAGCTCCGGCATCTTGGTCATCTCAACGCGCTTGGCCATGATCGAGCCGGCAGTGCCGCCGATCAACAAGCCGACAATCACGTAGCCGATGCCGGCAGTAGCAAGTTCAGCGCCGAGCTTATAGATGAGGCCTACCGTGGTGAGTACCGCCAGCGCCATGCCGAGCATGCCGAACAGGTTGCCGCGTCGGGATGTGGTTGGATGGGATAGGCCTTTTAAAGCTTGGATAAAGCAGATCGACGCGATCAAGTAGAGCGTCGTGACGAGATTCATGCTCATGACGATGGCGCCTCTTCTTTTACTTTCGGGGCTTTCTTCTTGAACATCTCAAGCATCCTGCGGGTCACCAGGAAGCCGCCAAACACGTTTACCGCCGCAAGGGCCACCGCCAGGGTGCCCATGGTCTTGCCCAGCGGTGTCACGGTTAGCGCAGCGGCCAGCATGGCGCCGACGATCACGATTGCGGAAATGGCGTTGGTCACCGCCATCAAAGGCGTGTGCAGCGCGGGGGTAACGTTCCAGACCACGTGGTAACCGACATAAATCGCCAGCACAAAGATGATCAGGTTGTAGATACCGGGGGAGATAAGCTCTTCCATCGTCTGAATCCCTGCTTAGGCGTTTTTGCGGATGACTTGGCCGTCGCGGCACATCAGGCACGCGGCGACGATGTCGTCTTCGAGGTTGAGTTCAAACTGCCCTTCCTTGTTGAAGACCAGCTTCAGGAAGTCCAGCAGGTTGCGTGCATATAAAGCAGATGCATCGGCGGCTACGGCACCGGCCAGATTAGTCGGGCCGCAAATGATCACGCCGTTCTCGACCACCACTTGATCGGCGATAGTCAGCGGGCAGTTGCCGCCCTGGGCGGCGGCGAGGTCGATGACCACAGAGCCAGGCTTCATTTGCGCGACGGTCTCGGCGCTCAGCAGCGTCGGTGCCTTGCGGCCAGGAATCAACGCAGTGGTGATGACGATGTCGGCCTGCTTGGCGCGCTCGTGCACGGCCAGGGCCTGACGCTGCATCCAGCTGGTCGGCATTGGACGGGCGTAACCACCGACACCGATGGCGCATTCGCGCTCTTCATCGGTTTCGTAGGGCACATCGACGAACTTCGCGCCGAGGGACTCAATCTGCTCCTTCACGGCCGGGCGTACGTCAGACGCTTCGATCACCGCACCCAGGCGTTTCGCCGTGGCGATGGCCTGCAAGCCTGCCACGCCAGCACCGAGTATCAGCACGCGCGCCGCTTTCACGGTGCCTGCGGCGGTCATCAGCATCGGCATGAAGCGCGGATAGTGATGCGCGGCGAGCAGCACAGCTTTATAGCCGGCGATGTTGGCCTGGGAAGACAGCACGTCTAGGCTCTGGGCCCGCGAGGTGCGCGGCGCGGCTTCGAGTGCGAAGGCGGTGATGCCGCGTTCGGCAAGTTTGGCGATAGTTTCGTTGCTGAACGGATTTAGCATGCCCACCAACACGGTGCCGCTTTTGATCAGCGCAAGTTCGCTGTCGCTGGGGGCAACCACCTTGAGAATAAGCGCCGCGCCAAACGCATCGCTGGCGCCGCCAATGGTTGCGCCTGCCGTTTCATAGGCACTGTCGGGGACGCTGGCGTTAATGCCTGCTCCGCTTTGTACAGTGACCTTATGGCCCTGGCCGATCAGCTTCTTGATGGTTTCCGGGGTGGCAGCCACCCGCGTTTCACCGGTCTGGGTTTCGAGAGGAACACCAATGTGCACGTCAAATCTCCTGCATGATCTTTTTGCTTTTGATCTTTTTGTAAAAAGGCCAGTGCACCGCGAGTGGCGCAGCTGGGGCGGCCGATCAGCACGATCCCGCTGAAATGAAAGCGGGGCGCGGCATTTTGCAGGCGAACTTTACGGCCTTCAAGGGATTATGACGCGTGACGAAAAATTAACTACAAGTCACCCTGTGACTGATTGTCGCAACAAGCCGAAATAAATGCTTCTAATACATGGGGTTAAAGCGTTTCAGGTGTTTTTGCGGTGTTTTGCAATGGTTCGTGTGAATAGTCGGTTATTGGCTTGTGATAGTCGCTACAAGCCATGTAGATCATGGCTTTTAGCCTGATTTTTGATTGACAGATACAGTCTGTTGAAATGCGACATATATGTACATCTGTAGGCTTAAAAATTAATTGACTACAGAGTCAGCAATTCAGTTTTAGCCTTTAGATATTGGGGCTGTAGCGCTGCGATTGGTCGATCAACCAGTCTCTGAATGCGTGCAGTGAGGCAGATTCAACTTTTCTCTCAGGAATCATCAGGTAGTAAGCCTTTGAGCAGGTCAGTGTCTGGGGGTTTGCAATCACCAGTTGGCCCTCCTCCAGCTCGCGCTGGATGAGGAACGGCGGGATCAGCGCGATTCCCATGTCGTGCATGGCTGCCTGGGACAACATCGAGAATAGCTCGTAACGGGGGCCTGTCATGTCGCGGGGGATGTTCAGTTGTTGGGCGCTGAACCACTGGCGCCACGCGTAGGGTCGAGTGGTCTGCTGCAGGAGCGGCAGCTCTGCAATCTCCTGAGCGTTGAGCTGCGTGCGGCTAGCCAAAAGTCGTGGGCTGCACACGGGGACAGGGTTCTCACCCATCAATCGATGGGATTCAGTGCCGGACCAGTCGGCATCGCCGAAGTAGATGGCGGCGTCGAATTCGGTATCGGCAAACAGAAAGGGGCGCGTGCGGTTGGTCAGGTTGACGGTGGCTTCAGGGTGCTGGCGTTGAAAGTCCTTTAGGCGAGGTATTAACCATTGAGTGCCAAACGTCGGGACCACGGCCAGCTCAATGACGTTGGCGCCCTGCTGTCCCATTACCGAAAGCGTATCGCGCTCCACTGCGTCCAACTGTGTGGCAACGCGACGGCTGTAGGAAAGCCCTGCTTCCGTCAGCTTGACCCCGCGCCGTGAGCGCCGAAACAGCTCGACACTCAAAAACTCCTCAAGGCTGGCAATCTGTCGACAGATGGCGCCTTGAGTGATCGAAAGCTCGTGTGCGGCCTTGGTGAAGCTTTCGTGGCGGGCTGCTGCTTCAAAACTGACCAGGGCGGTGGTGCTGGGAATTTTCCTGCGCATATACCGTGTCCTCACTCATAAAGCGCTGATGGGCCTTTCTTGGTCGTTACGAAGTGACAAATTAGCACAACCCTATGCGGAAACCTCGTTTGCCCTGTGCGCCTGGGGGGCCTAGGCTCATTACACGACTTCCGATTTTCTCCGCGAGGACTTATTCATGGCTAGTAAGGCAAGCTTCAACTGGATCGATCCGCTGCTGCTGGATCAACAGCTCACCGAAGAAGAGCGCATGGTGCGCGACAGTGCTGAGCAATTCGCCCAGGACAAGCTGGCACCGCGTGTGCTCGAAGCCTTTCGCCATGAAAAGACCGACCCGGCAATTTTTCGCGAGATGGGTGAGACCGGGCTGCTCGGTGCGATGATTCCCGAGCAGTACGGTGGCAGCGGTTTGAACTATGTCTGCTATGGGTTGATTGCGCGTGAGGTGGAGCGTGTCGACTCGGGCTACCGTTCGATGATGAGTGTGCAGTCGTCACTGGTGATGGTGCCTATCAACGAGTTTGGCACTGAGGCGCAGAAACAGAAGTACCTGCCGAAGTTGGCCTCTGGCGAATGGATCGGCTGTTTTGGCCTGACAGAGCCCGACCATGGTTCCGACCCGGGCGCGATGATTACCCGTGCTCGTAAGGTAGACGGCGGCTACAGCCTGACCGGCGCGAAGATGTGGATCACCAATAGCCCGATCGCGGATGTATTTGTGGTCTGGGGCAAGGACGATGCCGGTGATATTCGTGGTTTTGTCCTGGAGAAAGGCTGGAAAGGTCTGAGCGCCCCGGCGATTCACGGCAAGGTCGGGTTGCGCGCCTCCATTACGGGTGAAATCGTCATGGAGAACGTATTCGTGCCCGAAGAGAACATTTTTCCGGATGTGCGTGGTTTGAAAGGGCCTTTCACCTGCCTTAACTCTGCCCGCTATGGCATCTCTTGGGGGGCTTTGGGCGCCGCAGAGTTCTGCTGGCACACCGCTCGCCAATACACTCTGGATCGTCAGCAATTCGGTCGTCCATTGGCGGCGACTCAATTGATCCAGAAGAAACTGGCCGATATGCAGACCGAGATCACTCTGGCCCTGCAAGGCTGCCTGCGCTTGGGTCGTATGAAGGATGAAGGCACTGCAGCGGTGGAGATTACTTCGATCATGAAGCGCAACTCGTGTGGCAAGTCGCTGGATATCGCGCGTATGGCGCGGGATATGTTGGGTGGCAACGGTATTTCCGATGAGTTCGGGGTGGCGCGCCATTTGGTCAACCTCGAGGTGGTGAACACCTATGAAGGCACTCATGACGTGCATGCACTGATCTTAGGGCGTGCGCAAACCGGTCTTCAGGCTTTCTATTAACGGGAGTACGGCATGGGCGCGCTTTCGCATCTGCGGGTACTGGATTTATCGCGAGTACTGGCGGGTCCCTGGTCCGGGCAAATCCTGGCGGACCTTGGGGCAGAGGTAATTAAGGTCGAGCGGCCGGGCAATGGCGACGACACGCGTGCGTGGGGGCCGCCCTTCCTTAAAGATGCCTATGGCGAGAACACCAGTGAGGCGGCGTATTACCTGTCGGCCAATCGCAATAAGCAGTCCGTGACTATCGATTTCACGCGGCCGGAGGGGCAGGCACTGGTGCGCGACTTGGCGGCCAAGTCGGACATCCTCATCGAGAACTTCAAGGTGGGTGGTCTTGCGGCGTATGGGCTGGATTATGAGTCGCTCAAGGAGATCAATCCGGAGTTGATCTACTGCTCAATTACCGGCTTTGGTCAGACGGGGCCTTATGCGGCGCGTGCTGGCTATGACTTCATGATTCAGGGGCTGGGCGGGCTTATGAGTCTGACGGGCAGGCCCGAGGGTGATGACGGTGCTGGGCCGGTGAAGGTTGGCGTGGCCCTGACTGACATTCTTACGGGGCTTTACTCGACCGTAGCGATACTGGCGGCGCTGGCTCATCGGGACCATGACGGTGGCGGGCAGCATATTGATATGGCGTTACTGGATGTGCAGGTGGCTTGCCTGGCTAACCAGGCGATGAATTACCTGACAACAGGGGAGGCGCCTAAGCGCTTGGGCAATGCTCACCCGAATATTGTGCCTTATCAGGATTTTCCCACGGCCGATGGTGACTTCATCCTGACGGTGGGTAATGACGGACAGTTTCGTAAGTTTGCTGAGGTGGCTGGGCAGCCTCAGTGGGCGGATGATCCGCGTTTCTCTACTAATAAGGTGCGAGTGGCCAATCGTGCAGAGCTGATTCCGTTGATTCGCCAAGCTACGGTGTTTAAGACGACGGCTGAGTGGGTGTCACAGTTGGGGCGGGTCGGTGTGCCTTGCGGGCCTATCAATGACCTGGCTCAAGTGTTTGCCGATCCACAGGTCAAAGCGCGCGGGTTGGCGATGGCGTTGCCCCATGCGCTGGCGGGGATGGTGCCTCAGGTTGCCAGTCCGATACGGTTGTCCAAGACCCCTGTGGAGTACCGGAGTGCGCCTCCTCTATTAGGGGAGCATACGGCGAAAGTGCTGCAGGATGTGCTGGGATTGGGTGTGGCCAGCGTGGCTGCCCTGAGGGGGCGGGGTGTTATCTGAGTCTTCCCCTCTATATAGAGGGCGTTATCGTGGCCTTTCTGGTGGTTTTTTGATCAATCCTAACTAATTGATATAAAAAGCAAAATTAAGGGTTGACGGCAGATTCTGGAAGTCTATAATTCGCCCCACTTCCGGCGCAGTCGAAACGGAAAACTCTTTGGTAAACAAAGAGTTATGCGAAATTCGACAGCGAGTTGCTTCAGTTGATCGAAGCCCAGAAGGAGTTGGTAGGGCGGTGTTGTTTGGCTCTATTAACGTTTCGATCCTCTCGGTCGAAAGCGGAGAAAAAGAGGTGTTGACAGCAGCGTGTAACGCT